>NZ_JBFNXX010000008.1:0-203712 GCF_040811725.1 Sulfitobacter sediminis
AGGAGAGATCATCAACGAAGACGCTGAAGCGGACCGGCTGGAAGCCGGTGGTTTATCTCCAATAGATGGAAAATCAAAGAAAGTCTCCTACGCTCAGTCCTGGTTTTGTTGAGAGACGCTGCTCGAAGAGCTCTTCATCGGTGGAACCACTCTTCTCAAGTCGCGGGTGGAATGGCAATCCTAGGGCGGAGGCCAGCGGTTTGGGCACGTCAGTTGCCGAAACCAAGAAGACCCCAATCGGCCCTCGCAGAGCGACTTCAAAGACAAGGACATAGACACCAAAGCTAGTGTCACACCATCCTATCCAAAGCTGGCTTCAATACACCGCATCTCCCCGCCGAAGACCCGATAAAGGTTGCGCAATGAAAAGATCAAGGTCAGCATACCCTTCAGCGAAGGGCCAATCGGGGACTATCGATGCCGATGGTCTTCAGGTCTGAACGGTAACAGTCCGTGTTCCGCGCACCGGCGCTTATTTGCGTACCGAAGGCACTTGGCCTCCGTTGCAATACAAAAGACGTCAGACAAAAACATGTCGTCTTGGTGGAGGACCAAATGTCTGAATTTGCCGTCGAAGGCGCCGAACTGAAGCAGATGATCCGCTTCGCCCGCAAGCAGCCTGTTTCATTTGGCGTCAATCCCGGCAAGGAGGACAAGAACACGCTGCTGGGCATGCATCGGCTCAAGGCGCCTTCCATCATCGGGAAATCAGTCAAAGCGGATGGAGAGGGCGCGAAGGTTGCCTTTGGAACTTGCGAAGTCGAGGGCAAGGTTCTCAACCTGCGCTGTGAGCGGACGCTGCCCGGCCTTGCCAAGAAGGTGAAGCGGTTTCTCAAACTGCACAAAGTCCCTCTGAATGTCGTGGTGATGGACGAAGACGGCACAGTGCTGGAGCAGGACATCGAGGAGTTGCCGGACGATCCCTCGCTTGAGGCGGAGGAGGAAGCCGCAACTTCGGACGCGCAGACAGCAGAAGCGTCGAAGGCCGCCCAGAACACGCCCGACCCCGCGGCCATGGCCCAAAAACTGAAAGCGATCCAGCAACAGCTGAAAACACTTCCGACGGCAGCCGCGGAAAAGCTGACGGCCGCTGCGGCATCTGCAGTCAAAGCGATCCGGTCGGGCGATCTTGAGACGGCCGAGGCGACCATTGGGCGCATAGAAGCCGCTCTTGCAAAACTGGCCGCCCAGGCCCGACAAGACTTGGAGCCGCTCCGGCAGCGCATGGAAGAGGCGCAAACACAGATTGATCAGATTTCTGATGACGCCAAACGCGCCAAACTGCAGGCGGCGATGGGAATGGTGGAGAAAGCCGTGGGGGACGCCAACCCACCCGCCGCCGAAAAAGCCCTGACCACGGTCGAGACGGCGCTGAAAAAGCTTGCAGCGCCCACTCCGCCTCCAACGGCAGAGATCACGGTGCTGGCTGACTGGCAAGCGGCCAAAGACGCTGTGGACGATGAGTTGCGGCTGCTGTCAGACCGTCTGCGCAAGAGCGCCATACCCGAGGTGCAGGGGGTTGCGGATGAAGTGGAAACATTGCTGTCACCGCTGCGCACGAAGATGATCACCGCGCTGATGGGGTTTCAGCAAGCGCCAACGGATGCGAAAAACAGAGATGCCGCGCTGACCGCCCTATCTGAGGCGGAGGCATGGCTTGCTTCCGATCCGCGCGTCAAAGCAATTGATGCCAATCCCTGGGGCGTGCCAGTGACCGTGTCGGCCACCTTAGGCGGGGTTCTGAGGAAACTGCAGAATGACGTCAACCGCATGGGAAGGAAAGCATCATGACCGACGCCTCGCTAAACGTTGGCAGCGCTTCTACGTCCGGGCAAGGTGAAGACGACCGCGAACCCTCGATTGAGGATGTGAATACCTTTTTGCAGGCTTTCGTCGCGCAGGCGGCCGCACCCATCACACATAACCTGGATGATATATTCGAGGCTGCTGCCAAGTCGCCCGCGGAAGCCGATTGGGAGAGCCTGAAGATCATCCTGACGCTCAACACCGTGGCCCCCCGCGATAAAAAGAAGATCCGGGAGCTGACCAAGGGCATGCTCAAGAATGACGACGGGCGCCGCCTGCTGGAAGCGGACCCCGATCTTGCCGGGTTGTTTCTTGCCGCCGGGGATCCGACGGATGACGATTACCAGGAATTTCTGGGCTCACTGGGCACAACGCGGACGGATGCGGTGGCCAACGCGATCCTCAATCTCGCGGAACGCGATTCCCGTGACCCGCGCGACCCAGAGCTCTTCGAATTCCTATCCGAGGCGATACCCGTCAGCACCTGGAACGATACCAACATGGCCCTGGGCAGTAAGCCAAGGGGGCTTGGCGCCCGCGTTTGTGCACAGCTTTTCGACAAGAAGGGATACGACGAAATCTGTGCCTTGATCGAGCTTGGTGTCGATACCACGCGTCCGGCGCTGAGCGACAAGAGCGAGGCGGGTGCCTACAGCGGCTTTGTGCGACCGCTGCAGCATATCCTGCAGGAGTACCTGCCCGATACTGCCAAGCTGGACACCGACGAGGAAGACGATCTGTCTGCTGTCCGCAAAGCACGTGCGGAAGGTGTGAAGAAGATATTCGAAAGGCTTGAAGCCGAAGATGCAGCCGTCACCCTCACGAGTTGGCAAGACATCAAGGATTCGGAATTGCTAGAAGCGTTTCAGGAAAATCCGGGCACCATCTGGGGCTTTGAAAGCATGCGCGGTCCCTACGTTCTGGCCGCGCACCAGACCGACGAAGGCGTGCGTCCGGTGCGGATGATGGAATTGTGGGAGGCGATCGAGCCCGCGCTGACGCCGGAAAACTACGCCCTGCTGCTGGAAAAGCCGAAAAAAACCATCCGGAAGCTGGTCAAGGAAGGCGTCGAGACAATCGAAGCGAATTGGACCAAGACCGAGAAGCAATTCAAGGACAAGTACGATCCGGTTCGGCGGGACAAGGACGCCTACCTCGACCGGTTCCGGGCCGATGCAACGGCGATGCTGACGGAGTTGGCCCAGCAAATCCCAGAAGGCACGTTCGTGCGCAAGCACGATGACGCCCACGGACAATTTGGGGACCAGGACATCATGCTGTCCCAGATTGCAGGCATCGATCCGGGCAAGTTCATGGGTGGCATCGCCTGCAAGGCAGGCCTATGGCTGGCAAAGAACCAGGGAACGCCGGTCTATTACTGCCTTGATGGCATCAACATGGACGATGTCGTCAACTACAAGCGCGTCAAAAACCAGGCCATCGCGGAGTTCCTAGCCCAAGGTGGGGCGACGTTGGGAGATCCCCACAGCGAAGTCATCACCATGTGCGAGGTACGCGAAATCCTTGATAATTGGGATGACTTGAAGGACACCGTGAAATTTGTGGTCAAAGGTGAGATCCTATCGGGGGACGATCTGGACAGGGATGTCGCGGGTTGGAAACGACGGATGGCCGCCGCCGACAATGCCGCTGGGCGCATGCCCGCGCCGCCGAGAACCACCTTCGACAGCGAATTGAGAGCGATTGATCCCGCTTTGCCCGGCAAGCTCGATGACGTGGCATCGAGACAGGGGCAAGATACGGCGGACAAAGACGCCCGGGATATTGTTCGGCAGTCGGGATACCTGGTGAAATTTGCACACACCCATCCCGGCTACGTGGTGAAATACCTGATGAGCAAATGTGAAATACTTGGCGCATATGGGCTCATCAGCGGGGGACTGATTGCGGTTGCCGCGGATGTCGGCCGCATGGCCGTCATGGACCCACCCGCAGCTCGAAATGAGATCAATGCCAAGGTGAAAGACGTGGCCGACCAGCTCAAACACTGCGCGAAACCTTTTCAACAGCCGCTCGCACAGGCTCTGGTCCGTCATCCCATGTTGCTGCGTTCAAACAGACTCAAAGTCCTAAAGAAAATCGCGAAGTGATCCAGAGGAATTCCACCCCGAAATTGAGCGGGGTGCGGAAATAGAACTCTCTCGAATACGTTTGAGGGAGCCATTCTGCCTGATGCAAGGCAGCAATTTTCCACTCGCGGTCGCCTGAACCGTCAAGGCCTTGTGTGGACGCTCGCGCGTCACAAGATGAGCCTCGCTCTCGCAGCAGTCCTCCGACGCAATCAGCGATGGGTAGACGCGCCATGGAGTGGGAATTCTCTCTTCTGCCGAGGGTGATAGCCCAAGTCTTCTCGGCCCCGCCCATGCAACCAAAACTTCGACCGCCGCAGGGCCATTCCCGCCACGCATTCTGAAATCACGACCCTGGAGCCCTGGGCGGTCGAGGATTTCAAAGGTCCTGTGGCAACTTCTCGGCGCTTTCCGGTCATAGTTTGAGCCCACTTTGCATGCAGAGCTGCAAGCGAAGAACGCAATACGATTCGCAATGGCCCCAGAGGCGGTGCGGCGGCTTGCAGAGAACTGACAGAGAGAAAACGTGATGCCCAGACGGTCAACCCTATTCGACGTTTCTTTGGAAGACGAAAATTCAAGCAAGCGCGCGAATGCAGCTGAGGTCGCCTCAGTATTGGGAATCGTGTCCTCGCCCGCCGCGATGGCACAAACATCGGACCCCTCTGCGGGGAGTCTTCTCGAAGATGAAACCGTCGATGACCCGACGGCCCCCTCAACGTCGGACGCGAACGCGTCGTCTGTCGATCTGGAACTGCAGGGCAGTACATCTGAAACGCCCGCATCGTCGGTGGCTCAGGAGAGTGACGCGTCCGGTATTGCTGCCGTCCACGCGAGCGGCGCGACCCTTTTCAGCGCAGATCAAGGTGCGGCGTCCAATGTCTCTCTGAACCAGGTTAAATACGCCGCTCCCGAGGAAGACACCTCCATCAACTGGGTTGCCGATCTGGTTCTCTACGAGCATACCGTACACGAAGGCGCCTGTGGCTGCAGCGGATGCTCCATGAAGCTTGAAGAGCTGACACAGGCAGCGGCCAGCTCTGACACAACAGAGGGAACGTCATCCGCCTCCGCGCCTTCGGTCCTTGGCGATCTCGCGGAGTTCTTGCAGACGGGGTATTGGAACACCGGCTATGGCGACGGCACCCGCTCTCACAATGTCACATCCTCCGGGACCGATGCCAACAACGGCGTTCTGCATTACAATCTGAGCGGCTTCAACGCAGATGCTGACGGCATTACAGCCGCCCGTGCCACTCTGGTGCGTGAAGCCTTCAAGCTCTTTGAAGCTACCCTTGGCATTCAGTTTGTGGAAACAACATCCACCGACACGAATCTTGTCGACTTCTTTTTCCGCGACAATGACAGCGGCGCCTATGCAAGCCACAGCTACTACAACAGCGGCGCCTGGGGCAGCTCGATCCACTATGCACAGATCAACGTCGCTCAATCGTGGTCGGGTGGCACATCCACATATGACGACTACACGCTGCAGACGATCCTGCACGAAATCGGTCATGCCATCGGACTAGGACATCAGGGGTCCTACAACGGCAGCGCCACCTACGGTGTGGATAACACCTTTGAGAACGACAGCTGGCAAGGCTCGATGATGTCGTACTTCAGCCAGACCGAGAACACCTCCGTCACGGGAAGCTACGAATTCCTCCAGACGCCCATGGCAGTCGACTGGATGGCCCTCGACGATCTCTACGGGCGGCAAGGCTACGGTGTCTCCAATGCCTTCACCGAGGACACCACCTGGGGGTTCAACACCACAGTGACCTCTGAGGTCAGCGATATCTGGGCAAACTGGTCCTCTTACGCCCACCGTACCGCCTCGACCATTGTCGATGGGGACGGCATCGATACGCTCGATCTCTCTGGCTATTCAAACAACACACTCATTAACCTCGCCCCCTCTGATCGAGGTGCCACCAGCCCGTCGCTTTCCAATGTGGGAGGACGCATCGGGAACCTCGCCATTGCCGAAGGCACCATCATTGAAAACGCCATCGGTGGCGCGGGATCGGAAGTCTTCTTTGGCAACGCGGCCGACAATATTCTGACCGGCAACGGTGGCAACGATACCTTCCATGACAGCGTCGGAAGCGATCGATACTTCGGTGATGCCGGCACGGACGAAGTGATCTTCGGGGCGAACTTTGCCACCTATACCATCGATATCGTCGGCGGCATTTTGCAGGTGATCAATGCCGCAATCGACTGGGTCGCAGATACGGTCGAGTGGCTGACCTTCTCAGATCAAACCCTGAGCTGGCAAGCCGTAGCAGACACAATCGGTGCGCCCAATACGGCACCAGTCGCAAACGATGATGCCTATGTTGCCATCGAAGATGAAGCGTTCAGCGCAAACGACATGCTGATCAACGACACAGATGCGGAAAATAGCGCGCTTAGCGTTGCCAGTGTCAATGGCGTCACCGTGACGGACGATCCGGCAGGCACCGAGGTTTTGCTCGCCTCGGGCGCCTCCCTAACCGTCTATGCAGACGGCACCTTCGAGTATCAGCAGAATGGGGCATTCGATGCCCTCAACGCAGGCGAGAAAGCCACTGACACCTTCAGCTATGTCGCCACGGATGGCAAAGACACATCAAACGAGGCGACCGTCACAATCTCCATCGATGGTGTCACCGACAGCCAGCCCCCGGTGGCCGCTGACGATGCCTTCACCGTTCAGGAAGACGCGCTCCTGACCGGGATGGACGTTCTCTTGAATGACACAGACCCCGATGGGGACGCGCTGACCATCACCGCAATCGCGGGCACCGCTGTTGCGACGGGCGAGACGGTGACGCTTGCCTCCGGCGCAAGCGTCACGCTCCTCGCAGGCGGTCTCCTCGAATACGCGCAGAACGGCGCCTTCGACAGCCTGGGCGAAGGGGAAATCGGCACCGAAGTCTTCAGCTACACCATCTCCGACGGCAACAAGACCAGCGATGCGGACGTGACCGTCACGGTAAATGGTGTCTTTGACAACACGGTACCAATCGCCTTGGACGATACATACACTGTGACAGAAAACACGGCACTGGACGGAAATGTCCTGAGCAACGACAGTGACCCCGACGCGGGTGCCACGCTGACCGTGACCGAAGTGAACGGGGTAAGCGGAAACGTTGGCACGCAGATCAGTCTCACCTCCGGCGCTTTGCTGACACTGAATGCCAACGGGACATTTAGCTACAACCAGAATGGCGCCTTTGACACGCTGGAAGATGGTGAAACCGCAACCGATGCCTTCAGCTACGCGATCGCAGATGGACAGGGCGGCAGTGATACCGCCAACGTGTCGATTTCCATCGATGGCGTGTCACCCCCAACCATCACGCAATCTGTTCTGGTCGATTTTGAGGGCCTGACCGCCGGTACATTCTCCGGAATCGCAGGGCTAGATTTTTATGGTCTTGAGGTCGTCACGACGTCTCAAATGAGCGGTGCCCAAGCAGGCGAAAGCAGCACCGGGCAAGTCACCATTTCCACGACGGGCGAGAATTTTGACCTCAATGCCCTTCAGGTCATTGGCGCATCGGGCCGCACCAAGATCCAAGTGCAAGCCTATGATGATGGTGTCCTTGTGGCTTCCACACAGTTGAATGCCGGCGCACGTCGCCCCAGCGACGTGACATTTGATACAACGTTCGACAGCGTCGATTGGGTTGTTTTTTCCGGTGACGGCAGCTTCTCTTTCGATGACATCTCGTTTGTAACCCGCAGCCCCATTGGGCCTGGGAGCACCCCACCGCCTGAAGCGGTAGACGACACATTCACGATCGAAGAAAGCGCAACGCTCAGTGGGAACCTGATTGCGAATGATCGCAGCGGCACAGAGAACGTTGCCGATGGCGGCGCCTTGACGTTGAGCTCCGTTGCGGGGTTGACATCAGGACCCGTTGCTCTGGTGTCAGGCGCAATTGTCACCTTTAACGCCGATGGGACATTTGCCTACGATCAAAACGGCGTCTTCGACGCTTTGTTCGATGGACAAACCGCAACAGACAGCTTTGTCTATGAGATCACGGACGGCAACGGTGGCGTCGACACCGCGACGGCGACCGTCACCATTCAAGGCATCGGGGCCGCACCCACTGAGGTTGTTCTCGATTTCGAGACTGGCCTGGTCGAAGATGGTTTCACCGTAACGGAGGCGACCCTCATGGGCGCAGGCTCCGGCGATCAGTATGCCCAGAGTGTTGGAGACAGTCTGATCCTCCAAGTCAACAACGATGGGACCTTCGATTTCGGCGGCGGTGTAGTCACGGTGGGCGGCAAAGGTCGCGTGGATGCCACCTTTACGGCCTTTGTTGATGGCGCGGCTGTCGCGACAGAAACCATCAGCCTGCGGGCAGGTAAAGAAGAGGCCGTTACACTCTCCGATCCGGCGTTTGATGCGGTTGACGCAGTCTCGATCACCGCACTTGGTGGCGTGGCCGTGGATGATCTTATCGCTTGGATCTGAAGCGTTTAGATAGGTCCTTCCCGCCTTACTAGTTAGAGCATCGGCTCTCACAGCAAGAACCGTGGCGATCGCATCATGTTCTGCGATCGCCAACCCATATCAGACATCAAAATTGTAACCGCGCGTTTTGCTGAGCGGGCAGATCGGACCTTCATCCTACGCGATCTAGCGGTTCGTCGGGCAAACCACTCCCGCTATACTACCGAAAAATGCATCAGCCCGCTGTTCAGAATACGAGTGAGCTGCCCTCGGAGAATAAGAGCAGCTGATGAGATCTGTACGGGTCGAGGCAGGTTTCTATTAGAGAAATGAAAAGGGCAGCACAACGCTGCCCAATTCGTCACTGCATCTGCTCACCAAAGATGAGATCAGGCGGCCTTCCTACGACGACGCAAGGCAAAAAGTCCGGCAAGTCCGGATATCAACATCCATCCAGCCGCAGGCAGCGGAATAGGTGTCTGGCCGTCCCCGCCAGAACCCGCTGTTCCAAACTGTTTGGCGGAATCTTCACCTAATCCAATTGATCCCCCGCGCGCCGCAAACGTTTGGTTGAAGAAAGCCGCAATGGTCAGGTCTACGCCCGATGCGGAGCCCAAAACGTCGAAATCAAAGGCAGCGTAAACGTCACCACTACCTTCGCCAGTGGTTCCAATTGCCACTCCGACATTGAATGTTTGGCCAATGTTACCGCCTTGGATGTTACTCGTGTTGCCCGCACTACCCGTTACAGGCCCAATATTGGCTATCGTCAAGTCAGAGTACGTGAAGGGCGGAAGGAGATTGAAATAAACTGCAATCACGTCACCATCATTAGGTGGTGTTCGACTCGGATCGTTGATAGCGAACGCCATGTTAACGCCACCGACAATATCTGTAATCACCACATCGGTCCGCATTGAAACGGCGCCCTGTTGATCATCTAACGTGAAACTAAGCGTCGCAGCACTTGCTACACTTGCACATAGAAACGACCCGGCCATTGCAAGAGCAGCAAGTACAAGTCCTTTAGCGCGAACATACATTTATAGACTCTCCACCTAGTCCCTTAAAAGTAGAGCATTTTCACGCCGTAACCGCAATCATTTCCATACTTTTGCCAGATTCAACCAAGGATAGAAATTGAGGCTGTTTTGGCTGTTCAGTTGTCCTTGGCCGCCAAATATTCTTTCAAGAATAGATTTTATTGCTGAATTTTCTTTCTGGTCTGAGGTCTCAGACCCAGCCCCCGTTAAGTGTAACACACTGAATCCGGTAACTTTTTTTGATCGATGCACGATTTCGAACGAGACCAAACAGTACCGATCTTAAATGCTGGGTGTGGCCAGGCTTCAATCAATCCAAAATACTTTCGCGAGAGGACCTACCCGATTTTCTCAACCTGAAGCATCCGCGAACCTTGAAACATTATATGGAAACCATGGACGCTTATGCCATCTTGGAAGAATTGTTCAAGATTTCGAAACAAAGGCTCAAGAATCAGTTTACCTTAAGCGATTCGGTTTGAACCTGAACCACCAGGGATTCCATTGAACGGGCTTTGATGCATAATTCTGGACGGGGATTCACTTCTTGAACCCAGCATGATAGCTGGAAGGCATGAGCAGCTGGACCGAAACGTAGTACAAGACCACAAGCTGATCGTCTTACAATGACAGCTTAAGGCGTCGTGGATCACTCTCGTTCTGGTTCGATCCTGAGATGGCCTGGGCACCTCCGCCGACGGTTAACCGTGGTCGACTGCAGAAATTCAGTGACGCCGCGATCCAAGCCTGTCTGAAGTTGAAGGTTTTGTTCGGGATGCCGCTCCGGCAGACAACAGGCTTTGTCGAAAGCGTGCTGAAGTTAATCAGGTTGGACTGGGCGGCACCGGATTTCAGCACCCTATGCCGCCGCCAGAGAAGGCTGAACGTCAACCTTCCGTATCGTGGCGGTACCGGCCCGCTGAACCTTTTGATCGATAGCACCGGCATCTCAAATTTGAGGGCGAAAACGAATGGAACGCACGCAAGCATGGCGGCCCCAAGCGGCGCATTTGGCTCAAGATACATATAGGGATCGACGAAGAAACGTTGGAAGTGCGTGCTGTAGAAGTCACCACCAGCAACGCCGGCGATGCACCCATGCTGCCAGAGCTACTCAACCAAATTTCACTTGGTCAGGATGTTGGATCAGTCCCTGCCGACGGGGCTTACGACACCCGAAAATGCCACAACGCAATTGCCGCTCGCAACGCTCATGCTGCCTTCCCCCCGGGAAAGAATGCCAAGCCGTGGAAGCCCACGAATGCTGGAGGCGACGAAGTCACCAATCACTCGCAGTGCTCCGGCAAAGTACCACCAGAACTCTTTGGCCATACCTGTCTTGGAGTAATTGTCGCAACAGGTCATCTCGCGAATGACGTCGATTTTCTGGCAATTTTATCCCAGACCTGGTGCAGCCTGCTCTCAGACCATCGATCACATCATATCGAATGATGTCCAATCGGACGAGAATGCTGGACATTATGAGAGCCAAGCGAGACTGCCAACAATCAGACAAGTCGTTGTCTGAGTTTGTTCATGTCGAACTCAATTTGAATGAGGTCTGACGGCCGTTTCGCGGCTATAGCAACTCAGGGTCCCCAAGCTCAAAATCACCACCACTCCGTTTGCCCGGAGGCCCCTCCCCCGAAACTGGCTTGGCGACGTTTGCGCCGACACAGTATGTCGCGCGGTTTTGTTCGATCAACCTTTCATACTGGTCGTCAGAGAGCTGCTCGATCTCTTCCATTTGACCGAACGTCACGGGGACCATGATGGCTTCAGGTGTGATGTTCTTAACAAAGCATGCAAAATTTGTGTGCTGCTGTTCCTTCTTCGCACTTAGCAAGAAGGCCTCCGTCGTTCGCATGTCATGGGCTAGTGCCCTTGCATCCTTGGCCGAGATCCCGCCAACGAATTTTGTTGTCGTGCTCGCAGCAAAACTCGCGCGTTGCTCGCGAGAAAGCTGTTCCAGATTTTGATGCGCGCAGACCAGTCCGGCCTTGTATTTGCGTGCCTGGTTGAGAATGTCTTCAATCTTGTTGTCGTTCTGAATGTAGTCCTGAACTTCGTCAATATAGGCGAATGTCGCGCGTCGCCGGTCTTCTGGGATGACCTGGCGCTGGAGGATGGCACGCGCCAACAATGCTATGAAGAACCGCCCCAAGATCGCGTTGCCGTCTGCCTGCAGAAGGTCTTTTGCGGTGTTGATCAGAATGATCTTGCCGCTGTTGATCGCCTCGAAGAAATCAAACTTGGTCTCAGTCGTCGAGAACAGCCGGTCGATCGTACTGTTCGAGATCACCCCCCAGAGCCGCGTTGCGATCTGTTGCTTGGTGTCATCAAATGACTTGTCGAAGAATTGTTGCTCGAAGAACCGACGCGAGGTCGGATCGAGCTGGTCCATGTAGTGCCGGTAGGTCTCTCCGTTTTCCATCACGTCGAGAAATGTATGGATCGTCGCGTCCGGAATCTTGAACAACAACCGCGCCAGGAACTTGAAAATAAGGCCCTGCCGTTGGGTGAGATCTGCGCCAAGGAGGGCGCCAAAGAAATACTCATAGAGGCTGATCGTCGCGTTGAAAATGCGTTCCTGATTAACCGCACTGTACGCCTGCATCTGCTCCTCGTTCAGCGCAAACATGTTGATCGCCACGGGAAACTCGACGTCGTTTGCATCAATCAAGACCAACTTATCGGCAAGACTGTCGGCCGCATCAGGATCGAAGTACTTGAGACGCGTGATCTTCCTGATCAGATCCCCCTGCCCATCGATCACCACAAGGGACCCTTTGCCTTCCTGCGCGGCCTGAAGATCCTTCAAGATGAGCGACTGGAGAAACTGCGTCTTGCCGTGGCCGGTACCTCCCAGGACATGTGTGTGCTCAAATCGGACGGGCAGCGGCACGTATGTCTTCGACTCGACCGTTGCGAGCAGAACGTCCCCGACAACAGTTTTCCCGAGATACTTATGCACAAGAGCCTCAGGATCTCCGCGACCCTGCTTCAAGTCTGCAAAGTCCGGCATGGCATCGCGAGTAACCCCTGATCCCCGTATGCCAAGCATCGCACGACAGATTTCGTGGATTTTCAAATGCGGGTTGGCAGCCCGTGAAAGCAGTGTTTTCTCGCTGACGTAGACCTCACCCACAAAGTCCGGGTTCCCGTCGATTTCTTGGAGCGTGGGCAGTAAAGGAATAAGTGCATTCAGAAGCGGGCGCGTGCTTTCCAACCAAGCATCGTGCTGTCGCTCAAAGTCAGCAACTTTTGCTCTCTCGGCCGCCGCGTTTATTCGGATGCCACGATCAATTTTTGAGATCAAAGCGTCTATAGCCTTCGAAAACCGCTCAGTAGCAACCGGGCTGTAGATCCGAAGGATGGTCAGCATCTTGGCAAGGTAAAGACCATGTCCGAACTCAATCGTTCGGTCGAGCTCTTCCCGCGCATATTCGAGCACGAACGATAGAAGACTGACGCCTTCTACACCATCATCCTTGTTCGTCTCAGCTAGCTTTTCCTTAACGGAAACGGCGTATTGTCTCAGAGGCGGCTGACTGGGCCCAGCGGCAACGTTCTTTAGAAAGGACCATACCACGCTGGTGTCTTAATCTCGCTTTGCCAGTTCTTCCACCAGATCGAGGACAATTGTCTTTTCAACATCATAGTTCTTCAGCACTTCAAGATGGGCTTGAACCTGACGGCAATTCTCCAAGCACTCTTGTTCTTTTTCATACATCTGGCCAACGCTACCGACGACATGCTCCGCACCACCACTTCTGATCGCGTCCTGAATGCGTATCCCGTCAAAATTCTTATCGAACTCATCTCGATCCAGGTAGGACATTGTCAAAAC
The DNA here is from genome assembly GCF_040811725.1 of Sulfitobacter sediminis. NCBI lineage: Bacteria > Pseudomonadati > Pseudomonadota > Alphaproteobacteria > Rhodobacterales > Roseobacteraceae > Sulfitobacter > Sulfitobacter sediminis. The sequence goes on from NZ_JBFNXX010000008.1 coordinate 13,252, forward strand.
GCAGTTATGGACGCCACTCGATGGAAAAACCACTTCCTCTTCTGGCGTCAGCTGGATCTGGCACTTGACGAAGCGTTCGGTGGTGCCGCCAAGCAGCCCCCTTGCGCGCTCTCCGGTTGTGATTGTGACCTTCATATTATTCCTCCCTAATCAGACGGTACCTGTTTTCGTCCTCAATCACCCGCGCCCGCCACGCACCGTTGAAGAAATCAGCAAGCACCACATCGAGCGTATTGAATCGGTAGTAGCCGTGCAACGACGGCGGCAAGTTGCTCAGGGCCTTGCGCATGTTGTCCAGCCGCGTCTCAGTCGTTGTGACAAAAAGCAGCGTGAAGAAGGTAAACTCACCCCAGGGCGCATAGGTCCTTTGGAACATGCCGCTTTGCAGATACCGATCGTACTGACGTATCTTGTGATGCACGCTGAACCGCTGTCCATGCCCGAGTTTGGACGTGATCCGCTCGGTGCCCATATCGATCTCCAAGAAGAACAGCGCACGCTTGCCGCTTTCAACATTCTCCAGAATGAAGCCCGCATCTGGAATGATCCTGTTTTCCGGTGTGCGGGCGTCGGCGACATAGTCAGATGTTTCGGGTCGCCAGCTCTGGTTCACTTTGCGTTGCCTGTACTCAATGAAGGTCTCCGCGACCTGAATATGCGGTCTTGCGATCACGCCCACTTCAAGCGCTATGAGCGCGTCAAGTGTTGCCAGACGATGGTACATCTGTGGAGACCATCGGGTATTTACTTTCGCCTTCTTGAAGTCGCCGAGGAGTTCATATGGGATACCGCTTTCCTCAGCGAGGAGGTCATAGCCAGCGCGCTTCAGGAAATAAACCTTTGGGGTCTTGCCGTACCCACGGATCCCGACATTGCCAAAATGATCGAGGAACCCCCGCCGTTCATACCGTAGAAGAACTTCAGATGCGCTCTTCTCTTTCAAACCCGTGACCGCAGCAAACTGTCTGACAGTGAGGAACCGATAGCGGTGAATAAAGTACAACCCGAGCATATGTTGCTCAGTCGGTGCGCTCCGCATCGCTCGTGACACCATCTGAAAAAACCTCCGATTTTGAATAGTATTTTGTATCGGATTTCGTACCGAAGAAATGATCTCATAATATCATTTAAATTCTATTACTTAAGTACGGATCACACCCCGAAATAACGATACTATCTGTAGTAATCGGATATTTTCGCTCGACACGTCCCTCACTATTTGTTCGGTCGCCGCATCTCCACAGGTTCCGATGCTGTCTCGCTTCATTCGCTTTTCAACTTGAACCAAAGTTGAAGCTTGGACCTATCGTTGACTGCGTTCGATCCTACGAAGTTCTTTCGCTTTCGACAAAAGCTTCCGATGCCGCCAGAATTATCCCAATACCAGAGGAACTCAGCTTTGGTCGCTCATTATATGCTCATCCGCTTGAAAATCCGCTCCGGGATGTTCCGGATGACCAACATAATCAAGCGCCAGATCGAGCGTACATAGATCACGTCCGTCTTTCGTTCTACTGCGCGAGCGATGGCCTGCGCGACCTCGCTCGGTTCGGCAGTGAGCCTCCCAGGAAGATCCATGCCTTCAGTCATCTGTGTCACAACAAAGCCTGGAAGGACTGTCACGACATGAACGCCGCGTTTCGCAAGGCGGTTTCGCAGGCCTGAGAGGAATGCTGTGAAGCCTGCCTTGGCGGAGCCGTAAACATAGTTCGTGGCCCTGCCGCGGTCTCCGGCGACTGAGCTGATGCCGACAATGGTGCCACTGCCGCGCTCTTCAAAACGGTTTGCTAGGATTGAGAGAATGCTGGCGGGACCTTCGTAGTTACTCCGCATGACGCGGGCCGCGGCTTCAATGTCGCATTCGGACTCCGCTTGTTGCCCCATTAGGCCGACTGCACATACCACGATCTGCGGGAGCGCAGGAAGTGCTGCGACAAAGGCTTCGTGCTTGCCCGTGGCTAACGCATCGAACTCCTCCAAGCTGACCAAAACCCCGTAGCGCAACTCCATGTCGGTCTTGTCGGCTTCAAGGGTGGAGACATCGCGCGCAGCCAGCTGAACAGAGTAGCCGAGCCCCGCGAACTTGTGCGCTACGGCTCTGCCAATGTCTGATCGGGCGCCGATGATAAGAACAGAGGGTTTCGTCACAGAGCCAACCTTTCTGATTGGGCCGACCGGAACCGGTTGGTGAACCCTTCACGATCGCGGTAGGCTTGGAAATCTGTCATTCGGGGATCTGACGCGCTTAGCGTCACGCTTGTCATGCGGCTGTCCTTCGCAAGATAGAAACGGCCACCATGTGCGATCGTGATCTGGTCGAGGCGTTCCAGCAACGCGAGGGACTTGGACGTGACGGGAAAGTCCAACGCCAGGGTGTAGCCTTCCATCGGGAAGGAAAAGGCGCCGTCCTGTGTGCCGAAGCGCTTTAGCACCCCAAGGAAGGACCCGGACCCGGCCCTGGCGATTTCGGAGAGCAGCGCGGTAAGCCCGATCTCGGATTTGTCTAATGGCAAAGCGCACTGGAATTGCGCGAATCCCTTCCGCCCATAGATTCGGTTCCACGCCAGGATGGCATCGAGCGGATAGAAGTAACTGTCCCAGTCGACCAGTTGCGTGCCGGTCTTCCGTGCTCCAGCCCAGTAATAGAAAGCGTTGAAGGCCCGCACCGTCAGGCTGTTTAGCGTGAAGGCGGGGAAGTCCATCCGGACCCTGAGCTTGCGCTTGGACTTGATCTGGAGCGGCGCCTGCGCCTGCTGCGGTGCCAGATCGGCGCGGACCGCATGCTCCCCGAGCATCACAAGGGAGCGGCCGAGATTGCCGCCTGTGCCGAGGCAATCAATCCAGGCCACCGAATATGTGGCGTCCTGCGCGGCCTCGAACGCAGCCATAGCAGCCTTCAAGTTCGGGGCCACAGTGGTTGTCTGGCGGATCCAGGCGGTCTCCACCGGCCGCAGACGGATAGCCGCGCGCAGGATGATACCAGTCAGGCCCATGCCGCCCAGCGTGTGGTCGAACAGGCTTGCATCGTCTTGTGGGGAGCAGCGGCGGGTTTGCCCATCGGGCCCCATGACATCAAGCCAGTCGACGCAAGTGCGGAAGCTTCCATCCCGATGGTGGTTTTTGCCGTGGACGTCAGCCGCGATCGCGCCGCCCAGCGTGACAAACTTGGTCCCCGGGGTGACCATCGGGAACCAGCCGCGCGGGAGAAATGCGGCAATTATGTCGCCAAGTAAGACCCCGGCTTCGGCAACAAGCTGACCGGAAGCAGGCTCGAAACTCATCATCCGGTTGAGGTGGCACATCTCTATGGTAGCGGAGGTGTTGATGGCGCTGTCGCCATAGGCACGCCCATTGCCTCGGGCGATTAAACTCGGCTCGGCGACGACCAGTTGCCGCACTGCGTCCACGCTGCGCGGCCGATGCACCCGCGCCTCCAGCACCGGATATCGCCCCCATCCCGCCAACTTCATGTAGACGCCGCCAATTGCTGGTCAGTAAACACAAAGCGCCGATCGAGGTTGTACTTCACAACATAGCCGACCGAGAGACCCAGGATTGCTCCGAGCTCACGCATCATGTCGGTTTGCCAGATCAGCCAGAACGCTGTTTCTATGCCCCAGAAGATCGCCGTCGTGACCAGCCCCATGGCCGTGTAAAGCGAAAACTTCCGGCTGTGGTTCTTCACGCCGGTCTCAACGTCGTAGAAGATCCAACGCTTGTCGAGCACGTACTTGATCACCAAGCCGACAATGGTACCTGCGCCGACAGCACCTGCGAAATGGTAGGCTGTTTCCCCGAACTGCAGGACAAACCGTTGGATGGCGAGGTTGGCGATGGTCGCCAACAGGGCAAAGCCGGCGTATCGCAGGATAAGCGTCTGGAGGGTCATGCCAGCGTACCCCCAAGAACAAAGCCGAGAATGATCAGCAGGCACATCTGGCTGATCCGGTCCTTCGCGGCATAAACGACTGGATCGTCATGCATGTGGCCCCGATGGGCCACCATGACAGTGCGACTGATCCAGTAGAGCAAGACGGCGCAGACGCCCCACAGGGCCTCTGGATGAGAATAGAGTTCGACTACGGCAGGCGAGTTGACGTAGAGCGTCATGACCAACACCGAAACATAGCCGGCGCCGATTGCGATCATCGAGATGATCGGCAGGTCATCCACGTGGTAGCCACGTCCGCTGGCCTTGAGGGTGCCGCGTTTGGCGCTGTCGATCAACTCGGCTTGGCGTTTTACCGCAGCCAACGCCAAGAAAAAGAACACTGAGAACGCGAGCAGCCACACTGACAGCGGAATGTCGGTGGCGACACCGCCTGCGATGATCCGGGCCGTATAGAGCCCGGCCAGCACACAGATGTCGACGATGATCCGGCGCTTGAGATGCAGGGAATAGGCGGTAGTCAGGAGGTAATACGTCACCATTGCCAGTAGGAATGGCGGGCTGATGCTGATCGCGAGCAGGCCACCCAGGATAAGCAGCCCTGCTGCCATCCATGCGCCGTGAGAAATCGGAATACTGCCAGAAGCAAAGGGCCGTAGTTTCTTACGTGGGTGCGCACGATCGGCGGAGAGATCGAGAAGGTCGTTCAGCACGTAGACGCTCGACGCCACGAGGCTGAAGCAAACGAAGGCCAGCCACGATAGAAGGACTGTCTGGCCGTCGAGCTGATGCGCCGCCAGCATGGGCAAGAAAACCAATACATTTTTCAGCCACTGATGTGGTCGCAAAGCTTTTATGTACGGTCTAACTGACTGTGCATCTGTTACGAGATGCTCGACACTGTTGCAGACGCGCTCAACTTCCCGGCGCAGTGCAGCAGGGGCGTTGACAGTGATGGCCTTGTTTGCCTTCTTCCAGATCGGCAGATCGGCCTTGGCATCGCCCATGTAGACAAAGCCCCTCGACCCGTACCGCTCCTCCAGAAATTGTCCCTTGCAGTCGCCCTTCAGGTTCAGTTTGCCATCGGAGCCATGGACCTCATCGAAGAGGCCCAGGTAAGCAGCGATTGCTTCGGCAAGATTATGATCGCTGGCCGTCACAAGCGCTGTTCTACCGCCGGACTCGCGCCACTCTTGAACGAAGGCAATCACTTTCGGATCGTAAGGGAGCGTAGCAGCCTCGACGGCTGAAACCTCCGCGAGATGGCGCTTCAGCGAAGCCCGACCACCGTTGAGGGCTGCCACTGAAAGGAAAGGACTACGCCAGTCACGCCCGAAGGCCGACCAAAAACTCTCAAAGAGCATGTCGCTGCGCAGGAGTGTGCCGTCCAGATCGACAACAAGGATTTCACGCGGCTTCAAAGACAACGATACTCCGCTCCTCGCTACGGGCTTGCTTCAAGATACCAAGACTGGTCAGTTTTCCACATAGCAACAAGCCCCATAACGCGCCAGCCAACTTTGGCCTCGGCAATTCTGCGGATAGAGTCAAAAAGGTATCTTTTGAGCGCTACCGATGAGGTGGCCAGAGTGACGCGATGACTCGCTAAAGGCCATCTTGCACGATGATGGGACTATCGGTCATTGGCGATAGAGAACGTCCGAGGCTGGTCCATTTTTGTCCCGCAACGCTGAAAAGATGGGTTTCAAAAATCACTCAATCGTCTTTCGCGATATCGTCGTTCCAGTACACGTCATTTCGCGTCACGAACTCGCGTGCTGCAGCGCGCATGCACTTCTCTGCTACAGTAAATCTACGGCTTGTTGAGCTCTCCCACCTCTTCCTTCCTGCCGTTCACCACTTGATTGATATCGTTCGAGCGTGACTGCCAAATAGAGATTTCAGTTACCCCCGACGTTGATCATGGTTTCCTAAAAAGGTCGGTAGAGCAAGTTCAGAGCGATGCTAGAAGGTAAAATGGGTGTCCAAATCTGAGATAAACCAATAGACTTGAGCGACCGGCTTTGCCAGAAAATGCATATGCGTATTTTCATCAATGTTCTGTGCTGCACGCTTTGCTTTGGTTTGCTGAACCTGCCAGCCCGGGCCGGCGACGCGCTCCTAACGAAGGACGATCTCGTCCAGGTCCAGCCAGGAATTTGGGCAGCCATGGGGTTGAAGTTGCCCGAGGCCAACCCGGGTCTCCCTATCGTAGGGGCCAACAATACTCAAAATGGGGCAAAGCTCCTGCGGGTCGTAAGCGGTCAAAATACCATCAACGGCTTCAGAGGTGTCCTCTACGACAATCGAGACCGTGGCCATTCACTGCTGGAACCAGAACTCTATCCTAGTCTCACGCACATCAAGTACAGCTCCGATCTCGTTGCCAATAAACTCGACTTTGGTCTCGCGGGTCAGATTTTCTTCCCGGCCGTGGTTTTTGGAAATTCTTCAACCGCTATGAAGGGCGGTCCGGCGCCGCGTAGCCTGCCACGCCTTGCAATGACGAATGCCCCGTGGGACTCTATCTCATCAGCCTTATACGCAAACAACCATATCTACGTTTATCCCGAACACCGCGATCATGATGCCGAGGATCGCTTCCCGGCAAACTGGCCTTACATGATCATAAGCCAAGGGTCGTCAGGGTCAGATAGGCTGTTTCTCAACGCGATTGCGATGACGCTCGCGGCCCTGCCCCAAGATACATTTGAGTTTCTGCGTGAGCAGCGTCTTGTTGCGCCGACCGTACAAATGATCCTACGCCGTAACCTCAAAACAGTCTCGACACGGGCGGACTACCTGTCAGGGCTCGCACATCCATCTGCATTCGATGGTCGTTTGATCCGCGTTGGCCGTATGGTTGAAATGGCATCAAAACTACGTCCCGAAGACATTCCGCCGCTGGTACAGTTGCGTGTCATCGAAGGGGATTTCGCCGAGGCGGCTGGCCTTGCAAACCTGAACGAACGCCTCATAGACACACCCTCCGCGATCGGCCGTCTTTGGCGCGATTTCGCTTGGGAACGTGAGCTGGTGGTGAGTGCCGAAGATACGTCCGCCCCAAATGACCAGCCCTTAACCTTCGAATGGCGCTTGCTGAATGGCGACCCTCAGCGCGTAACGATCAAACCGCAAGGGATAGATCGCCGTATAGCACGGATTCGCATTGCCTGGCACGACCCGTGGACCGCACCAATCCCCCAAAGTAAGAAGCCCGCAGAGCGGCGGTATTCGCGGGTCGATATTGGTGTTTTCGCAAGCAATGGCGTTCATGACAGCGCTCCAGCCATGATCTCCATCGACTTCCCTGAACACCAAGTACGCCAATATGAGATCGGACCTTACGGTGAGAAACGCCTCCATTCCATCGACTACAATGCATCAGGGCGCGATGCCTATTTCGACCCGCTCCTCTTTTGGTCAGCCGGATGGACAGATACAGCGCGCTACCACAAAAATGGTACACTGACTGGGTGGGACAGGCAGCATTCAGACGACGTGTCCGTGGATTTTGTCCCGGCTGAACCTGAGAGCCAAACACCGCGATATGAAATCGACCGCAGCAATGCGCCCGTACCGATCCTCCGCTACACAGGGGAGTAAAACCTATTTCGAGAGGTCACTCCGCTCTGAATGACATTCGGCATTGTCCCTCAGGATGACCCTGGGTAGCTCAATATAAGCTTGAATAACATGGAGAAACTGACACCCCACTGGTCAACGGTCGGGATTCTCCATTCATTCATCTCAATGAAATATGAGGTGGACGCGTAAGAGGACACGGAGGCGCGCTCTGAGGGTAAGAAATCTAATCTCTTGATACTGTTTGCCGGAGCAAGACCTTTCCTGGCAACGTGTTGGAGAATGATGCCCAGGGCAAAGCGGCTTTGGAGCAGGCGACTATCTGTTCAACCAAGGGACCCGGCCTCCAGTCCAACGAACCAACGGCTGCGAATACACCTCTCGTGGCGCTCGTCAGGACCTGCCGGTCTTCCTGCGCATTGTCGCATTGTCTTTCAGCATCGAACTTGAGGCTGTTTCATCTCTGGTTAATTCTAACCCCTGCCTGCGCAATTCGACCGACAAAATACGCTGACAACATGGATAAAAAGGGCCTCCTTTGTTTCTCAGATGCCACGACGGGAGGCTCCTTTGCACCGTAGCGCACGGCACGATGCACGTCTTGCGCAGTTCGCGAGAGTGCCAGTCCTCAGGCTGATGGCAGGATGAGCCGCTCGCATGACCCAATGAAGTCGGAAGAAACGACAACATTCTCATCACGGGCTAAACAGCTCTCCGGCCGGTTGGGCCAGGACCAACCACCTGGAACCCTTCGGCGCTAAGAACTGGAAGGGGAGCGGACTCTTGTCTACTCGATGAGGTGGGTCATTCCGCCGCCCAGATCGTCGCAGCTACCTTTGCCGGAACCTCCGCTGCTTGCCGCATCAAAACAGCCGCAGCGACGCGTTCAAAATCGGCATCCTCCAAAGACTGCCCATACCACTGTGGCTCGGCAGGCTCGAAGCCATGTCGGCGCGCCATTTCGGATATCCGGTCCGCATCCGCCAGGTTCAGGTCCCGCCCCAGACTGTAATCATCAGTCTCTCCCTCAAGCGCTAGGAGCATCGTCTCGCCGAGACAGCCCCAGCACAGGTCTTCCGGAAGGGTCTGGAAAGGTCCAAGATTCACTGGAAATGGAGGTCTGACCAAGCCGCCGTCGAAAACCAGCACGCCCTTATCAGAGAGATCCACTTGAGCCACATTTGGCGGCCGCGCCACGTCACATACGACGGTCCCCGGACGAAGCTGTGAAGGGTCAAGGAATGTCACCTCAGCACTGGTGGCCACCAAGACCAGATCCGCTGTTTCCAGCGCGCCCTCCAAATCGGTCGTCGCTGCGATTGGGACTTCTCGTCCATATTCCGCACAGGCGCGGGCAAACTTATCCGCCATTCCTTTGGACAAGTCTGAGCCTTTTGCACGCAGGAGCTCCCGCACCGTGGCACTGAGTTCGCCAGCTCGGGGCGTTGGGCGCTCTTTGGTCAAAGTAAACACGACCTCATCCGCCACTTTGTCTAAGAACTTTTGCGCCTGGCTGTTCTTGGCATTGCCAACCAGGGTGAGACGTTTTGCCCGGCGGGCGAGCATCATGCTTGCAAGCCGCCCGATCGCACCGGTGGCACCAACCACAACGATATGCGCGCTGGTCGGATCAATACCGACCCTGCGGGCCGCCCGTTCGAGGGCGGTCACGCCAGAAACCGTCGTGAGTGTATTGCCGCTGGTGATCGGTACACCGCGGCCAGCGACCGCGGCACCACCGTTCGTCACGATCGAGGTGAACGCGCCAAGGCCGAGCCGACTGGCTCCAAACTCGGCCGCCATATCAACCGAAGACTGGATCATAGTCCGAGCTGCTTTACGACCTTTACCAACCATATCCCTCGGCAGGAGCGGTACAGACATAATCATACCTTCCGCCGTCGCTCCGGTGCGGGACGCGCCCCCCGAAACGGGCCACGCGAACCCTGGGCCGATACGCTTTACCCACTCCATCCAATTTGCACGTTCCTCGGAAGTGAATTGGCTAAAGGAAGGATCAGACCGCAAAAGATCCTCTTCCTCTGTGTAGTGGATGAGGAAACAGAACCGACCTGCCGTTGGTCCGGGCAAGGATCTGGCAGGGCCCTGCTGGGGCACGTAAGGCATTGTCTCAGCTAATTGCGCCTGCCGATCCGGTGTCACCAGATGCTGCATCAGCGCTCGGTAGTCCCCGCGATCAAGCACATCACACAGGGCGTCCAGGGCCGCGACGCACTGGTCGATCTCAGACGTCCCCGCGATCAAAGGCGGCTGTAAGCGCATGACATTGGCATTGTTAAAGACGGGCGCCGTGAGGACACCTTGGACATTGAGGAGATAGGAGCTCAAGAGACCGATGAACCCGCCGTTCAGGCCACAGAATGCCATGGACGCGGAGTCGCCTCTCTCGAATGGCTTCCGGAACTCAAGACCGCGCATATAGCCACGACCGCGGACCCCGCTCAGAACCTCGGGATAACGCTGTTTCAGCGCTTCCAGCTGGGCTTGGAAATAGCGGCCGTTTTCCTCAACCTCTTTGATCAGCGCGCGGTCGTCCTTCAGGAGCAGATCGAGCGATGCATTGGCTGCCGCGCTGGCAAGGTTGTTATTGGCGAAAGTCGAACTGTGCAGGAAACCGAAGCGATCATCCCAAATCTCCGGACGTACGACGACCGCCGAGATCGGCATCAAACCACCGCCCAGAGCTTTGCCGAGTAGTAGCATGTCCGGCGCCTGCTCGGCTTCTTCGCAGGCGAACAGCCGACCGGTGCGGCCGAGCCCAGTTTGAATCTCATCGACAATACTCAGCACGCCATATTTGCGGCAGAGAGCGATAACGCCATCGAGGTAACCCTCATCAGCAGGGCAGACTACGCCGCCTTCACCTTGGATCGGCTCAACAACAAAAGCAGCAATGTTGCCTCGATTGGCCAGAAGCTTCGCCTCAAGTGCATCGAGCTCACCAAACGCGATGTACTCGAATCCGCGGGCAGGTCCGCCAAAGTCCTTTTGATACATGGGTTTGCCGGTCGCCGACAAAGCCCCCATGGTCTTTCCATGGAAGCCGTTTTGGGTTGAGAGAATGATGTCACGACCCGTTCGTGCCCGCGCGAGTTTAATCGCGGCCTCAACCGCTTCTGCACCCGAGTTTGCCAACGTCACAACGCTCAGATCATGCGGTGTGATGCGCGCCAAGGTCTCGGCCAGACGCTCAGCTTCAAGGGGGCGCAGCGGTTGCACCATCGCCGGGCTTGAAAGGACCTGCTGTTCCCGCAGCGCATCCCAAATGTCTGATGGGTTGTGGCCAAAGGGCAAAGCCCCATACTGTGCAAGAAAATCAAGATATTCGCGGCCATCTTTGTCGACAAGCCGACAGCCAACACCCTGTGTCAGCTCGAGATCCAACCCAAAGGTCTCGAGGAGGTGCGCACGCGTCGGGTTAAGTGCGGTCATTCTGCTCTCCATTCACTTCCCATGCCGTGGAAAGGCGTTATGGAGTATTCTCACCCTGTAGTCGGGCAATAATCTGGCAGAAACAGTATTTTTAAAAGACTGCAACAGTTGGAAGTTGCAAATTTTGGTCAAGATCTCAGGTTGTCTGGGATTTTCCGTTAGGCGTTTTGCTGGTGTACTCAGAAGGGCGTCGGTGACGTAGGATAACACTTTCCGAACAGACGTAACTGTCTGGCCCAAACACACGACAGGCTCGACTGAAGCAATAAGAGTTTTCGATTTACATGAAAGCAGCCTGCCTGATCCCACCACGTCTGCCCGTTTGTTTGTTTTCCTGCCCGTTGGATCGTCGATAACTTCACATTACTGAAGAAACAAGGGGTATGCTAATGTTCGGGCGGAAAGCCGCGTAAGATGCTATCGAATATGGGCCTAACCTTCTGCGGCTTGTTGAAGCAGCTGTCACAAGCCCCTCTTTGGCTCAGCCCTCCAGGTTGATGATTGGCCGCGACCAAATCCAGACTTACTGTCTCTGATCTCAAAATATGAAAGCCCGCGACGACACACTATCGTCACGGGCAATCCTCTATTTCATCATAGCTGACCATCAACTAATGGTCAGCATGAATATCAAGCTACCTTACGCCGCCGCCGCTTTGCACCCGACATAAAGCCTAAGCCACCCAAGCCGCCGAGAAGCAGCAACGCCGAAGCAGGCAAGGGTACCACTGAAATAGATCCGAGCACCGCATCAACCGGTGAAAGAGGGTCGTTCTGAACAACGAACGCTAGTGCTCCCAGCGCCGTGCTAGACCAGAAGTTAGTGTTATAACCCCCAAAGTACGTGAACTCATTAAAAGCAGCATATTCACTAAATCCCCCGATCAGATCTTCACCATACGCAGCAGCAAGGTTACCAGCTGTATCGTAACCGTAGATACCGATGTTAACATTCAGATCAGCTGAGAGGACGTCAAAGAAAAATCTGTTATTCGCTGAATTCCCGCCAGTGATATCAGCATTAAGTCCAAATGTCGTGATACCAAGCTCCGCTGCAGTCGGTGTCGGAGAAAACGGTGCAGTTGTGTCGACCGTAAAATCAGCAAGGTTGTCGGCAGGCGTAGTGTCCTGGATATCCGGCTCCACAACACTAGCTCCCGCACCGCTGTAAACAAGTACACCCGTGCTAGTCTGATTAGAGTTGTTGTTGAAGCTGATAATACCGGTAACCGTATTGCCAGTCACAATATCCGTTGCAGAGGATGTTGGGTCAACTTCAAGTGAAGCATTATTTATGTCGGTAGGCGTCCCCGTTACACGCGCAGGATTGGTTATCACCGCCAACCCCCGAGATCCACCAAGCACATTACCCACTAGAATGGTGTTGCCATCTTTCTGAGGCGTAGGGTCCCCCACATTCGTGGCTGCAGAAGCGATCTGCCCGCCCGCAGTGAAGTCGTCTATCGTAACTGACGCAGACATCGCCGCCCCTGCAACCATCGAGAACCCCCCGATGAACGCTAAAGTCGTAAACTTTTTCATGACCTTCCCCACTACTGTCTCGCAGTCATCCTACTGCAAAAAAAATATCTATCTACAGGTAGCATCGGCCCTCGATCCGAGTCAACAACACACTCCCGATGTATGGCATTTAATTGGCAAATTTGCGGTTCATAATAGACGACGGCCTTCGACTCGGCAACAATGGCACAACAAGACCCTGGATTGTTTCAAGATTGGAAACCTCTTGATTGTTAAATAAAGCAAATTTTCAGAATCGTGCCCTAGCCGAGCGAAGCAGCAGGGACCTGTGAAAGCGCTATCCCTTTAAGCATTGGAGGAAGTCCTGGAACCGAAGCGTCTCTTTTTTTATGGTCTAGTCGCGTCCTGTTGCGTGATCGAAGCCTCGCTTACACTCAGCGACTTGGGCATCTTTGGTCCAGCGCACATGCGACAAATCATGTACTTCAATGGGGCCTTCTGGCCTGGCTTGCTCCACGACTGGAAGCCTAACTACGCGGCCCAGCCATATACCATGTTTATAACCTTCAGTTTTCTCCATGGAGGTCTGGTGCACCTAACCGTGAACATGATCACCCTTTGGTCACTCGGCCGCGCGGTGCTGGACCGCGTCGGCCAGGTCAGCTTCATTGTCATATACTTCGCTGCAACCCTCGGGGCCGCGGCTGTTTTTGCCTTATTGGCCCCTACTCTTCGCCCAATGGTGGGCGCTTCGGGAGCCTTGTTCGGTCTGCTGGGAGCAGTACTCGCTTGGGAATATGTGGCAAACCATGCAGATGACGAAGGGCGCTGGCGCGTCGCCATGGTCATACTTGTTCTTTTAGCATTGAACCTCGTGCTTTGGTGGGCAATGGACGGCCAGCTTGCATGGCAAGCCCATTTGGGAGGCTTCCTCACAGGCTGGCTCCTGGCGTTCCGCATCCGCCCCAAGCCGCAAAGGACCGCTTAAGATCACAACTCACGGAGTATTACCGTTAGTCGAACCTGTTCGTTGTACAGCGAAATGTCATATTGAGGGGACGGAACCTCTTGATAGCAGATTACGAGTAGGTGAGCTGGTGCCAACGAAGTTCAAAACGAAGTGATTTCTGTACAGCAAACGGCATAGGCCTTGACCCAACTTAGGGAACGTCTGATCAACGCCTTCGGCTCTGGGGAGATTTTGGGTTGAACGCTTCGGGGGACTGGTTCGCTGTCGTTGGTGACTGATTTCGTGCCGTCGGCGCCGCCTTCCGGACGATTTGGTGCATTTTGGGCAGACTCCGCCTCATGTCATCAGCCTGCGTCAGACGAGAAACAGGTTGCCGATGGCGAACAGCGTGAAGAGCTGCGCGCGGTTCTTTGCGAGGCCGCGGTAGCGGGTCTTGAGATACCCGAACTGGCGCTTGAGCACCCGGAAGGGATGCTCGACCCGAGCCCAGACCCTGGCGATGATCCGCTTTATGTCTTCGCCGATGGGGTGCAGCGCGCCACCCTTCGGCGCCTTTCTCATGGCTCCCCAGAATTTGCCGGGGTCGGAGAACGCGGCTCCCCGCGTGGCGCTGACATAACCCTTGTCCGCCCAGACCGATGTCTCTTTGCTGTGCAGAAGGTCGTCCCAGACCTGGCTGTCGTGGACCTTGGCCGTCGTGGTCTCCAAACTGCGCACGATGCCGATTTCGGCATCAACGCCCACATGCGCTCTCATCCGGAAATACCAGTCGTTGCCCCTCTGGAGGAAGTGCACCCGCAGCATCGTCTCCAGTGGCATCGGCGGACGCCTGCCATTCGGCCCCGCCTTGGGATAGTGTGGATCGATCAGCACAAGCAGCCGTGTCCACGGCACCACCTGGTTCATCTCGGCGAGGAACTTCTCTGGCCGTGTCTGCTTCTTCTTCATCGCGTCCCGTAGGCCGGGAAAGGCAGGCTGCTTGGGCATCGGGAACCGGCCTTATGATCCCGCCAAGTCTATCCCAAGCCAATCAAAGGGCGAGGTTTTGCACACTCTACTTAGCTGCTGCCCCAACTGATCGACACTCAGGGTGGCTTCCGTCATTTTGAGAAGCCCGTTTTATGGGCAAAGCATCGACGCTCTTTCAGTTTGTGGTCATAGGCTCAAAAGCGTGAGACACAAGCAAGTCAGATTCGGTTCCAGAGGACGAATGCTTTTGCGATTAGTACTTGACCTCTTCAAAATGGTCTTCCGTATACTCTCCATCGTGGGACTTGGCTCTACGATCGTATTCTTGCTCCTGTTCGACTTCATGTCTCGAACAGCTGATACAGGCCAACTTGAAGGAGTTGACGACCTTCCGCGCACAGCAGTCGTGTTTACAGGCGCATATGATCGTATCGACCTCGGCCTCGAACTTCTTGCATCCAACCGCCTGGATCACCTACTGATAACAGGCGCAAATCGTACTTCAGGCTTGATCCCAACTCGCTTCCCACAGCTTTTCGATCCAAGCTCTCAACAGACCAGACAGATCGAGAGTAGGCATATCGTTCTCGCCCCGGACGCACATTCGACCATCGAAAATGCTCTGGAAACGGCCTGCTGGCTGGACACCAAGCCCGACACAGACGCGGTGGCCCTGATTACGTCGCGGCGACATATGGCGCGGGCATCTGTGGCGCTTCAGCACGCTATCGGTCCAGTGGATATCGTGCGGGTTATTTCAGACCAGTCAAAAGTATACGACAAGTCGCAACTCGATCTGGACGAATTCACAAAGTTTGTTGGGACATGGATAATCACGCTGTTGCCTAGGTCGTTATGGCCGGCAAGTGAGTTGACTATATGCTCCGAAGACTGAGGTCGGACGATTGAGGGAGCACATGAGATTATCGTCAAGCAACCCTCACTTATGGCGGCATTTCAACAGAAAAACAGTGACGTGTCATGCGGGCCACTCCAAAGATTGCAGGGAAAGGCAATGCATAAACAAGACTGCCCGGATACAGCCAGCCTATCCTTCAGTGTAAGCGCTGACGCGGTTTTCTAGGGCCCTGAGATAGCTCAATACCCACAGTTGCGCTGGGAAGCTTGAAACACCTACATAAAGGGCGACTGTCCCACGATGCTCAACAATTCTCTCGAATTTCAAAGGTTATCCACACATCAACAATATTCGAGAGGCCAAACTTGAGTACTCAAGTGCGATGCGGTCCAATGGCCTTGCCGACTCACGTTCGCTCGGCGAGAAAGCCCGGTGATACCTACTCTGCGACCAAGTCTACAAATTTCACCCTATGAGGAACTTAGTTTTGCGAGTTCTAACCCACCTCCGATCCACAATTCTTCTATTGAGCTGCGTATTTTTCCTCGCCGCATGTGACTCCGTTGAGGAGCGAGCCGAGAAGCATTACCAAAACGCGCTTTCGCTGATTTCGGACGGTGACCTTGACCGAGCAATGGTCGAGTTGCGCAATGTTTTCGACCTGCAAGGCAAGCACGTAGGAGCACGGCGTGCCATGGCCGAGTTGCAGATGGAAAGGGGCAACCTCCGTGGAGCATATCGTCAATATTTATACTTGGCAGAGGCATTTCCCGAAGATCTTGAAAGTCGGATCATACTCGCTGAGATGGCCTTTTCCGACGGAAACTGGGAAGAGCTGGAACGCCACGGTGCGCAGGCCATCGAATTGTCCCCTGATACAGATGATCCACGGATAAAGATCATTTCACTTCTGCGCCAATATCGAGCGGCCATTGAAGAGGATAGCCCCACAGAGCGCCGAGACCTAGCTCGGCAGGCTGATCTGATGCTCGCAGAAAAACCAGAGAGCCTGCTCTTGCGCAATGTGATCATGGACAATTCCATACGTGAGCAAGATTTCACCCGGGCACTTTCTGAAATCGACTGGATGATCGCAAACGAGCCCAAGAAAAGCCTCTATTATCAGGAGCGGCTCCGGGTCTTGGCAATGCTCGGCGACAATAGGGGGATTGAGGCGCAGCTTCGCGAGATGATCGAAGTCTTCCCAAATGAAGCGGCACACAAAGAGACGTTGGTCCGGTTCTATGTCTCGCGCAGCAACCTGGATGCGGCAGAAGATGTCCTCCGCCAAATGGCAAGTGCTTCCGCCGATGACGATCCGGACCCGACAATTGATCTCATCAGGTTCCTCGTGGCCTACCGAGACTCCGAGACCGTTCGGGCCGAGATCGCGAGGGCCATTGCAGAGCGCGCCGATCCGGTACCTTTCCAGACCATCGAAGCAAGTTTCGAGTTTTCCGTGGGAAACCGAACTGAAGCGATTGCGACGCTCCAGGAAGTGCTGACGGAGACCGAATCATCGGAACAATCACAAGATACCAGGATAACTTTGGCCAAAATGCTTCTGGTGACGGGTAACGAGGTCGGCGCTCGCACGAATGTCGAGCAGGTGCTGGCGGAAAACGCGAACCATCCCGAGGCGCTCAAGATGCAGGCCCACTGGCAAGTCGAGGCTGATGACACCGATGCCGCAATCGGTGCTCTCCGGATCGCGCTTGATCAGCAACCGCAGGACGCTGAGGCGATGACCCTCATTGCAAATGCATACGCACGCGCCGGACAATCGGAATTGGCCAGAGATTATCTCGCTCAAGCGGTGCAAGCATCCGGCAACGCTCCCGCTGAAACGCTGCGTTATGCCCAGATCTTAATGAACGAAGAAAGCTATTTGCCGGCAGAGGACATCTTGCTGTCGGCACTACGCCTCGCTCCATCCAATACCGAGATACTCATCACTCTAGGTCAGCTCTATCTTCGTCTCGAAGATTTCGACCGAGCTCGAAGCGTCGTGGATGCCTTGCGCCGCACTGGCGATAACACGGCGATCCAAGCCGCCAATGAGCTTGAGGCCGAGCGTCTAAACAGACAGCAAGGCACAGATACGGCAATGTCTTTCCTTGAAGAGCTCGCGAATAGTGCCGAAGCGAACCTCGGCACTAAGATCGCCCTGCTTCGTGCCAGACTTAGCACAGGCGATAAAGCGGGAGCTTTGGCTCTTGCAAAAGTGCTGAAAGAGGAGGACCCCGCCAACCGAGAGCTGGAGGTTGTTTTGGCCGAGGTCCAGACTTCAAACGGCAATCTGGACGCAGCCGAAACCATTTACCGAAGTCTCTTGGCCGAAAACCCAGTCTTGCCACGGATTTGGCTGTCTTTGTCCCGATTGGAACTCATGAAGGGCGATCGAGAGGCGGCCAAATCCATCATCGACGAGAGCTTAGGCCAGAACCCGGACAACCCTGATCTTCTCTGGGCCAAGGCTTCCTACGAGGAGCGAGACGGGAATATCGATACTGCCATCGAGATCTACGAGAAGCTCTACGAAAAGGACTCCAATCCCGTGGTCGTAGCCAACAATCTGGCAAGCTTGCTTGCGACTTATCGCGACGACGATGCCAGCCTAGACCGTGCCTGGGTCATCGCCCGTCGCTTTCGCGAAGCTGAGGCCCCTGCTCTACAAGATACCTATGGCTGGATCCTCCACCGCCGTGGTCAGAGCGCCGAGGCCTTGTCCTATCTCGAGTCCGCTGCTCAAGGCCTGCCAGGGGACCCAATTGTTCAGTACCATCTGGGCCAGGTCCTTGTCGCCCTGAATCGTCCCGAAGATGCGCTCGAGCAATTCCGCAAAGCAGTCGATATTGCCGGACCAACAGATGTGCGGCCGCAGATCGAAGAGGCAAGGAGTTTGGTTCAAAGCCTTCAGGACACAGACAAAATTGAGAATTGATACTATCCATCGACAGCCGCTGTAGAGCACACCAAAAAGTTGGTGATCTCGCTAAAAAATACGGGACAATTCACTTCTCACGGTGCGCTTTCGTAGCAGGCTGAAACTGGGTCTAAGTCGGCTTTATTGATGGCATGGATGCCCCCTCCTGACGGCATCACAATGTGCCAAGGTGATGTTTGTTGAAGACATCACAGAAGGAGAGAGCATCCATGCCATCAGCAAAGCCGTCTAAGTCTCAAAAAAGAAGAGAAATATCCACTTAGGGCTAATCGGCTCTCTGTTCGCATGTAGATCGTCGGTGACCCTCAAAATAGTCAAGCCAAGGTAACGTCGATAAGCCGACTGAACGATCCTCCTAGCCCATTGCCTAGTCCGCGCACAGCGCCTGCGGTGTGGATCCTATATGCAACATGTCAAGGAAACGCTCTGCAGACGATTGCCTAATCCTCCCAAATCTGTCCTTTTGTCGCCTGAACAGTCGGCTACTGGACCCAGTCCTACCGGCGCAGAAGAAAATGTGGGGCGAAGGCCATATCATGAAACCAGTGTTTGCTCGCATTACACGACCTATTGCTGTTGCTGTCCTCTTGACGGCACTTGGGGCCTGCGCCTTGCCGCGGCCCGGCCCAACCAAAGGCGAAATTCTTAATGCCGAATTCGAAGAATCTAGCGGGACGCAGATCGTAGAAGTCGATGAGCGGATTAACCGCATCGTTGCGGTTTCCCCATCCTCAAGCTTGCCTGCCAGTTTCCGTAAGGCTGGCGCTGCGGCACCTGATCGCATCCGCCCAGGAGACACACTATCGTTCACGGTATACGAAAACGTTGCTGACGGAGTGCTCTCACGCGGAAAAAGTGGGGCTTCTAGGCTTCAGGAACTGCAAGTCGATGAGGGCGGGTTCGTCTTTATTCCATATGCCGGTCGCATTCGGGCTGCCGGGAATTCGCCTGAGCGGCTTCGACAAATCATCACCGAAAAGCTGGCCACACTGACTCCTGAGCCTCAGGTACTGGTTCAACGTGCTGCTGGCGACGACGCGACAGTATCAATCCTTGGAGATGGCATTAGGTCGCAAGGTGTCTATCCAATTGAAAGGTCGAGCCGCAGGTTGATGGAAATGCTCGCAACTGCGGGAGGGGTCACGGCGCCAGCCGAAGTGGTGCGAATCACCGTCTTGCGGAACCAATCCAAAGGTGAGCTGTGGTTTGAAGATGTTTATGATCACCCGGAATACGACATAGCTCTACGAGCAGGAGACCGTATTCTCGTTCAGCGTGATCCCCGTGGTTTCACGATCTTCGGAGCAACGGGAAAGCAGACAAATGAACTTTTTGGATCGAGACAGCCATCAGCTCTTGAAGCCGTCGCGCAAGTCGGAGGATTGAGGACGAGGGATGCCGACCCAACCGGCCTGTTCGTGGTCCGCAGGCAAGATGCCGATCTGACTAATAGGGTGCTTGGCCGCAATGAGGTATCGGAAGAAGTCAGCGTTATTTATGTGCTCGACCTAACCAAGCCCAACGGGCTCCCCTTGGCACGAGACTTCGACATTCGCGATGGCGATACGATTTACGTGACTGAAGCACCTGCTGTGCAGTGGCGGAAGAGCCTCGACATCATTCGCAATACGACTGCGACAGCTGCCGCCGTGGAACGTGTAAGCACAAGCAACTGACAAGAAAGCCGACGGATCGCCCCGACTTCAGGAAAAGGATCGGGGCGATCCGTCGGCTATTTCGTTGCCTGATGAAACATTGGCTCAGAGCGCCCGTTTCATGATGCAAGGGCTTCCCCGCATTTCCTTCGCAACTGGACTACCGACCGGCTGGCGCCGTTGGGATTTGCGATATGCTGTTCGAGGTACTGGAGT
Source organism: Sulfitobacter sediminis (assembly GCF_040811725.1). Classification (NCBI taxonomy): domain Bacteria; kingdom Pseudomonadati; phylum Pseudomonadota; class Alphaproteobacteria; order Rhodobacterales; family Roseobacteraceae; genus Sulfitobacter; species Sulfitobacter sediminis. Next base: position 33,277 of record NZ_JBFNXX010000008.1, read on the forward strand.
GCGATGCCTTCCGTAATGGCGCCGTTGGTGGTTGAAAAATAGCCTCGGCCCCAAAACCGCCTGCCCCAGTAGCGTTTCTTCAGGTGCGGGAATTCCCGCTGCACCTTGTGGAAAGACCGACCTTTCATCAGCCGGACCAGATCGCTTGCCGCCAGCTTCGGCGGCGCCGACACGAACTTATACACGTGATCGCTGGAAAGCACCCTGCCCAAGTTATCAACATCGTTCTCGCGGCACACCTGACGACAGATGTTACGCACGCGCAGACGCACCTGACCGGTCAAAACCTTCAACCGGTACTTAGTGGATCAGACCAAGTGGTATGGTAATCCCCCCGAAATTTAGGGGTGTGCGAAAGTAGAATTTTCTCGAAGATGAAAGAGGAGATTCTGATGAAGAAATCGAAGTACAGCGACGCTCAGATCATGAGCATCCTGAAGCAGGCGGAAGGCGGTGTGCCGGTTGCCGATCTTTGCCGCGAGCATGGTATGAGCAGCGCGAGCTTCTACAAATGGCGATCCAAGTATGGCGGCATGGACGCCAGCCTGATGGCCCGGATGAAGGAGCTCGATGAGGAGAATAAACGGCTTAAGAAGATGTATGCTGAGAAGAGCATACAAAACGATCTTCTGAAGGAAGCTCTTGGAAAAAAGTGGTGAGACCGTCTCAAAGGCGCGAGATGGCCGAATGGGCGGTGCGCTATCGATCCGCCAGCATCGCTTTGGCTTGCAGGGCGTTTAGCATCAGTGAAACTTGCTATCGGTATCAACCAAAGCTCAGCGATGAGAACGAGTTGATCGCTGATTGGCTGGTCGCGTTGACGAATGCCAAGAAGACCTGGGGCTTCGGCCTTTGCTTCCTGCATCTGCGGAACGTGAAAGGGTTCAAATGGAACCACAAGCGCGTCTATCGCATCTATCGCGAGTTGGAGCTGAACATGCGGATCAAGCCCAGGAAGCGCTTGCAGCGCGAAAAGCCCGAGCCGCTGAGGGTGCCTGAAGCGCCGAACGAAGTCTGGTCGATGGACTTCATGGCCGACCAGTTGGCGGATGGTCGTTCGTTCAGGACATTGAACGTGCTGGATGACTTCAATCGCGAAGGTCTGGCCATTGAGGTCGACTTCTCGCTGCCGTCAGAACGCGTGGTTCGGACATTGGACCAGATCATTGCGTGGCGAGGGAAGCCTCTGGCGATCAGGGTCGACAATGGCCCTGAATACATCAGTGCCAGGCTCCAGAACTGGGCAGTGAAGGCTGGGATCGGCTTGATCTATATCCAGCCAGGCAAGCCTCAGCAGAATGCCTATGTAGAACGATACAACCGGACTGTCCGCACGGAATGGCTGGGGCGATATCACTTCCAGAGCATCGAAGAGGTACAGGACCACGCTACCCGATGGCTCTGGACCTACAACAATGAAAGGCCGAACATGGGGATCGGAGGAATGACCCCAATACAGAAACTGAAAGCAGCTTAGGTTCTACTGAAGCGCCCCTCTAAAAATGGGGGGATTACCGTATCGATGGTAGAACACGGAGTGCTTGCCGGTATCATACTGCATGATCGTATCCTCGTGCTGAAGCGCTTCCGACTGAAAATCGGAGGGTTTGCTCCTAAGCGCAGATACTCAAGTCCAGAGCGTAGATTTACGTATCGGCGGTCGCCAACAACTTGTTCAAGCACCAGGGATAAACCGCGGCAGTTGGGGCAGCAGCTTTGTCAAAAGGTCGTTCAACTGAGCGTCGGCTTCGACTTCTGGCTGATCCTTTTTGATTGGACTAATCAACCTGATGATGGCTCCGTCAAAACGTCCGGCCACCACCCCCCGTGTCAGCACGGAGAATTTCGCAGTAGCATTCCGAGGTATCGCCCGCCCCATATGAGTGAACCAATAGTACACCAACATCCGCTCCTCTCCTCTCTGGACGATCACGCGATTGATGTTGAAAGGGGCTTCCAAGTTCAGTTCGCTGGCAATATCCACCAATTCCACTTTGGCAATTTCCCAACCCGCTCCAGGGAGGCAAATTTCCGGGTTATGCATTACACCATCCGCCGCCAGATCCTCATACCAAGCTGAAAAGAAGTCTAGGCTGGGTTCGTCTGGCGACCTACCAAACTGAACCGCGATATAATCATCCGCAGATAGCACCCTTTCCACTGCAGGCGAGAACCTTCGCTCCTTTCCAATCTGTCGCCAGTCGCCAAATTGCTGAGGAAACTGCGCAAATGCGAACCGTTCTGGTGCAACGGCCGCGCGATCTGGAACGAACGGCCAAACGCTCACGAACGCGATCATCATTACCGTCGCGGCGATCAGCGCCGCTGACGGCTGCACGAGCTTCAACCGCGCAGCCTGAGGCAACAGCCCATGCGTATCGAGATCGAGCGCATCTACGAGACGCATCTTTCGAGGGTTCAGTTTCAGCAGAACCCAAGCAAACAGGAAGAGGATCAGCACGCTGGACATAAAGATGACCCAACCCTCGAAGAAATGCGTGAACCCTTCAAGCCACTCTGCTCCAAAATGCTGCATCAGGATTCCAGCCATTGCGATCCGTACCGAGTTCATGAACACAGCAATGGGGGCCGCGGCAAACAAAAGAAGAAGTTTGTGCCACTTCGGACCCTGATAAAGAACTGCGAAGATATAGGAAAAACTGAGGATCGGGAACAGATACCGAAGGCCCGAGCAAGCCTCCGCCACGTGCAGCCTCAGGACCCCGAGGTCAATGATATTTCCGTCCAGATAGACAGGAACGCTGGCGAGACGCAGAAACCAGACACCCAATTCAGAGGAAATCAGCTGTAGGGAAGTTGAGACCTCGTAATACAGCATTCCCGGCAACGGCAGCATGAATGCGAGATGCACCACGGGCGGCCAAAAGTTTTTGCCAGTTTCCCAGCCAAAACTGATCAGAAGGATCCCCGCCACCCAAATGATAATGGCATAGGCCTCAAGCGAGTCTATTTGTAAAATCTTGCCAGAAAACGCCACCACAATTGACAACAGAATGAGAACCACACCTTGCCATCGATCCCTCTTCGGTCCGGGCTGAGGTGGATACTCCTTGAGTTCACGCAAAAACATCAATGCAGAAAGCACTGGGATCAGCGGTCCATGGCTGTATTCCGGTTTACTCCATGCCTCGAGCAAGATGGCAAAGCCGTGGGCAAACAGTAGTCCGGCCGCAAGCGTGATCAGTACAAGCCAGAACAGACCCCAGGTCAGAAGACCACTTGTGAACTTGCTCAAAAAAGAATTTCGATTTGCCATTGAAGTCATAAAACAAATCCCCTCAAAGGATCCAAAGAGAGTTTGAGCTCAATATGTCATGCGAGCTTATTACCAGCAAATCGCTTTTCTTGATATTCACAGTAGCGTCAGGAAGATGCCTACCGAGAAAATAAGCTGGTTCGGTTCCATTTCTTCGCGCTCATACTTGAGCACCAACACTTTCATATATTTCTTCCTGCCACATCATTTTACCGGTCATACGATACATCAGGCCCATGGCATGCCCAAGTTTATCTCACGGAGCAGTGCACTCGAAGCTCAGCGCTGTTCAATGGATTTTACCAGGCTCCCCAAAGAGTTTTCGCTTAAAGGTCATGTCGTTTCTGGGCGACAAAGGTCCGCGCGAGTCGTGCATACTCAACGCCTTGCATGCGCGGTGTCGCATACAGGTCTGTCCAAGACACCACGTAGTTCCGACGCCAGCTATTTGAAGTTACCGACCTGACGAAGTTTTTTCACCTTTTACCAACACTCACTGCGCACAAAACGATCTGATCCTATGTCAGATCGTTCCGGTTCTCCCTTATTCCGTCTCCAATCAACACAAGGCAAAAAGACGTTTAGGCAATGTCTTTCCAGTCACGATGCGACAGATTTGCATCGCATGGGGATCACAACTCAAGAACTCTCTCCATCCAGAACTGATGAAGGGGAAAAGGCCTTTCCAATTCAGCGCCTCCAAAAGGACCTAAGAAACAGAAGAGCGCTATCGGCCAGTTCCATAATGACATCGTAGACCCCTCACGGGAAACCAAACGGAGCGTAATTAAAAGCGCCATACTAGCGCTCATGGCGAACCATCTGTGCAAATCTGCTGCTACAAGAGAAATAAGAATTGGCGCAAAAATAGCACCAACAACCAATACCGCTTCTGCAGTACTCGCGACAAATTGCATAGCTCTCAAGATCAGAAAGAAGACATATAACAGAAGCGGGGCCAAGAAAAATATCTTTCCATTCATGAACGCGATTAGGAGACCTCTAGTCAGATCAAAATTCTCTTCAACAGAGGAGCTCAGTTCAAAAAATCCACTCCAGAGCGGGTGCTTCTCGGATGCATTGGGAAGCTGTTCCTGCATCACCTCAGTGAAAGCTGGCTCTGATATTTCAATCTTGCCAAAATAGAATACGACAAAGACTGTAATGAGCAAAACAGCGCAAGAAAAATAGCTTTTCCGATTTCGGAAATCTTCAGTTTCGCTCTTTTGACAGACATAATATGCCCAGAACTGTGCCGGTACAGTAACGAGAAACAGCTCATGGATAAGGACGCCAATAATCAGAAACACGGCAAATAATCGTGAGTTTGGCATGTACAGAATATTGATGACAGCAAGAATAAAGACAAAAACATCCAGCGCACCCGTTGTATATCCCGAATGAATTATGAGTGCAGGTGAGAATGCGATTCCAAATACAAACAAAAGGTCGTTAAGGCCTTCCTTTATGCAATAGTAAGCTATGAGTATCGAAAAAACTAATATGGCAATGCTGTGAATAAAGAAAGCAAAATAGTATTCATTGGAAAACAGCATGTTGACTTTTGTCTCTGAAAGAATGGTGCCAACAAACCCCCGACGGAAAAACCCAAAGTCAGTGTATGAAATGTAGAGCTGCCAGATCCTTCCGTAAGACAGAACCCCCAAGTCGGTAAAAAGCCACCTGTTAAGAACAAGAAGTGAAAAGCATGCGGCTAAGAAGAAGATCACCACGGTCGAGATGGGAGACTGGGTGCCTTTTAGTGTAGTCATATTTTCATTCTCTTGAAGATTAGCTCTGGGATGCTCCGAATGACCATCATGATGATCCGCCATATCGGCTTCACTTAAATGATGTTACGCCGTCGCTGAGCGGCACTGAAAACTGCATTCGCCGCTTCAGAAGGCTGTGCTGACAGGTTGGCTGGTAAGTCCATGCCACCTGTCATTTTCGTTAAGACATAGCCAGGCAGGAAAGTGATTACGTGCACGCCTCGCTTGGCCATGCGATTATGCAAACCTGACAGAAAAGCGGTCAAACCTGCCTTGGCGGAACCATTGACATAGTTGGTCGCCCTACCCCTTTCGCCAGACACAGAGCTTATGCCGACAAGAATGCCAAAGCCGAGTTGTTCAAAGCAACGTGATAGTTCAGCGAATATGCTCGCAGGTCCCTGAAAGTTTGTGTGCTAGACCATTGTAGCGGCATGTGCGTCCCGTTCACTCTCTTCCTGATTGCCCATATAACCGGCAGCACAGACCGCGATCCTCGGCAATTCAGGAAGAGCATCCACGAACGCTGCATGAGATCCAAAGTCCAAAGCATCGAATTCATGCAGACTCACCTCGACATGATAGCGCAATGCGATGTCAGATCTATCAGCAGTCAAGCTTTCAGCATTTCGCGCAGCCAACTGGATATCATATCCTTCTTTCGCTAATCGATGCGCCACCGTCATCACGATATCACTCCGCGCACCAAGAACGAGGACAGCGCCTTTTTTCATAACCTAAGCCGCTCCGACTGCGCTGAACGGTAGGCGGCTGATGCCCCCTCGGCTCTCCGATATCTCGAGTATCCATTAGTGCGGTGCTCAGATTTCGAAAAAATGTCACGCGACATGCAGGCATCTTTAGCGAGATTAGAACGCCCATCATGCTGAAGGACAATACGATTGAGCGGGTCTATCAGCGCCAAGGTTTTTGTATTCACTGGAAAGTCCAGAGCCAACGTATATCCCTCCATCGGGAAAGAAAACCGACTCTCTTGCACGCCAAGTCACTTGAGAACCGTTAGGAAGGGAGCGAGGCCTGCTGCTCCGGTCGCGGTAAGCAGCTCGGTTAGGTTCACTGGTCTCAACTGCTTTTCCGAGCATGGCATCTTTTGGCATCTTAGGTCGTATGAAACTCGTCACTATTCAATCTAGGTATCGACTCAATATAGAAGTTGGCAACTCCTGTATTTCTTATGCGGTCCGAATAGACTATTCCTTGTCCCGACTTGCGAAGCCTGTAGGCGATTACGACGAACTTGCATGCTAACTGAAGATCATAGCTGCACTTCTGGGAACCGGCGAGAACCCCCTCTGACAGTGTATCTGCTCACAAACCGAGCATCGAGGATAACCCCCAGAAGTTCTTGTAAGGGAGATAGCAGATATCGGCATGACGGGACGTGAGAAACCAAATTGTCGTGTATGAACCATAAAGAAGAACTGGAAGAAAAAGGACAATGCCACGGTTCAGCCTTGGAAACGCCACGCGCCCGAGCGCGGCAAATGTCACAATACTCAAAGGCATCACATAATAGATCACCCTATGCAAAAGAATAGATGAAAAGAAAGCAACAGGGATCAGTGAAAACGTCAGGGCAGTCGTCAAGCGCATGAGCTGAAACGAGTCCGAAAATGAATTCCCCAGTTTCTCACGATACTTCAAGAAAAACAATGCCGGCATAAGAACTAAAACGTACCGAATGAGAGCGCCGCCAGAAGTGATATCATCACTTTCAAGGTACCTATCACTATAGGTCTCAAATCGGTCTCCGAGAAGCATTACGGCCACAGGTCCCAGTATCAATGCTGATCCAAAGAGCGCAATTCCAGTTACCTTCCTGCCAGCCAAGGGGGCAATCGGAAGGAACATCAAGGCACTTGTGTGGAATTGCGCCGCTACTAGGATCCAAATAGCTGTCCAGAGTTTGGAACCCCGCATCCAAGAGACAGAAGCCACCGTAATAAAACCAACTGCAAGGCCTTGCCGGATTCCGGACATCGAAAGTTGGACAATCACCACAGGGAAGAGCAGCGCGAGGATCAAAAGGCCATCCCGATGCGCACGACAGAACCTTAATAAGCAGGAGACGATGATAATCGTGGCGAACATATTGAGCCACATGTAAGAGAGATCGTTCTCGCGAACGAATTTCGTTAGAAGCCAAAACCCAGGCTCATCAAAATCAGAGAACAAGTCACCTAGTGACTGATACAAAGGTGTTATCAGAAAACGGTGGTAGTATCCCGACCAATCACAACCTACCTCATTTCGTGCGCCCATAAACCAAAGAAGAAATATCGAAAAGAAAATGAGCCAGAACCTCTGACTTTGTTCTTTAACAGTTAGCGCGGCCCAGGACAGAAGGAAATATACGCCGATGTAAACTAGCAAAATTCGCCACCCGCGGACGGTCTTTCATGTGCAGCTTGCAACATGGTCACACTTTCCATCCCGAGGGATGTATTCAGCCGAGCATACTCAGCCAATATGCTCTCGAGTTGCACGAGGCTTTCACGAGTATTTCGACCAAAGTTATGAGGGTGCCACCATAAATGATATTGTTGCCCCTGCTTTGCGGCCACTCTCATCTCGGAGCGAACGCGATTCAGGTGCAACCTTGAATACGCTGGCCAGGAGCTTCGATAGGGCCGAAGGAACCGTGAAGCTCTTACGTCTCGAGCGCCAACACAGTATTCAGGTTTGACAAGGTCTTTTCGGGAAACGACCGGAATGATGCTGTCCAACAAACGCAGCCCGCGAACAATTGGTGTGACCTTGCGGTTTGCCATGGAACGATAGGCGAACGCATCCGGTTGGCCCCGAAAAGCAGTGATGCCCTCCTCCACGCATATGCCCACATGGCTGGTACTGTACTGGTTGCGTGGAAAGACGATGCTTCTGAGGTGATGGCCCGCACTCTTCGCTATGGCCTGTGCCGACTGGATATCGGCCCTGAACGCATCGAGTGTCTGCCCGTCCTCGAGGCAATAATAGTGCGCGAATGTATGTGTTGCGATCTCTTGTCCGGGAGTTTCAGCCACAAGATCGAGAAGGGAGCGCCCAAAATGATAGGGGTCCTCTTTCTCATTTTCGCCGATTTCGTCCCGGATGGCTTTATAGTTTGAAAGGGACGTGTTTGAGTATTGGGGCAGAACATCCGGTATGTAGCCAAGCATCTCCTTGCGCGTTCGCGCAAAAAGCAATCCCACGGTTGCCCAGGTCGCACGCACTCCATACCGTGAGAAGAGCTTCAGCATTTCCGGAATCGCTTCTCGTCCGCCAAGTACAGCATCTCCGTAGCTCTTGGTGCTCATATGGTAACGAACGCCCCACATGAGCTCAAAGTCCAAAGAAACGATAAACCTGCCAGTCACTCTTTGCCCTCGGCTCTCAATCGCTTTTCATTCCCGGAAAAAACCGCAGAAGCGCTTTACGCAGATATAGCTTCAACTCCGCCCAGACAGGCGCCCTGTCACCCGGAACCCCGACCGCCGAAACCCATTTGATGGCCCATTTGGCCGCAGCGATATCCGGCGGCGGAAGGACAAAGTCTTTCTTGAAACGATAGAACAACGCCGAATATACGTCCTTGAGCACATACCGCCAGGCCACACCATCCTGTTGTGGACGTTCGTCCGGCAGGGGCCCGGCGCCGGTGAGATCTCGGTACGATGCCAAGGCAACGGTCTTTCCCGCGGCTGTCGAGGCAGAAAACCAAAGAGAGGGTCGTGGATTGATTTCGATGATCTTTCTTTTGCCGGTCTTGGGGTCCCTCTTAAACTCGGCCGCCGCAATGCCCCGAAAACCGATATCTTGAAGGAAACGTTCAGCAATTTCGCGGGTTTCAGGTTCATCCTCGCTGATGACCAGAGAGGCAGAACCAAACCCTGGAGGATACTGCCGAAGTTTCCGGCAGGTAAAGGACTGATGGGCACGCCCCTCCCGGTCGAAATACGCCGTAAACAGGGTGATCTCGGATTCGGGGCCGGGTACAATCTCCTGCACCAGCAAAGTCCCCGCATGTTCGGGGATCGAGTGAGTCACCTGCGCATAGTCTGTCGCATCCCTGGCAACCCAGCCTTTCTGCCCAGCCATTTCTGACTTGATATCATGGATCCGACTGGGCTTGATCAAAACGGGGAAGTCAATCGAGTGTGCCAGCCCGGGCATATCGGGCTTCTCGACTTCGTGCAGGCTCGGGTACTCGACACCGTATTCGTCGCAGAGCCGATAGAAGTCGGCCTTGGTCAGGATCTGTGCTGCTAAGCCATCCCCATAAGACTCCTGAAAGACAAATGCGTCAGCCAATGCTTCCCGATGGCGGATGATGAACTCTAGGTCCTGATCTGAGGTTGGAATGAGCACAGGTTTGCTTCTCTCATGACCAGCGCGCTTGATGAGCTCTGCCAAGCGACGCTCCTCGTCCGGCTCAAGGATCAAATCCTGAAGGTATCGCGATGCAGCACCGGACTGCGCCTCTGTCCCTACCCCGATGACCGGAATACCTTCAGCCCCCAGCTCTCTAATGGCGTAGAGCCCCGTCGGTGAAAGGCCAAGAACGAAAGCAGATGGAAAGCCGTTCTCAGACTTCATCGTCCACCCTCACGCGAGCTAAGGACGTTGTCGAAAACCTCCCGAAGCAAACCAGCCTGTTTAGCTGGCGAAAACCTTACTTCGACATCCCGTCGCGCCGCTTCCGCCACGCGCTGACGAAGCTTCGGGTCTTCTAAGAGCTTCGACAATGCCTCCTCCCACTCTCGGTCTGAAGTGCAAAGAAACCCAGTCTCACCGTGCTTGATGAGCTCGAGATTATAGCCGACCGCCGTGCAGACAGCCGGGACACCGGCAGCCATGTATGTTCTGGCCTTGCCGCCTGACTTGCCTCGAGACCACTCTTCGAGCGGCAAGGGCATCAATCCGATTGAAAATCGATGAAGGGCATCCACTTCGCCATCGAGCGACCAATCGGTATGCGTCACCGGTAAACCTGGCAACTCAAACTCACCGCCACCAACGATCTCAAATCGAACATCTGGATAACGCTCGGAAATTCTGGCCAGAACGGGCTCGATCAAGCGCAGGTACTTGACCGTCGATTTCGATCCAAGCCACCCGATGACCACTTCGTCAGCATTGGTGTGAGAAGGCCGCATTCGAAACCGATCCGTATCTTCGGCCACCTCCACTGTCATCGACTTGCCGCCCGCTTCGATAGCCTTGTCACGCAGCCAATCATTGCCTGCAACAACGCAGTCGCAAATCCGAAAGAGTTTCAGCGCTTTTTGAGGCGACCGAAACATAGTTGCCAAGCGGCTGTAGCGGCTGGGCTTCTTGATGAACAAAGCGTCATCGTAGTCAAAGATGAGGCATGCTCCCAACGCTTTCATCAGTCGTTCGAAAACCGGCGGGCCAAAAGGCAACAGCTCACGCTGCAAGTAAATGATATCGTACTGCCTGAAGGTGCGGAGCGCCCAGATGCGGCGGAACGTGGCTCTTAGCGCCGCTGCAGATTTCGCCGCCGTCCGGCCAGGCGAAAAACTGAGGTCGTACATAGGGCTGTCCATGAAACTCTGGACCGCACAGACCACCCCAAGTCGCTCCAGGTGTGGGACATATTGGAACACGCGATACCGGCTGCTAGCGCCCTCATGTGGATAGCGCGTGAGGAACAGCACTTTGACTTGGCTTGACGTCAAGCCGGGATTCCTTTTGCACTCTCAGAGTCGGATCCAGAAAGGCGTCGGTAGATCCGGCTGTACTCTGCGACGCCATGATCAAGTGAGAAGCGCCTTTCTGCAGCGCTGACGCAACGATCTACGATGTCTGGTTCCTCCGATATTTCTATCAAGCTCTTCAAGCCTGAAAGCAATGTGTCCTTTTCGAAGTCATCAATCCCTATACCAGTACTCGTTTCTCGAAGTGTTCTCTCAACATCTCCAACGCCAGTATTCGCTAGAACAGGTTTTCCACAAGCGAGGAACTCTCCCAACCGAGTAGGGCTTGTTGCGGTTTTTGACCACGTAGGTCTATAGAAAAATATGCCTGCATTCATTCGAGCTATATGCTTCGAAACCTCAACGAAAGGAGCCGAAATGATCTCAACGCGATTGAGATCAACGCCAGCATCAACCAATTTTTTCCGAATCGCCACATGTTCGTCCTTGTTGATGACAAGAAAGCGTGAACTTGGCCGCAACCTGAAAAGTAAGGAAACGGTCTTTGCTATCTCCTCAAACATGTACCAACTGCCCGCCGAACCAAGATAGCCCAGCGTAAAGGCTCCCGTCGGCTGCGGGTCAGGCGTAACCGGACGAAAAAGCTGGATATTCGTACAAGTTGGAATCACCGAAATCGGCGGCAGATGTTCCTTTAGATAGTCAAATGCCTCGATCTCCCTCTTGCCAGCCTGCGTAAGGGAAACGACATGATCAGCTCCAAGGAACAAGCGGCGTTCAATCCATTTGAAGGCACGATACCGCATCCATTCGCGTTTCCAAACTCCACCGTCTACTCGCTCATCCGGCCAAAACCCCCGCATGTCAAAAATGAAGCAGGCACCCGTGTTTCGTTTGACAGTGAGCCCAATAATTCCCGCAATATACGAACGGCAATGGACCGTCTGGATTCGGTGTGCTCGTGCCAGAGCAGTGGCTTTTCGCATCCCAACTACAATGTCATAGATCGTCGCCGGAATGCCCGGCCGATTATGATAGGTCAGCCGATGCCAATCCACGCCGACCGATCGGCACCTTTCAGTAAGAGCGTTGAGTTCCGGTTTATTGGCAACCAAATGTGGTTTCTCGAAGCTCAGCAATGTAATGCGATGATCTCGCGCCAAGCCCAATACGTATTGAAGCACTTGGCTTTGGCCAAGAGGATCAAGCAGGCCGGTGTAGGAAATGTAAAGAACATTGGCCATTAACGTCAGTCACCTTGTCTGAGATGGTCGCCTAATAACTCGCGGTAAGCCATGATTTGTTTTTCAGCCACGTACGGGAGGTCGAAATTCATAGCACGCATCGCTGCCCGTTTTCCCATCTCGGCTTGACGCTCGGGATCAGCCAAAAGAGCGGAAATCGCCCCGGCCATAGACGATGTATCCCCGACCGGGACGACAACAGCTGTGTCTCCAACAACTTCTGGCAAACCACCGGCGTCACTTACGATGGTGGAGCGCCCAAGCGCCATCGCCTCAAGCGCGACAAGCCCAAACCCTTCGAAGCGGGAAGGAATAATCGCAACTTTCGCGCTTCCTAAAGCGCGCAAGAGATCCATGTGCGCGAGAGCCCCGGTAAACGTGATCTGCTGGCGCAGGCCGAGGTCTTCAGCCAGAGCTTCGATAGCACCACGCAATGGGCCCTCTCCCGCGATGACGAGTGAAGGATGAGAGCCCTCACTTGCAAGCTTCCATAATGCCTCTAAGAGATCAGAGTGACCTTTTTCAGGTACAATACGGCCTGCGAGCACAAGGTCTGCAGTCGTGGCCATATCCGCGGCTCCACTTTCTTTGATCACAGAAAAGTCAACCGGGTTAGGGATGACTTTAACCGTTGCGAGCCCCAACTTTTTTTCGTAGTGCCGCGCAACCGCGTCCGACACACCGAAAAAGCTATCAATGCCCGCGCGATAGAGGACCCGCGCAAGCAGGCGGCGACCTGTAAGTTTGATTCCGGCGCGATTTGCACCAGCGTAAGCAAGGTTGTGGAACGTTACGCATGAAGGCGCTCTACAGAACCGCAATATTTTCATTAGAGCGATTGTGACAGCCGGAAAATAGAGATGCCCATGAATGATATCAGCACTCTCGTTTCTCACGATACCCGACAATTCTCGCGCTGATCCTACAAGATTCCACCTATGGCGCTGCTTAAGGCAGTGCACAAAAATCCCTCTAGATTGTAGTTCTGATACCAAATCCATGTTCCCAGCTCGCACAACAACTACCGCACTTACATTCTGTCTTTGAAGCTCAGGAAGAAGCGTCACGAGAAGCTGTTCGGCACCGCCGCGTCCTAACGATTCTATGAAATGCAAAACTTTCATAAAATTACAAAATCCACAAAATCAACGCCCTCCAGTGTTGAATAACCAGAGACAAATAGGGCTCGACGCTCAATTCGCTAACAGACGAAAACTAGCCGACAATTGTTGTGCACTCTCCCAACTTTTCGAATAATGCTCTTCGATTTCTCTCGCAAAATCCTTCTCAATTCTTTCTTTTTCACCAGAAATTGTATTGGCAACACGAAATCTATGAACAAATTTAAATCTCCTGGTAATGCCAAGATTAGACTTAAATGACCGCCATAGCGTTTGAACCGTCGAATTACTCGCTTGCCTAACAAGCCACTTTTGCCAACCTCGTCTATATGTTTTAGCTGATGCAAAATGCCCAAGCTCTTGACGGCCATCGGTTGACAGGTCGAGAAAGGAATAAAGTGCGGCTATGAACTCCTCAGGACGCTGTTTCATATCGTCCAAAAAACCGACTCTAACATTTTCGCTAGGAAACCGAGAAATATAACGTAACAGTTGAACATCAAAACGTGCAATTTCTCCATAATCCAAAAATCTCCAATCTGGGCAACTTGAGGGTATTTTAGATCCAGCACGACGTTGCCCCACTAGCGTCCAGCCTTCTCTAAGCGAAGGACGATCCTCAACTTGGTTGTAATATTGCTCATGGTGGTAAGACACCAAGAAATCGACTGGCGGACGAAGCATTATGAGAATTTTTGCAAACGGGTTATAGTCAAAAATATTCTCAGCGGCACGCTCAGAGTAAAGATGCATAACAGACGCGTCTCCAAAGACGCGTGTTTCACTATTTTCAAAATCATAGCCTGAACGATATTCACTATCAGTTATGGTACCCTTCATTTGAAGGTCAGTAGCAAACAAGTGTGGTTCTTTCCTTGCACCAAAATCAACCGAAGGATGACCAATAAGAAAGTGGTGCAATGTGGTTGTGCCACATTTTGGCGCGCCTACAATGAAAAAATTTACTTTTCCAGTCATATGTAGAGAACTTCACGGTAAATGTTTTCAACTTGGCGTGCAACAAAACTGGCATCAAAAACGTCAAGACTAGAAGCTCCACATTCAGCGAGCTTTCTCACCGCATCACGATCTCTCCAAAGTTCCAGCATACCTTCACAAAGTTCTTCGAAGTCGTCGATCAGCAAGCCGTTCTGTTTGTGCTTGATCAATTCTTTGATAGCCCCGAGGTTTCGAGCAATAGGGACAGCTCTACATGCCATTGACTCAATTATTACACGCCCAAATGCTTCAGGCTTCTTAATCGGGTGCAATGTTACATCGAACGCACTAAAAATCCCCATAACATCATCAGAAAACGGCTCTATGCGAACTTGTCCAGACGGAAGCCCTTCAGCAAGACACTTACACTGGGCTAAATAGTCTGTTTCATCTGCTGGCGCACCAACTAGTACTAAGCGCGTTGTTTCCATGAAAGAAGTATCGGCACATAGTTTCGTGTATGCTTTTATCGCTGTATCAACGCCTTTCCAGTCTACAAAGCGTCCTGCCTGACCAAACACCAGCTTGTCTTCTTCTATACGCCATCTTGTTCTCCAATCATTCCGTTTCCGCTGCGAATAACGAAATTCTCGATCAAGAGGATTAAAGACCACATCACTTATAGATCTATTATATGCGACTGTAGCTTCGTCGCGGACATAGCGCGAGATTGCAATGATCCGATTGGCGCGGGACGCCAACTTTGATGCATGCAAGGATCTACTAAGAGGAGCGTCTCTCACGTGCTGCACAATCTCGACACTGCCATCGATATTGTAAGCAAATCGATTACTCGAAACTTGATTGTTCAAATGCAAGATATCGATTTTCTCTGTCGACATTATCTTTGACAATTCGTCCCTAACGCCACGGAACTTTAAACGATCCCGAAATTCACGTACGGGCAAGAAGAGCCACTCCGACAGACCTGGTTCAAAAGGCGCATTACTAACAGCATAACTCATTCTTCTTTTACCCGGAACTTCCGGCGGTAACCCTGGTAAAGACAGAGGATAAGATCTTATTCCATTCAAATTCGCCCAATTCAGCAACTCATTGTGTTCATTACAAGCCAATACTGGCCGTATTTCAGAGCGATCGAGATTCATAATAAGTGTCTGCAAGCTCCTGCTCGATCCATAGAGTTCTGGAGGTGCTTCGACAAAAAGGACATTAATCAGCTTGTTCGGCATGTCTTGTCCTCACGAAAATCTCATCATAGTGCCGCATTCCGCGCCGGGTGGTTTCTGGCTTGAAATTACAGCCGGACATAAATCTGTAGACATCGTCAACCGTGTGCCCGTGCGCCGAGAGGTAGCGATCGTCAATTTCTATGTAAAACTTATATATGCAATCAATTAGTCCGCATGACTTCAAGGCTTTCAATATGGTGAGCTCTGAGCCCTCTGTGTCAACCTTACAAAGTACTTCTCTCTCAGAAACGTTTGGAACCAGCTTGGCAAACTCGTCAGCATTAATCAAAACGATCGAACAGTCTGCGTACTCCTTAGTGTTTTCTATGTGCCCCTTACCGGTGTGGGTTTCGTCAAAGGTGAATGGCACAATGGTGCTTTCTTCACCTATCGAAAAATTGAACGTAGTCATATTATTGGCATGATTTATTGACTTACTCTTTACAAGGTCACGAAAAACATACGGGTTGGGCTCAATAGAAATCACATGTCCATTGGACAAATGACGTGCAGCCACCAAAGAGAAGACTCCAGTATTAGCGCCAAATTCGATGAACACCCCATCTTCAGGTAAATTTTCAATAATCTCTACGAGCTCATTTCCGTAGCGTGCAAAGAAGCTTGCCTCAAAAGTGGTATCGCCAGCACGAACCGCTAATTTGGGGCCATAAAAGCTTTCGACTTCGTTAACAAAAGGGAGTAGATTCTTAAGTATACGATTTCTACCCCGAAATTCAGGTGCCGAACGGATTAACTGAAAAATTGCATTAGCTACATATTTCATATCATCAACTCTTCTATTCAGACCCGGCAATCATGAAGACGTTGACCCATCGGCCCTGCCAGTTGCAAATGGCGAGCATTTCGGTATTCTTTCCGACGTAGGTCCAACCCAACAGAAGCCGATATTTCCCCTTGTTTACGCCCGTGCTTATTGCTGCTTGATGCGGTCACAACCATACCCGTTATGGAAACAGGTCCGCATGACAACGGGACGACATAAAGGCGGTCTACTATTGTCGCAGGACAACGATCTCTTCAAAATGTCCTACTCCAAGAGACACAGGCAGCCCCCGTCATAGTCCAGTCCCCAATCCAGTCTATTAACATCTCAAAGGTCGAGGAAAGCCACTCAGACGGGTAACCATCGCAATCGTGGGAAGTTTAGTCACTATAACAAGCACAATCATCAAGAAAAAGCCTTGAAAGGCAAATCTGGCAACCCAACACGGATTTAAAGGCATTCATACATAACCTGCCAGACCCGATGGCGATAGTAATCCTTTTTGACCTAAAACCATTTAAGAATAATGCTGAAGGTTAGGACTACATTCGTCTATTTCTTTTCCTTATATGCAAATACCGCTCGCTCCACTAATCTAATAAACTCCATTGCTTGAAAATCCCGTCGAAACATTTCTTCGCTAAATGATTTTCTATACCCTTGACAGTCCAATACCTTCTCAATTCCATGCTCTATTTCGTACACATTATCGTACTCCGCTATTTCGCCAATTCTGTTTTCAGATATCAACCTTCTAAGTTCATCATTTTGATTATTAAGCATTAGGATAGGTCTTTTTGCTCCGAGGTATTCACAAAACTTACCAGGCACAACGCCTTTTTCCGAGGTAGGCATCAGCACTAAGCCTGCTGCCCTGCAAGCTAATTCCACAGCTTCTTTATGCGGAACATAACCAACAACCTTATACCACTCCAAAGCGCCGTTTTCCTCAAAAATACGGCGAATAATTCGACTTTCATTCGCACCAATTATTTCGAATAGAACCGGCGATTTCCCTAAATGTCCCCGCTTAATATTGATATTGCCAAGCGCATTAGCGAAATTGCTTAGGCTCTCAAAATTATTGATATAGCCGATATATCTAAGAATTTGCTGATCAGTAGGAGCCAAAGTATCCTTATCTGCAAAGTCTTCTGGATCATAGCCGTTATAAATCACCGAAATATTTCTATAATCTATGTGGTAATGAGAATGTAGAATTTCCCTATAAGTTTCCGAAACTGTTGAAATATAGAGTGCCTTTGAGAATATCGAGTTCTCTAGATGGTTTAGCAACCTTTGGCGTATGCGTCCGAAAGACTGAAGCCTTCGTCCATTAATAATATTCTTCTGCTTGAAGTCACGAATATCAACAATTACCGGAAGTGCCAGCTTCTTGCCAACTTTAACACCGCTTCTTAATGCTGACGGAGCGCCATAGCTCACAAGAACCGCATCAAAATTCCGATCCCTCGACAATTCAATAGCTTTCCTGTAAGCGGCCCTTCCCCAGGCTCCATGCGGGTCCGGCAATATGGCCCTTGCCACCAGCCTCCAAAGTCTAGAGAACAAATTTCTTTTTCCTAGAACAGACCACGCGACCCGATGCACTTCAAGGTCTTGAGGCAGGTCATCAATTAGTGTCTCATCCTGCAAACCGCCCTCAAACTTCGCAGTAATCACTACCGGCTCAGCTCCGATCCTTTTCGCGTATTTGCAAAACTTGGCCACTCGCTGAACACTAGATCCACCGCGAGGTGGGAAAGTAGATGTAAACAATAGTATTCTCAACGACTTACCCCTGAGACCCAGAACTTTCTACATATTTGACACGTTGGAGAAATTACATCACTTCAGCGGGAGCATTCTTGAGCTTTCTATAGCTTCATCAAGTGCCTCTCTTAAACCTTCAAATCCCGTATTAGCAATTCGCTCGATCACGGAAAGGCCTCCATCGACATTTGAATCCTCTCGCGTAAAAATTGGCTCAGAAAATCTACATTCCATTAGTGATATTCCAGCCAACTCAAATTCTTCCCTTCGTAGGTACGACGCTCCCCCTGAACCTGTTATGTAACTATCACAACCTATGTTGGCACAGATTTGGGTCAATCGCTTAGTGCTGTCGTTTGGCAAGCCACTAAACTCACTCGCCTTCAAACGCGTCGTCCCCAGTCCAAGTCTTGTACAAATGTTTTCAATTATACTGATGTTAAGATCTGAAATACCACTGGCCCCCCGACCATATGATTCCTCAAGAAGATCGAATAGCTGGTTTTTATGTTTCGCCTTACGGTAATACTCGGAAATCTTCTCCATTAAGTGATCGAAAAATATTGATTTTTTCGCAATTCGCACGTCCTTGATCAAAGCCGCGCTCAAGCCCCGCTTCTCGACAGGGACAGTAAGCCAAACAATCCTACCGTGCCCATCTATTATTCTAACGCGGTTTGTATAGCTGCCTTTAGAAAACTGAACATTATCGAGATAAACAAATTTGTCACATAGAGCAATTTTCAGAAAATAGCCCAACCACGGAACGAAATTCGGCTGGTGTATCGCGCAAACTGTCATTGAAAAAGTACCCTGGCTTCTCTTAATTGTTCGTCGGCTCGGGTATGGGGAACATTGTTAACCCGTTTTATTACAAAATCTGTCCATTGAAGATCTGATCGGACGGGGAGCATAATGCCATATTTTTCGCTGATTCTATCTTGTAGCGCCTCGATATGGCATTCTGGATCTTCACAAAGACGCTCATATTGCCAATGAACCACCATGTTATCTGGTAATGATCCTAACTCATTTTCAAATATTCGCTCGAGTCCTACGACTTGACGTGCAACTTGCTGTTCAATAGTAAGATGAGAGAACTTTTCGAAATCATGACATGGTAAACTCCACCAAGAGTCTAAATCTTCCCCGAAAAACTTACGCCTCGCAGATAGGATGGATGAAAATACAGCCCTGCTATCTCTTTGTATGTTCACAAAAACACAGGGAATATTGTGTCGTTGAAAAGCTTGGGCATCGTAGGTACCGTACAAGTTTTTCATGACTAGTGCGCCACCAGAGATCGTAGCCATCTGACACAAGAGACCTCTTAGTCTTTCCCAACCGTCTGCACTTAAGAAACTTTTGGATGTCAATAGGTCACTTAGCTTTGAAATTTTCAATTGATCACGCCAGAAGTATCCAAACTCATGCAAACCACTTGCCCCTTCAGTTAATGCATACTCTGATTTCACATTTGCTTTCGGGTAACAGCCCAGAACCATCCGTGAAAGGGAAAGCCCAACCAGAGGCGCTCTATAGAAGCGTGCCGCGAGATTAGTGATCCGCCCGATTTCAAGGCTTTCAGCAATCAATTGAGCAGTGAAGGTTGTCCCAGAACGAGGTAGACCTGTTACAAAAATGAGTACATTTGCCTCTTGTTTAGGCGTGGATCGTTGGAGTTCGGCTTCTAGATCTGTAAGACTAGCGTTAAGATTGAAAAGAAAATCTTCATCTTTTTCTGATTTTCGGAATGCATCTGTACGTCGTTCATTGAGTTCTTCAAAACTTATCATTTTCTATTTCATTATCCAGCGAATAACATTGAATACTTCGGCATAGTCCACACCAACCTGAACGCCGCGGGTCATTGCAAGGCCTGCAATATAGCTCTCATCTGAGTAACGACGTCCAAGTTGGGAACGATAGCATTTTAGTGCTTCCAATTTTTTATCCACATGCCGCTTTTCTAAATGAACAAAGCAAGTTGTCTCAAAAGATATGTTGTTCCATGGAAGTTCATAACCCAGAATTGTTGTAAATTTGAAAGCACGTAACCCTTCCATAGCGATCGTATAGTGATCCTGATGCAAATCATACTTCGAGGGTAGTAGGACCAGGTCAGGTGAAATTTTTCGATTAAGCGCGACTAAATCTTCCAAAATTTCTTGTCGGTGGTAGGAGAATTTACGCACTGGATAACGATAAATTAGCAGTTTGTTAGGCGAAATGTTTAAAACGTTCGTCGCCTTCTTCACTTCTGTTAACAATATGTCTTTGGGCATTCCTTCAGGCACGGATTCTTCTGCAAGTGAAAATGCCGCATAGTACACTTCCTTTCCCTGTTCAATTAGTCTAGCAA
The DNA here is from genome assembly GCF_040811725.1 of Sulfitobacter sediminis. NCBI lineage: Bacteria > Pseudomonadati > Pseudomonadota > Alphaproteobacteria > Rhodobacterales > Roseobacteraceae > Sulfitobacter > Sulfitobacter sediminis. The sequence continues at coordinate 53,480 of NZ_JBFNXX010000008.1, forward strand.
TCAGCCCGCCGCACCCGAACTCGCCGTCATCGGTATGTGGAGCTAGTATCAGGACCCGATTAAATGCTTCTATCATTTTTTCTCTTCTGTTCAGATGATTAATAACTGCGTACAAGCTACGAGCTTCGCTTTGCAAGATTTTCAGATTTTGATGATCGCGCCAACGAAGATTATGAGCTTACGTGGTTTTCCACGATCTTTGAATCGCTTTGTAACTAGCTTGAGGACCGGATTATGGCAGGAGGTTGCGCGTACCGCCTGTAACAGGACATGTCTCAGCGTCCATCGTCCGCCGGCGCTCGTGCGTCTACCTTGCTTTGCCCCACCCTCATGAATAATTCGGACCATGGCTATTAGGGCTTCTTAGAAGCAGCGCATTCATTGGATCTTACTCTTGATTGCTTCCGTTAAAGTCTGGTGGGAAAAGATGTTCGGGATCACCGCTCATTTTCTCACGCATGAAATAGAATATCTCTCTGCCATACCCCATCCCATCCGCTGCTTCAGCTATGACTTACTTGACAAACGAAGTAATCAGCGTTTGAGATCATACAAATTTTCTCAACAACGCTCTGAATCGCCTCTCAATTACGTTACCTTTAGAATTGATTGGTAGTGTCAAAATTTCAGGGCATAGCATTTTCACAAGATCCAACATATGTTGCCCACCGATTCGTATTTCTCGTTCAAAAGAAAATAGATCGCAGAATACATCTAGGCAATTGAATGCAGGAAATATGCCAGAAATTTTGTTCTGAAACATATAATCACTCAAATTTAATGCATTGCAAGTCTTTCCTGAAAGGCGGGCCTCCCAATGGGCCCGCTCAATTGGATCTACGCCACTCAGTGGATACGTATGCCACCAGTCGACAAGTTCTTGCGCCGCCTGATAATTAGGAACTGTTCGAACCGCTGTCGTCGCAATATCATCAGCGGAAATATTATTAGTTGATATCTTGCGGTGAAAATATGCGCGGCCAAGTTCTCCGAACAAACCAGATAGCAAGGTCGCTCGCGAGTTGAAGCTATCATAGTAGCCATGCTTTGCGAAATATAATGGCGTTCCTGGATCTTCAGATAGCCGCCCGAAATGTAAGGTCATTTCATCAACTATGTCCTTATTTGCAGCTTTTCCGTAGATCTTCTTGTGATTAATCTTGACAATACGGCTAAGCTTTGGAGGGGTAACCCGATCAGCAATTGGCATGTTCAAATAACCTTTTTGGAAAGTGAATGCCTGGAATTCAATATTCGAACTTGCAGCGATAGCGAGGAGAAGCCGCGAGTCCAATCCTGCCGTTAATGGCAACCATAGCTCATTCGCCTCTGCTGCAATTCCTCGAATAATCGATTGATATTTTGCTGCAAGGCTCTCGAGAAGTTGCTCATAGGTGAGTTTGCAATCCGTATTGAAATTTACTGGCCGCTTCTTTATTCTGCCATCCGTGATCAGCATTATTTGAGTTGGAAGTAGCTTCTTAACACCCTCATAGCCAGTCCCAGGTGGAATTACTGCACCTGTTGCTACTGCGGCTTCATCTATGAGCTTAGAAGTGGGGCAAGCAAGCGATGGGTGCGAAGCTCCTATGACGCCATTCTTGTTGATTGGGTAGAAACAAGAAAGAGAAGCGACGCCGTCTGGGATAATCATTTTTGGGCTAATAAGGAGCCATCTTCCTGCCCAATTCTGAGAATGTGCCAAAATGTCGGGCTTAACAATCTCACCAATTCTCTTCGGCTCTCCGCTATCTGATGCCACGACTGCATGACCAATTAGAATAGACCGCTCTCCGTTTATGTTTCTGAGTTCCCGAAAAGGCACATTTTTACCAATGGAAATATATATGTTTGCAGATAAATGGATGCTCGTTTCAAAGCGCTGATCCGGTTGTTGGGATATCAAAAAATCACTGGATATGTTTCTCATGATCTATTCTCGAATGATTTATCTTCTAAAACTTGAGTCCAAAAATCTCCGCATCCAATTTCGGAATCAACGTTCAGCGCAAAATTATTAAGTTAGAAGTGAGTCAAACAGCTCTAGTTCCTTTTCTAGCGAAGCAGTCAATGCGGCATTGGCACTGTGTCTTTTGAGTGCTGCCAAGTCCTCCGGTCGTAACGTATTCAGTGCTTCAGCTAAACTTTCGATGGAAAACTGGTCTGAAATTACTCCGCATCCCTTTTCAAGCAAGAATGTCGCCATGTCGGGCGACGGACCGACTGCGACCGCGAGGCGTGCTTGGATATACTCGAAAAGCTTGTTCGGCATGCAGTGTTTGAGGTTGAAACTCGTTGGCTCGTAATAGATCACTCCTATGTCATACTGGTTCATTTCCTCTACGATGCGATCGTACGGGACGGGGGGATGCAGGGTAATTCGGTCATCAGGCTTTGCCATCGCTTGAATTTCATCCAAGCGCTCCTTGTCTTTCGTCACCAGATAAAGATCGAGTGTGAATTCGGGGCGCAAGCGCTCCATCAGCTTGAAGAGATTGGCGAGCCCGCGATTACGGTTGGCAACCCCATGATAGACAAGGCGTATCTTGCTGGGGGCAACGGGACTAGGCTTCACGTCATGGAAAGCAGACGCGCTGTGGATGACAGTGGGTGAAACCCCGAAGTTTTGTGCATACGCGTCAGCGAGGCCTCGTGAGACCGTGATGACGTGGTCGCAACGTGGTAAATCACGTGCGCACAGGCGGTTTCGTTCTGGCTTCTCGAAGACGCGGAAGCGCCGGTCTTCCTCGTTCTGTGCTGGATAATACTCGCGGGCATCGAAGATGACGCGCGCGTCTTTTTTCTGGCGCAAAGCCACTGGGAGCAATGCAAGGTCTTGGACCAGGATTAAGTCAAACGTGCGGGCCGCCAAAGTAGCGCCCAATCCGCGCAGTCCATGGCGATAAGTATTGATCGCATCTTTGAGAGCATCCGAAGGCAAAAACGCACCGAAGTATGCATAGCCTGGCAGTCGCCGCGTCAATAGGTTCTTTGGTCTTGGTGCTGGACAAAGCGCAATGTGACTGTCGCATTCGAATTCCCGCGTGAAGGGCTTTGACGCGACCGTGATGTGATAACCACACTCTCGCAAATGCCGCGCAAAGCGTATCGTCCGCGGGCTCCAGCTCGCGTCCCCCAAACACATGAGCAGGGCACGCTTCCTCGCAACTTGGTCAAGCATGGAGACTTTCCAACGCCGCATTGGTTGCGGTGGCAACGCTTGCGATAACGGATCGTTCAATACTGGCATGCATAGGCAAGCTAAGCACACGACGTGCCAGCCTCTCACTCACGGGATACACCGCCTCGGCGGCAATCGCCGGCTGCTGATGAAGAGGTAGCGGATAATGCACCGCGGTCGGTATCCCAAATTCTCTGAGGCCAGCAGCCAGAACATCTCGATCAGCACATTGCACCGTGTATTGCGCCCAGACGCTGGTATTGCCGGGCAGAACGACCGGAAGCTGCAAATCCTGGCCCGCGAGATATTCATTATAGGTCCGTGCCGCTGCATCTCGCTGGACCAACTCGTCTTGGAATATCTCAAGTTTCGCTAGCAATACCGCCGCCTGAAGTGTGTCCAGCCTGCTATTCACACCGATACGGACGTGGTGATAACGCCGCTCCTGGCCATGTCGCGCGATCTGGCGCAAGACCACCGCAAGGTCATCATCGTCAGTGAATATCGCTCCGCCGTCGCCATAACAGCCAAGCGGCTTGGACGGGAAGAAGCTGGTACAAGCTATTTTTGATAGCGCACAGGATCTTCGGCCGTTCTGGGTCGCGCCAAAGCTTTGCGCTGCATCCTCGATGACCGTAAGTCCGTGCCTTTCCGCGATAGCGTTGATCTTAGCCATCTCGGCGCACTGTCCGTAAAGCGATACCGGTATGATTGCTTTCGTATGCTCAGTTATCCTGCCCTCTATATCATTTGTGTCGACAAGGCAGGTGTTGGGGTCAACATCGGCAAACACAGGCGACGCACCAAGAACAGCAACAGTCTCAGCCGTAGCGATGTAGCTGAATGAAGGCGTGATCACTTCATCACCAGGCCCAACATTCAGAGCCATAAGAGCAATTTGTAATGCGTCAGTACCATTTGCGCAGGTCACGCAATGCTTTACACCAACGAAATTGGCGAGCTTTTCCTCCAATTCATCAACTTCCGGCCCAAGAATATAGCTTCCATGCGATAGAACCTGACTCATACGTCTGTTCAAATCATCTCGAATACGGTCTTGTTGCGCCGCTAAGTCAATAAAGGGAATCATGTCTGCTTCTCCCTCCGCACTGAACTGTCCTCAAGCACATAGTGTTCCCCAGTGTGCGGGCATTCAGCTTGCCCGTTACCGGATACGGGAAGGGGAAGTCGCTCCCCAAAGGCGCTCATCCAACCCACCTGGCGGGCCGGCACACCTACCATGAGCGCAAAGTCCGGTACGTCACTTCTTACAACTGCGCCGGCTGCGATAAACGCGAATGTGCCGATGGTCACACCGCATATGATCGTAGAATTCGCACCAAGAGTAGCACCGGTACGTACCAGGGTATCTCGGTATTGTGTTTTCCTCTCAACATATGCGCGGGGGTTGTAAACATTTGTAAACACCATTGAGGGGCCACAAAAAACGCCGTCCTCCAGTGTTACATTATCGTAGATCGATACATTGTTCTGGATCTTGACATCATCACCGATCACCACTCGGTTTCCCACGAATACATTCTGCCCAAGTGAACAGCGCTCACCGATCTGCGCTCCAGAACAAACGTGAACCCAATGCCAAATCCGGGTGTCAGAGCCAATCCTGGCTCCTTCGTCGACGATAGCGCTATCATGCACACTAATCATTTCTTCTACTTCCTAAGATTTCTGCTATCCGTCCTGCAGCGTGGCCATCGCCATAAAGCTTCTGATCATTAGATATCTCTTGACCCAAGCGTGACCTGATCACGTCAACGATCCTGTTCTCGTCAGCACCAACGAGAACATTTGCGTTTACGTCAAGCAGCTCGCTCCATTCAGTCGATTGACGAAGCGTTACGCAGGGTTTTCCATGGAAATATGATTCTTTTTGCAGGCCTCCAGAGTCGGTAGCGACAAGGCTGCAATGCTGTAATAGCCAAAGCATTTCAAGATATCCTGTAGGCTCGATGACATGAGCTCTAATTTCCAAACCCGCTTTCGCAATTGCGGCCCTAGTGCGAGGATGCAATGGCAAAATGACTTTAATTTCTCCATGTATCCTGTTCAACGCAGAAACAATGGAATTGAGGCGATCGATATCATCAGTATTCTCAGCCCGGTGAAATGTTGCTAATATGAAATCGGCTGGGAGTGTTCCGCTAACATCAGGTGGGTGAGCTTGAGCGGAATAAACGCGGGCGGCGTCCTGCATTACATCACCAACGTTGTAAACCTGCTTGTCCTTGCCGTGTCGGATACCCTCAGATTCCAAATTCTTAACGGCCTTCAAAGTAGGGGAAAAAAGTACGTTGGATATTTGATCGGACAAAATCCGATTAATTTCTTCCGGCATGCGGCGATCAAAGCTTCTCAAACCGGCTTCGACATGAGCAACAGGAATATGCAACTTCACGGCTGCGAGTGCACCAGCAAGTGTACTGTTCGTATCTCCATAAATCAAAACTCTGTCAGGTTTCTCTGTAATCAAGACACCTTCAATTTTCTCCAGCATACGGCCAGTCATTTGACCATGGGAGCCGCCATGTATTTCTAAGTTGATGTCAGGTTCAGGAACCCCAAGGTCCTTAAAGAAAATGTCGGACATGTTTGCGTCATAGTGCTGCCCAGTATGAAGCAGAATTTCTTCCACCTTGCCATCTTTCTTTATGGCAAGGTTAACAACACTTGCTTTAATGAATTGGGGACGCGCGCCAACAATGGTTAGAATTCGATTACCCACGGGTTTTGCTCTATTTTCTTGACATGAAGGGATGCGTTTCAGAAGGGTTTTGCAAAAGTGCCTTGGTTCTGATCGCAGCTACCGTCTCGATCGCAACCCGGTTTTCTTCAAGCCCAAACCCATTCCCTGCCATGATCTCTTCATACGACCGTGTGTGAAGATCAGTGAACCCACCGGAGAATTCGATCTCTTCACCATTAACCGTGATGGATCTGAAAGTTCTTCCTCCATCAGACAGGATATTCTCCGGTAGGTCCATTGCGTCAATAGAAAGGAACCAACGCACGCGTGCATGTTCGTATTCAAGATATCCCGAAGCTTTCATGTCATCACGCATATGAACGTGATTTTCCTGCAGATTCCCAAAAAGGTAATGAAGCATATCGTAGAAATGCACCCCAATGTTTGTGGCTATCCCTCCGGACTTTTCCTCCATTGCTTTCCAGGATTGCAGATACCATCGCCCCCGGGATGTGATGTAGGTCAGATCGACATCGTATTTTCGGTCATGGTTGCCATTCCTTATTTTTTCACGAAGCGATATGATTGCTGGGTGTAGGCGAAGTTGAAGGATCGTGTGTATACGATGACCAGTTTCTCGTTCAATTTCGGCCAAGCCATCAATATTCCAGGGATTCAAAACCAGAGGCTTCTCACAAATCGCATCAGCGTCCGCTCGGAGTGCAAAGCGCATGTGGCTATCATGAAGATAGTTCGGCGAACAGATCGATACAAAGTCAATCTTTTGAGACGCATTTTTTCGACGTAATTTGTCGAGGTGGCGATCAAACCTTTCAAATTCTGTAAAAAAATGCGCTTCTGGCGCGTAGCTATCCAAGATTCCAACCGAGTCACTCGGGTCAAGAGCTGCAACCAGCATATTACCAGTCGCAGAAATCGCTTTCATGTGACGAGGCGCGACATAACCCGCGGCACCAATCAGGGCAAAATGTTTCATTCGGATCCCATTTCTACAAGTACTTATCTAATGTCCCTACGAACGGATTTGCACAGAAAGCGCCTCAGGCAGCTTCATGATTCCGCGCGATACGCTGAAACGCCAGATTGTCGGCCATCAGCGCTGTCCAACTATCACACCCCACGACGCGGCCGTGCTCCATGACCACTATTCGATCGCAGCGCTGAACGGTGCTGAGGCGATGGGCGATCATCACGACGGTCTTTTCTTCTGGCAGCGCATCGATGGCGGCCATGACCTCGCTCTCGGTCAGATTGTCCAGCGCACTCGTCGCCTCGTCGAACACGATAAGGTCGGCATCATGATAGAGCGCCCGGGCAATCCCAATACGCTGGCGCTGCCCCCCCGAAAGCCGGACACCACGCTCGCCGATGGTTGTCGCGTAGCCGTCCGGGAGTTCATTGCGTATGAACTGGTCGAGTCGTGCGATCCTCGTGGCTTCTTCCACGCGGGTTTGATCGATCTTATCTGCCGCTACGCCGAGCGCGACGTTCTCGGTCACGCTCGCATCCGTCAGGAAAATGTCCTGTGGCACGTAGCCCACGCTCTGTTGCCAAGCGCGCAGGTTACTTTCGTTCAAGAGCTTACCATCAACAACAAGGCGCCCCTCCTTGGGCGTCAACAGCCCGAGGATCAGATCGGCGAGCGTCGTCTTGCCCGAACCGGTCCCGCCAACGATCCCGATTTTTTCGCCTGCGCGGATATCGAGCGCAACGTCCCTGACCCCGGCATGGGCGGCATTAGGGTAATGGTAGGAGACATTTTCCAAGATGAGACGGTCCCGCAGCCCCAATCCATTTGGTATGGAGTGGGGCAGCACACCCCCACCAGCGCAACCGATCAGGTCTTCGTGGATTGAATCGACGGCAGCGGCGCCAGCCTGGATTTGCGCCAGAGATCGGTACAGCTTCGAGAGTTCCGGCGTAAGCCGCTGCCCAGCGAAGGCAAACAGACCAAGGATCGGTAGAATACCCCCAAGTGCCGCCCCGGATGCAAGCGCCTCCTCATCGAGCAATAGGAGACAGAGCAGGATGATACCCCCAAACACCACTGCCTGTATTACGAATTGCGGCACCTGTGAGATAACCTGAACCGTGACCTGTGTCCGAGCCATCCGCTGCGAGGGTACCGCGTATCGTGCCACGTAAGAACCTTCCCGCCCCAACAGTTTGATGTCCTTGATGCCGCCCAGAGCCTCGTTGGCAATACGGAATCTCTCTCTGTTGGTCGCGACCCGCACGCGCCCGAGCCGATTGAGCTTACGGCGGCTCAGCGCATATATCCCGCCATAAATCCCCCCCAGAACCGTGAAGGCAATGAGCGTCACAATTGGATCGAGCCAGAGGAGCAGGCCCACAATGGCGATGATGGTCAGCGCGGCGGCTACCAGGTCCGCGGCTGGTCTAAAAAACTGGCCCACGACCTGGGCGCTTTCCGCAAGAATGCGTGTTCCCATCTCACCGGAGTGGCGGTTTAGAAAAAACTCGTAGGGTTGCCGCAGATAGGCCGCTATCAGACGGTGGCTGAGCGAGTGTACCCGCATCATGGCAAACCTTGCGACCGCCCAAGTTTTCATGATCTGAATCAGGCTTGTCAGCACAATCACCCCAAGCGATGCGCCCCCTAACCCGATAAGAAAGCCATAATCGGAAGTGAAGCCGAATTTCTCGTACGCCCAGGCCAAGGCCCCCACTCGCTCAATACGGCCCGGATCGGACAGTACAGAAAGAAACGGTAAAACTGAGCCAACCATCAAGGCCGAAGAAAGCGCTCCGACGATAACGATAGCCAGCACAATCCAAGCATGGCGCTTCTCGCTTGCGTTTAGAAGCGCCCATGCCTTTTTCCATGTAGGAATATCAATCATTCATGGATGAATTCAACAGAACCCTAAGCAAGCGACCTTAAAGCCTAAGGTCACTTTCCTCCGCCGACAGTACATGCTTAAGGTCATAGAGTGTGTGGCCAGAGCGACCATACTGGCGCAGCTGCTTTGCTCCCGCGTTCCGGAATTCGGCGTGCGCCACAGCCAACACAATTGCGTCATATGCGCCTTCACTTGGCTTAGCGGTCATCTCAATCCCAAACTCTGCCAATCCCTCTCCAGGATCGACCCAGGGATCATGAACATCCACCACCATTCCAAAGTCCTCTAACTCCCGAATCACATCTATGACGCGTGTGTTTCGTAAATCAGGGCAGTTTTCCTTGAATGTCAGACCCATCACCAAAACCCGCGCCCCCTCGACATGGATCCGACGCTTGATCATCGCCTTAACGAGCTGCCCTGCTACATAAGCTCCCATGCCATCATTGATCCGGCGCCCCGAAAGAATGATCTGCGGGTGATGACCAACTTGTTCCGCTTTGAAGGTGAGGTAATAGGGATCAACACCGATACAGTGCCCCCCCACAAGACCGGGTCGGAAGGGCAGGAAGTTCCACTTCGTCCCAGCCGCTTTCAGCACCGCTTCCGTATCAATACCCAGCTTATTGAAGATGATAGCCAGCTCATTCATAAGCCCAATATTGAGGTCACGCTGCGTGTTCTCGATCACCTTCGCCGCCTCGGCCACGCGGATGCTTTCCGCCTTATGCGTGCCAGCCGGAATGATGGCCTGATAGAGCGCGTCGATACGATCTGCCGCCTCTGGCGTTGAACCAGAAGTAACCTTGACAATGTTGGGTAGGCGCCGTTCGGTGTCGCCCGGGTTGATGCGTTCCGGCGAATAGCCCACGAAGAAGTCTTCGTTGAACTGTAGGCCCGAGACCCTTTCGAGAATTGGAACACAAATCTCTTCTGTAGCACCAGGATAGACTGTTGATTCATAGATCACCAGATCTCCGGGTTTCAGCACCTGTCCGACGGTGTCCGAGGCGCGTTCAAGTGGTCTGAGGTCGGGGCGCTTCGCTCTATCGATCGGCGTCGGTACCGTCACGACATAAACATTGCATTCCGCCAGGTCCTTCAGTTCAGACGTGACACTCAAATGGACCGCTTCGCTGAACTCACCGACCGATACTTCACGCGTGCTGTCCCGGCCCTCCCGGATTTCCTGCAAGCGCTCCGGTTTGATGTCGAAGCCAACGGTGGGAAAGGTCTTGCCAAACTCAACCGCCAATGGCAGTCCGACGTATCCTAACCCGATGACCGCAATCCTCGTATCGTCCGCAGCTGTCATCTCATTTGTCATAATATTCCCTAAACCAGCTCACGAATTCCCGAATGCCGTCCTTAATGTCCGTTCTCGGCCGGTAGCCTGTCAGCCTCTGCAAGAGGTCCGCATTGGCCCAGGTGGCCGGCACATCCCCGGGCTGCATTTCCATGTAATTGCGCTTGGCCGCCATCCCGAGTTCCGCCTCGATCGCATCGACGAAGTCGAGAAGACGTACCTTGTTCGAATTTCCGATATTGACGACACGAAAAGGCGCAACCGGCGACAGGCTGTCGCCCTCTTCGATGTCAGTATGCCTGGTTGGGCGTTCCGGCGGGGTATCGATCAACAGCCGGATGCCACGCACGAGGTCGTCGACATAGGTGAAGTCGCGATGCATATCTCCGTGATTGTAGATGTCGATTGGGCGGTCCTCGAGGATGGCATCGACAAACTTGAAGAGCGCAAGATCCGGCCGACCCCAGGGTCCATAGACGGTAAAAAACCGAAACATGGTCGTCGGCAAATCGTGAAGATGCGCATAGGAATGCGCCATGCTCTCATTCGCTTTCTTGGTGGCGGCATAAATCGTCAGCTGCGTGTCAGCCTTTTCGGTCTCGACGAAGGGCATGTCCGTGTTTGCCCCGTAGACCGACGAAGTCGAGGCCATGAGCAAATGCCTCACGCCAAGGGTTCGGGCCGCCTCCATGACGTTGAACGTCCCGATGACGTTGCTGTCGATATAGGCGCGCGGGTTTTCCAGACTGTACCGCACGCCCGCTTGAGCGGCGAGATGCACGATCACGTCGGGGGAAAAGTCCTTGGCCACGGACCAGAGACGCTCTTCGTCTTCCAACAGGCCTTCCGTTGCGGAAAAGCCCTCGTTCTGCAGAAGCATTGCGTGGCGCTTCTGCTTGAGCGTGACGTCATAATAATCCGTCATGCCGTCATAGCCGTGGACACGGAAACCCTCAGCCAGCAAGAGCTTGGCAAGGTGAAAGCCGATGAACCCAGCTGTACCAGTAATGAATACGCGGGTCATCAGGTCTTAATCCAATTGCTGCTGGGTCGTATCATGCGACCACCTGTTTCCTACTAGGAGCAAGTTCGCGCAGAACCGTGCGGTAGGCGTCCACGACGATACTATGGCCGTATTCCCGCTCCATCTTGGAACGTCCGGCACGTCCCATAGCGGCGCGCTCTTCCGGAGGCAGAGCCAAAAACGCCTCGCAGGCAGAAGCCAAGCTCTCGCCGCTCTGAACTTCACAAAGAAAGCCTGTCCTGCCGGCGTCCACCACGGCCCGGCAACCAGGAACATTTGTCGCGATCAGCGGTCGTGCCATCGCAGCCGCCTCGATGAGCGTGCGCGGCGCGCCTTCACGGTAAGAGGGCAGCACGACGCATTGTGCCGCTTCAACACTCGGCCGCACGTCTTCCACCGTTCCAAGGTACTCGATAACGCCCTCGCGTTCCCAATCTTGCACAGTTTCCCCGTCGATCGCGGTCCGGTTCTCGGCATCCGTCGCACCAAGAAGCTGGAAGCGGGCCGCCGGATGACGTGATTTCACAAGGCGCGCGGCATCGACATATTCCAGCACACCCTTGTCGCGCAAAAGGCGGGCGACCATCAAGAAGACGGGCACACCTTCTTTTTGGGGATAGGCGGCAGCGGCAAAGTGGTCCAGATCAATGCCAGAGCCCGGCAATAGACGCGCTTGAGGCGCCGTCACCAGGCCGCGCTCGACGAATAGGTCTCGGTCATCCGCATTTTGGAAAAAAACGATAGGCAATTTGCGAAAAGCCATCTTGTAGAGCGTCACCGCCACCGTCTCCAGCATACCGCCCGAAAGAAAGGCCGTGCCCAACCCCGTGACATTGGGGACAAAGGGTATTCCAACAGATTTCGCAGCAATCGCGCCAAAGATGTTGTTCTTAATCGTGAAACTCAGGATCACGTCCGGCTGCAGATCACGAAAGTGTTTGCGCAAGCGCATGAGCAAGTTGGAGTCCTGCAGCGGATTGAGACCCTTCACGTTCATCTCAAGATGCCGGACAGAGCACCCCAGAGCTTCAAGCTTGGGCACCGTATCATCTTTTGGTGCAAGGACCGTGACGGCATGGCCATCAGCGATCAGAGCGTCGATAAGGGGCCGTCGAAAGTTCCAGATATTCCAGGCCGCATTGACCGAGATAAGGACCCTCACGTGGACCGGTCCCCCAGGATGATATCAGTCGGACCAGGTCTCATTCCATCTTCCGATCTGACCAATCCGCAGAATAGATGAACCCCTGACCAAATCCACATTTGAGGTGTTAGCGTCACTTGCGAGACCGAGTCCTATTCCTCACATCAGGGACCAACCCCATGTCTGCCCCCAACTCCAATTCCTCCTGCAGACTTACGATCTCGGCTTTCAATGCGTCATACTCGTCCATTTTGCGCTGGAGAAACTGTCCTGTGAGCGCCGCCTTCGCCGCCACCCCTTTAGGTGTCAGGACATAAGCGTAGCCCGACTTCTTGTTAGAGACGCGGAAATTCTTGATCTTGAGGTGGCCCTTTTCAATAAGCGCGTTGAGGCAGAAGTTAACCGCGCCGAGACTGATCCCAAGCTCGCGTGATAAAGTACGCTGGCTCATCTGAGGATTGCTCTCAAGCATGCGCAAAATGCGAAAGCGCGCATCTTGTTGCAACTTATCTCTCTGTGAAGGCATCGTCGAGAAAGCGTATCAAACCACGGCTACCGCACCGAAGCTCGCGAGGGTGCCAGTTCGAAGGTTTGGTTCAGGGACACTCAATATGTCGCAGACATCTGAGTTCATAACTGAACACAGAACACGATTCGTCCAACATTTCCAGATAATTGCACCACTCATTGGCTTGAATTTCGAAACTGTCTGTTTCACGTCTCAAATGCGGATCACAAGTCCGATTTGAAGACCTACTATTCCAACTCACTCAACCGTCACAGACTTCGCAAGGTTGCGTGGCTGATCCACATCCGTGCCTTTGGCGCGTGCGGCCTCATAGGCCAGCAGTTGCAAAACAACCGCATTGACGAAGGGCTCAACAAGGTCCGAGCATTGGGGCGTTCGAATGCCCTGATCCGCCGACTCCACACCTGTCCCGATCCTAATGACGCACGCACCGCGCGCCACAACCTCGGCCGCGTTTGACGCCGTCTTCTCAGAAAGAGCGCCCGCCCCATCAAACACGACCACCGGCATTTTTTGATCCACAAGCGCAATCGGGCCATGCTTCAGTTCCCCTGCGGCATAGCCATCCGCGTGCACATAGGTGATCTCCTTGAACTTCAACGCGGCTTCAAGGGCGATAGGGTATTGAATGCCACGTCCAAGAAAGAGCACATGCGCACTTTGGATCAGGTGACGCGCGACTCGTTCGATGTCATCGCGCACCGCCAGGGTCTCCGATATCAATCGCGGTAAGGTGACAAGCTCGCCAATTCGAGCGGCAAGGTCCTCCGACGAAATAACCCCGCGATCACAGCCCGCCTTTAAGGCCAATGCCAGTAAGGCCAACACCTGCCCCGTGAAGGCCTTGGTTGAAGCTACACCAATTTCAGGTCCGGCCTCGATGGTGAGAACCGTATCAGCCTCGCGCGCAATTGTACTCGTTGGCACGTTTACAACCGCCAGCGTCGCTGAGACATGCTCTCTCACATCTTTGAGCGCAGCCAACGTATCCGCAGTCTCGCCTGATTGGCTAACAACAATGGCGATTTCGTTCGCGCCATGCACGCGTGGCCGATACCGATATTCACTGGCAATTTCGATCTCAACCGGGACCTTGGCAAAGTCCTCAATCCAGTACCTCGCGACATGGCTCGCGTAGTGCGCCGTTCCGCAGGCCACAATCACAATCCGCTGAGCTGCAGAAAAATCGACGTTCGCGGCAATGTCATCCTTAACCTTGCCACCGTCGAGATCAAACAGATGACGGAGCAACCGCCCAAGACTGTCTGGCTGTTCGTAGATTTCCTTGAGCATAAAATGCTCATGTGGACCCTTGTCGACGAGCCATTCATCCTTAGGAACAGTGACGATGTCCCGCGACACCTCCACACCGGATCGATCAAAAATTTGCACCCGATCCGGGCGGAGGAACGCCCAATCGCCATCTTCCAGATAGCTGACATGCGTCGTCCAGTCGGTCATCGCCAGCGCGTCGGAACCGACGTACATCTCTGCAGTACCATCGTTGGCCAATTTGCCGTAACCAATGGCCAGAGGACTGCCATTGCGCGCAACGAACATGAGGTCGGGGTGGCCATCAAACAGAACGGCAATTGCGTAACTGCCTCGGATCCGCTTTAGCAGCGCCTGGCAAGCGGCGTGGAGATCGTCAGATGAGCGAACCAGACGGTCAAGAACATGCGCGAGGACTTCGGTATCTGTCTCTGAGGTGAAGGCCACACCTTCAGCTTCTAAAGCCTGACGCAGCTCAATGTAGTTTTCAATGATACCGTTATGAACCAGCGTGACATCACCGGCCCGGTGGGGGTGCGCGTTTCCTTGCGTCGCAGCGCCATGTGTCGCCCACCGCGTATGACCGATCCCAACACGTCCTTTCGGTTTCCCCTGATGCACCTCACCCCGCAGGTTGTCGAGCTTTCCAGCCGCGCGCAATACCTTCACACGCGACCGCTCCATAACGCCAATGCCAGCACTATCATAGCCACGATATTCAAGCCGCGCGAGCCCTTCGAGTAGGCGGTTCGCAACGTCACTTTGACCCAATATTCCGACAATGCCACACATCGTTACTTTCCTTCGAAAATACTAAAGTTTCACGTTACGGTGTTTTCAAATCACACCTGAACTTATGGCCATGTTTCGCAAACGCTTCGCACCCATTGATCTGACCCTTTAGCCATGGCAAAGCGCTCGTGTGCCCAGGAGATAAGAAACTTCGACTGTTAGATTGCGCCTCTTAAATGGTCGCTGAGGCAATACATGTGGGTACGTCAAACATTAATCATGGGATGAATGAAACGGTCAGAGACATGGATCAACGTTGCCCAAATCCAGAGAAAACGACTCTGATTGTCGAAACGATGATATACAACTCCAGTTTGATACTGCGGTGTCTGATATAGAAACTATCATAATGTGCCTTTCGCTTTACCCCACCAGAGGTATCCGCATAGCCACCACGCACCTGGGCCAGCCCAGTGATGCCTGGTCGCACGGCGTAACGCATCCGATAACGAGGAATGCGCCCGATGTATTCCGTTGCATGCGCATAGGCGTCAGGACGAGGGCCAACAAGGCTCATGTCGCCCGTGAAAATGTTCAGGATATTCGGCAGCTCGTCGATCTTCGTTCGGCGTAGCAGGCGACCAAGCCGCGTAATACGGTGTTCCTCGAGCGGTGCGTTCGCAGCACGTACAGTCCCACCGTTTTCGATCATCGTGCGGAATTTCCACATCTTGAACGGTTCACCTGCCCGCCCCATCCTCATCTGACGATAAAAGAGGGGACCGGGGTTCCAGATTTGGTTAGCAAAAAATATCAAGAGAGAAACTAAGAGCAAGATCGGCAAAGCGAGGACGGCAAAGACGACGTCAATCATGCGCTTGGCTATCAAAAAAACGATTCCGCCATTTGGGGAAACTGAAGTCTGAATGCGATCAGGCCTTACTGCGGCAAAAGGTCCGCCGTAGGTCACAAGTGTTTCATGTTTCAAAATCTTGACCTCAGGAAGCCGACTTACAGGGCCGCTCTGACGCTACCTCATGCCCGGAAACGTGGATCATCTCCAAGACTTTTTTTTGTCATTATTAAGGCAAGCAGATCAACTAACGCTAAGGAATTCAAGTAAAATTTCTATTGTGCGTTAAAAGGTCGCCGTTTTGAGCTCCATTGTTTCTGCACAGTGAACAATAAGGCGGCGTACAATCTTTTGGAGCTAAGACAACGAACACTTCCCGCCGGTCTGCCAAACGAATCTCTGTCTGATACCCTGTAGCGCTTTTCAAGCCGTCTCTAGCGAGGTCGTGGGTGTTGCTGAACGCGTCCTCTCAAGTGCCGATCAGTCTTGCCACATGACAAACTCATAGGAGCAGTCGGTGGCAGGCATGCCGTAAGCAGCGCCAACCGTGGTGCATGCCGATATTAATTCCATATCCACGCCCGACTGATCGAGCCCTGGCGAATGGGTATTCCTCTCTCCGTAGCAAAGAGTGCCGATACCCGTACAAATCTGGGCGCCTCATCTGGCAGGCCAGCGTAAACCGCTTCACCAATCTGCGCTCGAACGTCCATCCAACTTCGTCAGTACTATGCGAAGCTGAGGCCTGAAGAGCTGAAAAAGCGTATCCGAGTGTTTTCTACACACCAACGACCTATGCCGTCTGAAACGCCCGTTTGTCGTGACGATACGCGTTCAAGACCACGCCAAGCACATTGGTATGCTCAGCAACCTCTCTTTGACAGGTCTCGAATTGCCCATAATGCGTTGTATCCGCACGCACGACGATCAAAGCACAGTCTGCGTTCTTGAGAAACGCCCGGGTGTCATCATTTACCAGCACCGACGGAAGGTCGAATATCATCACATTGGGCTCGTAGGCAGCTTGGATCCCATCCAACCGCTCGGCGGTTTCCTCTGCCAGCAGTATACGGGTCGGATCAGGCTCAGAATGTTGCGCCATCGATACGGCAACGTTATCTCCGAAGCGGAAGGCCTGCTCGTCGAAACGGACGGCGCCAGCCAACATCTCGCTTATCCCGTATGCTGGCCGAGTTTCGAAAAAGTCTTGCACCGACGGATCGCGCAAATCAAAATCAAAGAGCATTGAACGGAGATCGCGCTGTCGGCCAAGCCCCAAAGCAAGGTTACAGGCCATCGTCGTCTTGCCGGAGCTCGGCATGGGCGAAGTTATTGCCAGCCGCGTCCACCCCTTCTGCCGCATTTGCAGAACGACCTTGGTGCGTAGGATATCGAACGGCGTAGCCTCCTTCCGAGCTGATTGTGTCACGACGCGGTGTTTGACCAGTATCTTGTCCTGAACCTCAAAGGGGCTCAGCGCTTGCCAGCGCTCGGAGAGACTGTCCGGCGCTTTTTCATCGATACTTGGCGCTACCGCCTCTGTCTCTGAGGAGATGGCGCGCTCACTACGGGCCTTTCGGGCTTGTTCAAGCGCGGCTTGCAGTTTTTCCATTCGGCTTTCAATACTCCAAAAGTCTCTAGCCAAGACCGAGCTTGGACAGCCCCCTTTGCACGATCAACTCAAGCGGCTGATAATAAGAATCGACGTACCAGAGCGCAAGCGGCACGCCAACAAGAACAGCCAGCGTTGCCATAATGAGTGCACTGCGACGTATCAATCGCGCAAAAGGGGATTCCATGTAGGGTATCGTGACAATAGGCACCACATTATACCGATCAACAAGTTCAGAAGGCCTTCGGATACTCCGGTTCATGAACTCTAGCAGAACAAAGTACCCTACAGCCAATCCGATGCCAGAAATAATGCCAACGGCAGCGATCGCAAGCCGGTTCGGCCCACTAGGTATCTGCGGCACACTCGCGTTCTCAACAACACTGATCCGCTCTCCCTGAGCCGTAGCTTCTATCCGTTCGCTCATCCGTGCGGAATTCAGGTTGGCCACCGCATTGTCGTACCGCGATTGGGTGATCGCGAGATCACGTTCTAATTCAGCTAGCTGGAACGAATTTGCCGTACTTTGGGATATGCTTGTTTGAAGCTCTTCGAGTTCCGCCGCTGTCTCGTCAATCTGGCTTTGCAGCGCATCAATTCTGTTGTCGGCCTCTTCAATAGCCAACTCTAACAAGATTTGTTCTTCGGCGCCCACTTCCACACCCGCAATTTGATCGCGTTCAGAAGTCTGCGCTGCAACGATGGCCTCCAGTTGTTCGATCCGGTCCTTTAGTCGAATAACCCGGGGGTTACTCTCGCTATAGGTCTCCGTCAGGCGATCAAGCTCTGCTTTGATGACCAGGAGTTCCTGTTCGGTCGCGCTGCTCGGTGTCACTGATGGCCGTCGGCTCACCGCAAACCGCGCCTCGATATTCCCACGTTGCTGGCGGGCCAAAGCAAGCTCGCGTGCCAAACGCTCCCGGCGTTCCTGCAAAAGACTCGCACGCTGCAAACGGAAATTTCTGTCTTGGGGCAGAGCGTCGGCATTCTCAGTCTTGAAACGCGTTATTTCCACAGTCTGACGTGTCAGCTCTTCGTCCAACCGATCGACCTCTTGCTGAAAAAAGTCTAACGTGTTCTCGGCCCGCGAGACCCGAAACCTTGCATTTTCATCTAAGACCAGTGTGACATACTCATTGACCACATTCGCAACGATCCGTGGAGCCCGCCCCTTGAATTCGATCGTCATCATCGTGGCACCGCTACGCCCTCCGCTCCTGCGGCGAATTGTTGTTGCCTCGCGCATGCGCTCATACACCCTATCGGGTTCCATCTCACGAATGTTCTCGAACACGTCGAAACGGTTGGCGATGTCGATCAAGTTTGCACGGGTTAACAACCTCTGCTCGATGACCGCGAGCTGTTCCTCCGCGCCAGTTTGAACGGTTGTTGGAATCATGCTGCTGGGAATCTGCGGCGCCTCGTGCAAAAGGCGCGCGGAGGTCGAAAAAGTATCAGGCAAATTCAGAGCGGTGACAAGGCCAAGCCCTGAAAACAACAGCACAAATAGAATCATCACCGGGAGGCGGCGCAGGACCAAGGCCCTGTAGAAGACGAGGTCGAAATTCATTCTGCAGCCTCTCCGGAACCGTCGATCGGGTTGGTCAGGACGTGCGGTTCGCGATAAGGCTTCAGGATGAGCCCGTCTCGTATCAATTCCTTTATGATGCCGATCTCCACGGTCGTTTCTCCTGCGCTGGACGCATAAACAAGGGCGAGGTCGCACAGCTTATTTATCATGCGCGGGATACCCTCTGCTTCCTCGTGAATGTGGCAGATGGCTGCATGGGTAAATTCCTTGCCTGTACCGCCCGCATGTTTTAGTCGATGATGGACATAATTGAGCGTTGAGCCCAAATCCATTGGTTCAAGGTGATATGTCGACGTGACGCGCTGAGCGACCTGACGCAGTTCCGGTCGGCGGATTAGATCGCGCAACTCAGGTTGGCCAACGAGAACAATCTGCAGAAGCTCGTCTTTACCAGAATTGATGTTGGTAAGCATGCGCAACTCATCTAGCGTTTCGACCCCGAGGTTCTGTGCTTCGTCCACGATCAATACCACATGTCCGCCCGCAGCGTATTCGGCCAATACAAAATCCTGGAAGCGTTGAAACAAGGTCACATAGTCCGCGCTCGCAGGCGCAGCGACATCAAATGCACCCAAGACCCAACGTAACAAGTCGCCTCGGTCTCCGCGCGCGTTCGAAATCAGGCCGACAATTTGATCATCATCAATGGTACGCAACAGTTCCTGGATGAGCGTGGTCTTACCCGTGCCAACCTCACCAGTGACAACTGTGAGCGGGGCCCGGGTCATAAGACCGTACTCTAGGACTGAAAGGGCGCGGGTGTGTACCTTGGACCAGAACAAGAACTCCGGGTCGGGCGACAAGGAGAACGGTCGCTCGCGGAAGCCAAAATGCTCATTGTAAAGGGCAGTACCCATGCTTCACTCACTTGGCCCGAACGAGGTTCAGGTCATCAATCTCAGTTCAAGGTTATATGGCTACCAATGATGCTATGTGCAAGTTAAGGCGAAATCTGGGAAATCTCGGGATTGTGCACCATATCGGCCCACGTGCCTTCTCAAACCCAGTGCAAACTGGCCCTTGCAGGGCTTGCAGTGCAACTGAATTGTAAACCGCTAGAAGCCGGTACCCTTGCCTCTTCTTTACACAATTCGAGCAGAGCGCGCCTTAGGGAAAGGGTGACTGTATTGGCTGTGGCGCCCCCATATGCGGAGGCTTGGCTCCAAAGGAATGCTTGCTCGGTCGGCCTCGTTTCCAACAGGCTGCTGAAGAAGTCCGCTTGTTGGAATGATTTTCGTTCTCGACGACTGTCTGGGGCCGGCGTCTGGTCCTGCGGTGTAGAAGATGTGTGTATCTGAGGCGGCTTCCCTTCGTCATGCGGTCAGCAGCCTGGGCAACCGCGCGAGGTTGTTGGCGATCATCGTCAGGATGAAGCGAGAGCGCACCCGTTCGAGGCCGCGATAGACGGTATGTTGCATGCTACAACGGTTTTGGTCCAGCCAAAAGCCTCCTCGATCCGTTTGCGGTTCCGTTGTGACCTAGCGTGGCCGTCGTGTCGGGTGGTGCGGCCGTCGATCGCTGAATATCTCGATTTCCGGGCGACATGTGTGTGTGGGGGGGGGGGACGCAGGCCTGGCGCAGGTCAATAACGAACTCGGCGGCGTCAAAACCCTGTCTGCGCCCAGCGTCAGTTGCCAGGTCGCCCTGCACGATCAGGCCGGAACGGTTCTCCATCAGCGCATGCCCCATGAAGCGCATCATGGCTCCTGTGCCGGGGGACTTCTTGTAAAGGCGCGCATCCTGGTCGGCGGTCGAGGCATGGGTGGCGTTCGAGCGTATCTCGCATCGGAAGTCGACTTCTGCATTGCGGCTCTGGCAGGTTGCCCGGGTGGTCGTCAGGCGACGCGCTTCCCGCCCTCAGCTGGAAACTCTTCATCGAGGCCCAGGCCTTTACCAGCGTGCCATCGACCGAGAAGTGCTCGTCCGACAGCAGCGGTGCGACCGAACGATGCGCAAAGATCGCCAACATCACCTTGCGCGACATCTCAGTCGTCAGCAGCCGGTCGCGGTTCTTCGTGAACACGGTGGGAACCCAGACCGGTTCCTCGATCCCTAGGCTGACAAACCAGCGGAACATCAGGTTGTAATCCATCTGCTCCATCAACTGCCGTTCTGAGCGGACAAAGAACAGAATTTGCAGCAGGCTCGCCCGGATCAGCCGTTCCGGCGGGAACGAGGGACGGCCAAATCGGTATTAAGCGCCTCAATCTCGGCATCGAGACTGGTAAGCACATCATTCACCACCTGTCCGATCTTCCGTAGCGGATTTCGCGGCGGGATGCGATCTTCCAGATCGACATAGCTGACGCTCGCCTCGTCCGTCCCGCGCATCATCACCCGCCGCAGTTACCCTCCCAAAAACGCTTTGCCCAGTAGGTTCTCTTTAGCAGAAGGAAGACACCCAGATGATACGAGCCTCTATCGCAGCCCTTGTCATGATACTGTCTTGCACGATGGCGCAGACGCAGACTTGCGGTGACTTATGCAATGAGGACTGGTGTAAACCGCGACATAGGCTGAGATGGAGGTGGCTATTGCTTCTGCAGACGTTGGTGCGCGGGACGAGGAGGACGCTACGCCGCTGTTCTTGACGGCAGCATTTGGAACGCCTGAAAGCGTGATGGTTCTGCTCGATGCCGGGGCTGACGGCTCATTGCGTGATAAGGGCGGACAGAAGGCCTTTGACCACGCTTAGCACAACGACAAGCTGAAAGGCACCGACGAGTATTGGCGGCTGGACGACGCGCGCTTCATGTGACGGCTGATTCGACAATTACAAAGCAAGGTGTGCCTAAAAGGCGCCCGACGTCAGCGCAAGTACTTGGCGGTGTTGTCCGTGACCAATGCGCGCACAGCGCCTTGTTTGAGAAGAAGGTGCCACG
Organism: Sulfitobacter sediminis; assembly: GCF_040811725.1. NCBI lineage: Bacteria > Pseudomonadati > Pseudomonadota > Alphaproteobacteria > Rhodobacterales > Roseobacteraceae > Sulfitobacter > Sulfitobacter sediminis. The sequence continues at coordinate 75,195 of NZ_JBFNXX010000008.1, forward strand.
AAGCCTTAACAGTCCTACCCTAAGAGATTCCAGGGCACTCGGCCTATGCGTCAATATCCGGCTCCTGAATTTTCTGCGCTGCAACAAATGTCCGGGCGACAGGACGGCCTCTGCGTTGACGGACGATGTACTGCGGCTTGCGGTTCATATTCAGATGTAGCCGACCAAGGTATTCTCCAATGATACCCAACGCAAGCATCTGCGCTCCACCCACAACTAGGATAACTATCACGATCGTGGCAAATCCAGGCACGACGATCTGAGCAACGGCATATTGCACCAAATAGAAAACTGCTCCCATTAATCCGAGGAGCGCAATAAGCACCCCCATCACCGAGACAAGCTGCAGCGGCATGATCGAGAAATTAGTAAACACGTTGAGTGCAAGTAAGAGTAAGGTCTTTACGCTATACCCTGAGCGACCGACCTCCCGCGCCGCATGCTTGACCCGAACCGCGCCGATGCGTGTTGTACACCAGTTCAGCAGCCCATCGATATAGGTATAGTTAAGCTGATAATTCAAAAGCTCCGGCAATAATTCTGACCGTAATGCCCGGAAAGAATTGGGTGAAATATCAGTCTGGAAAATATAGCGATAGAAAGCCTGAACTGTGCGTGAGCCAAAATTGCGCCAACCTGCGTGATATCTCTTGCCGTATTGGGCATAGATCACGTCATACTGGCTATTCTCCAACGCGCCGACCAGCTTGGTGATCTCTTCAGGTGGATTTTGCAAGTCATCATCCATCGTCACGACGATGCTACCACGCACTTCGCCAAAGCCACACATTATGGCATTGTGCTGACCGAAATTGCGCCTCAACTGCACCGCCACGACATTCGCAGGATGGTGGATGGCAAGGTTCTCAAGAACTTCCCACGAACCATCTGAACTGCCGTCATCGACAAAAATAATCTCTCCGCTTTTACCCATCTGCGCCAAAACCGCCAGAATGCGTTCAGTTAATGGCTCCAGCGTGGCTTCGGAGTTGTAGACAGGAACAACGACGGAAATATCAACAGAGGAAGCAGTCGTGTTCATGAGAAAAGTTCTGCAAGATTATCATGGCGAATACGGTTAAGCTTATCTTCTGGCAGGCCGTCAGTAATACTTTCAAACATTTCGATCATCTCTTGCTGAGTATATTCGGGAAAGTCCGAACCAACTGTTACGCGCTGGTCGAGATTCTCACAGACAAAGCGCATATCCTTTTCCAGCGAGCTGCCTCCGTAACGCAAGAGGGTAAATGAAAGATCAAGAATCAAATGGGCATGCATCCGTACAATTTCAAAGACCTGCAACATTTCTGAGGCGCCTCCGTGGAGCAAGACTACCTGCGTCCCCGGACACGCGAGTGCAATCCGGTCGATAATGTCCGCCGCTGGCGCCGTTGCATGTCGCCGCTGCCTGAAGAGTGTGTCGAGAAAAACCACCATTCCTACTGCGCCCGCTGCTTGAATGGCCGCCAGTGCCCGCGGGTCAAGTGGATGATATTCATTTAGTCGCGAATGCAACTTTAGCCCCTGAAAGCCTTGCTCAGCTAAAGCATAGACCGCTCTAGTAGCTGCTTGAGGATCCTCAGCTCTGCCAGGATTCATTGACCCAATGGGCACAAAGCGGTCGGGATAGCCCTGCCAAAACTGATAGACGTCGGCGCTCTCAGCGAAATCGGCGATTGCCACTAGGCAAGCGCGTCTGACCTCTGCTTTGTCCATTTCCTGCAGGAGCCGTTTGATACTGGCATCATATCTGTCACCGCCAAGCCAAAGCCCGTCGGATGTTGCGTGAACAAGGGAGTCAAAATATTCCACGAGGTCATACTCAAACAATCATTGGTGTGACTTCAAGCTGTATTTCATTGGCAAGGCGCCGCGCAGCTTTTTCTGCTGCGCTACCGGTGGGTCCGCTTGTAATTACATGACCTACTCGATCTGTTGCATCTCTTAGCGGCCTAATTTGATCTCCTTTTGTTACATACAAATCCGCTTCGATGCAGTCAGGATCAGTCAGCACTTTCTCCAAACCCGTGGCGTTGCGAACATAGCCAGCGGGCGGACAGATAAACCGACTGGCAGCGCCCCTTGCAAATCGCGGGCGCAGATCAGGTACCTGCCCTAATGCAATAGCGATGGCAGCGCGCATCATATCTATTCCAGTGGATAATGGCGTAAGGTGCGAGGCAATAAATCCACCGCCCATGCGAGCGGCTGCTTCTATGATCATCGGGCCCGAGGCAGTCAAACGGATCTCGGTATGACCTGGAGCATCATCCACTCCCAATAGCCGGAGTCCGCGTACCGCTTCATCTGCCAAGGCAGAATAGTCGGCAGGCGAAATTTTGCTGGGCTGGCAATGAGCCAATTCTACGCAATAAGGCGGGCCTGAGGTTTCCTTCTCGGTCACCGCCAGAACCGTTGTTTCACCTCCTGCGGTGATGGTTTCAACGGAGAATTCAGGACCCTCGATGTACGCTTCCAGAATGGCGCGCCCATTTCTGGATAAACCCGCCGCTCTGGCAAAGGCCCGTTGGACCAGATCGCCCGCCGTTTGATTTGGGAATATCGTAATCCCCCGACCCCCGGAACTGACTGACGGTTTGATCACTACGCCTGCTTCAATTTCCCGAAACGCTCTAATCGCATCTGCCGTCGTGCTAATTTCGTAGTGCAGGTGTCCTCCAATGGCTCGGCGCATAGCAGCCTTATCGATGGTGCAGTAGACAGAATCAGGTTGCGGACCGGGCAGTCCGAGACCGTCGCAGATCTGCGCCAGTACAGACATTGGGTAGTCTGCTCCCAAGGTGACGACGCCACTGATCCGATGTTGCTTTGCAAGCTCAATACAGGCATCAGCATCCGCAAGATCACATGTGTGGGCTGCATGGGCCAAAGTATGACCGGGTGACTGTGGGTCCGGATCAACTGACACAACCGTAAAACCGTCTTCCAGCGCGGTGCGGATCAGGGGTAGCTGCGCCATTCGCGCACCAAGGATCATCAGCGTTGTCATATCTCAAACTTTAGGCCACTGCGGCATAATCGATCTCATCTGGGCTTGCACTATCCTCGGTTACACAGGCAGCGAGGATTCCAAACCGGAACGTTTCCAAAACGTTACGTTCAATCAGAATGTCCGCTTTCCTTTTCACCAAACCGCGGCCTTGTTGCACAAATCGGCTGAGGGCCGGACTTCCCCTTTTCCCGGACGGACCGAGCCTACGTGCTCTGTGATAGGTTTGCCAAGGGCGGTGTAGCCGTTCAGCATGGCGATGCGGACCTGCAACTCGGCGACCTGGCAATCGAAGTCGCGTGCCATCACGGAGTGGCCAACCAGCGTGATGCAATTCATCTTGCTCTCAGCGCGGCTCCGGCGGTGGTAGCCAGACCATAGTCGCCAGAGGGCGCGGCCGAGGTATCTGACGGCGCGCAGGGTCTCGTTCCTAGTCAGCGCGTCCGGGCTCGTAGGCTTCCAGGGTTTGGCGTTCTTGCAGGGCGGGATGACAGCGGCGGCGTTTCGAGCTGCGATGGCTTCGTGGCACTTTCGTGTGTCGTAGGCGCCGTCAGCGGTGACGCTACAGATCTCCTGATCAGGCGGAATCTGGTCCAATAACTCTGACAACATGGGCGCTTCACCAATGTTGCTACTCGTGATCTCGACCGCCCGAACTTCCAGTGTTTCCTCGTCGATGCCGATGTGTATTTTGCGCCAGATACTGCGTTTCGCGCCACTATGCTCGCGGGCGTTCCATTCACCTTCGCCTTTGGCCTTGATGCCTGTACTGTCCGCTGCCCGGCAGTGCATCGCGAAGCGATGTCACGAGAGGGGATGAGCAGGTTCAGTGGACCCTTGCTGCCGCGATAGGGGATGCTGACGTTCAGCGTTCGTTGACGGCAACACAAAGGACTGATGTTCGGCACTATCCAGTCTAAGCCGACAAGCTTCAGCAGGCTTTGCAAGGACCCCGTCGTTTGCCTCAACGGCATGCCAAAGAGCGCCTTCATCGTTAGACAGGTCTGGATCGCCGTTTCGCTGAAACTCGGTTGTCGGCCACGCTTGCCAGCCGGGGTGGTCGCCATGTCATTCCTGGATCAAACCAGATCGAAAGCGATCCGCGACGTTTCAACGCTTCATTGTAAGCCGACCAGTTCGTGGTCTTGTACTTCGTAGGGACCCAACTGCTCATACCTCCCAGCTATCATACTGGATTCATGCAGTGAATCCTCCAGCCGATTTGTACAACAACCCCCCAAACCGCAGGAGTTCGGGACTCGAATAGATCACAACAGCCGCCAAGCCGGTCACGACAATCTCGGCAAGCGAGGGATGCAGAAATACAGAAAGCACGTACATCGAAAGCAAAGCAACCCAAAGACCTGAACCATAAACCAGCAGGTATCGCGGCAAATCCTGACCGTGGTGACACTGGTTGCCGAAGGTCCAACTACGGAACTACGGTTCGCAAGATAGGTGGCCGAAACCACAACGACAAATGAGGTGCCCGAGGCTGGCACCGGCGGCATGCCAATATTAAGAAGTATCAGAAACAGACCATATCCCACCAAATTTGCTACCAGCCCCACAGTAATATAGCGCATAATGCGGATTTGCATTACTGCGCCTCTCATAACTCCGCCGCCCTGCTAAGCGTAAACTGCATATAAGGAAGATGGTTCTGTACGAAGCGGAGCCTCAAAAGAAAATTGAGCAATCCTGTTCGCGAGAGTGCCCGCGCCGGGAAAACCAGCCATTTCTGCCGCTGCCGAAATGCCGGATCGGTATCTAACCGCTCGATCATCTCGTGGATGATTTCGGGGTTTACTTTCAAATTAAGTCCCACCGATGGCGCAGCACTACGGACTTGGGCAAGAGTCACAAAATTAAGGCTTCGATAAAGACCTGTACTTTCGTTCTCGCTCTCAAAACGCGCAATCCGCTTTCGGAATAGTGCACCGGTGATCCGCTTATTCACAACAACCGGCAATTTAAAGTGCGATTCGTATGGAAAGCCGTAGTTTGGACATAGGACCACACAACTTCCGCCAGGTGCGAGAGAACGAGCAACGAAACTCAAGAAATCCCGCCAGTCTGGTAAGTGCTCGAAAACGTTGACCAGAAAGATCAAATCCCACTCTCGCTTAGTGGGGAAGCTCTCATAGCCACCGAGATAAATATCCATCTCGGCCTGCTCAGACTGCATCTTGCTCACGAAGTCGTCGAAGAAAGCAAAGCCGTCGCTCATCGGCTCGATTCCCTTAATCGTGAGCTTTGGGAAACGAGCGGTGATCTCTGCCAACACAATGCAGGGACCTGAGCCCACTTCCAGTACTCGCCCACCCTCTGGCAAGTTGTCGAGCAGCGGTAGTATTCGCCGCAAGCCAAATTGAGCCTCTTCGAGATAAGTATCCCCTTTCGGTATCCCGCGAATATAGTTGCGGACAGTCTCTGAGACCCTGGATCGCATAGCTTCTCCTCTACAATTGCTTCGCCTCTACGATAATGCGTGGTCACATCTTCACTTGCAAGAAAACACGCCCGACATAGGTTCCATGCATGCCAAGCGTCACGACGATTAGGACGAACATGAACCAAGCTGGCAAGATCGTACTTCACCAGCCTGGGAGGCTTTGATGATGTGACCGTCCTCATTTGTGGATCATCCCAGACCCACCTTGGCATATCGATGCCGTCGGGGGCGGTTACATCATCAAAGCTATGCGGGAACGCTCTGCTCTGGCTCAAGCCAAACTCTTTCGACAGTGCTCTTGCAAGTCGTGAAGAACCAGAGCAAGTTCAATTTGGAACTTTCAATAAGCCACCATACTACCGTCCCGAATCTGGTAATTAGAAATGTTAGATAAACTTACCTCAACGCAGACCTCTTGCTTTTTCGCAGTGGTATTTTTTTTCAGTATCCAGATTTCATATGCTGTTCTAGTTTTTCAACAGTTTCGCATTTTGGACGTATTATTTATCTCTTCGATTTTCCTTTTACTCCTCACTTCGTTAACAATCTTGATGATAATCAGCCAACCGAAAGTGTCCGTCTCAAAAGAAAAGGGCAATCATATAGCTCCGGCTATTTTTCTGACGCTTCTGCTGGTTCTCTTGGCGAATTCAACAAGCGATCAATTCCTTAAATACTATCCCACCTTTCCAATGCTGCAAGCTGACATTGGGCGTGGATGGCATCAAGACTCAGCATACCATGTTTCAATTATCCAAAGCATCCTGAGAACAGGGTTCCCAAGTATATCACAGCATGAAGACCCACTAATCATTTATCATGTCCTGAGCCACTATATTGATGCAACGATGCTTGGATTAACTAGTTTGGAGCCTTGGGATAGCTACGGCTTACTGTTCCACCTAAAAGAGACCCTGGTTTTATCGTTACTTCTGGTTTTCTTCGCTGTGGCTGCCGAGAATCTGAAGCCTTTGCTGCTTTTTTCCTTGGTGATCTTATTTCTGCCAGCGGTCATCGGGAGTTGGCACTTGATTGGCTCACAAGGAGAATGGTTTGCCACAGTACTGACAATTGCAATCTCTCCTGTTATTTTCGGCATTATTTCAGATCGAATTCCGATTTCGCCAATCAACTTGGGACTGCTTTTGATCGCAATTCCTCTCATAGCGATGGCCAAGGTAAGTGCTGGATTCTGCGTGGCGCTTATCTTATCAATATCACTTATATTGATAAAGCCGAAATCAGCTTCAATTTATTTTGTAATTTTCTCCTGGGCATTATTCTTCGTCACTTATTCAAGCTTTTTCGCAGTTGCAGAGACAAGGTCACAATCTACTTTATGGTTAGTAAAGTATATACTTGCTGGCGCTGATGGGTTCTCCAAAACAGCATTCTCGCTCATAATGATATCATTTTTAATTAGTTATCTCTCTGGCAGACGCAAGAACCAAATCGTCTTCGCATCCGGAATTTTGTCTTTGCTGATCTTGATCATTGTTTTCCTGATACACGATAAGCTTTTGCGGCCTGATTTAAACGCATTCTTGCGCGGGTTTAATTTGTTTTTCTTGTTGCTGGTGATTCAGAGCGTTTGTTCGCTTTTCCTGGACAAGGTCTCAATACCTGATACGAAAGAAATTGGAACAAAATTCATTGCGTTTATTTGCGTTTTCTTGCTGGCAGGCGCTTTGATCTTACCTCGCGTCAACCTGTGGAACCCAAACCTAAATTTTGTTGCCCGGCTGGCTCTTCTCCATCCAAATGAAGCAGTTCTACCCGCGAATCTTGGTTACAAGGAGACATCAATTCTTTCAGTGAACCGTTTCAGTGAACATAGCGTTTTTGATTTCCATTCTGATCAACCATTCAGTCATCTAAGGCGTTCGGTACGAGAGGTGTTGGCTTTTAACAACCTAACTGAAAGCGATGTTTTACTATTTATCCCTCGTGAAGTGTACACTGGAGAATTTCGGCGTTTGTTTGATCCAGATAGCAAACTAAGCTTTTCGTACGGTCTAGTTACTTCTGCTATTATTGGTATCCCTCTCTTGCATGGCATCGAGGCTATACGAGGAAGGTATGGCCTTTCGGATTATGAGCCTTCTGCCGAGTGGACATCATTAGAAGAGTTTTTTCGCGATGATGTCTGCAGATTCGGAAAAAGTGTCCTTGTTGTCACTGTCATTGATCCAGCAAAGATTGACTTTTATCCATGTTGAACCGTCTAACATCAACGCCCATGGGGCCAAATGTGACCCGTCACGGCCTATTAGCAAATGTATCTGTCAGATCCTGGATGCCGTCAGGAGGGGGCATTCACGCCATCAACAGAGCCCTGACTGGTGATACAGTTGACAGACCACATTCAGCGAAGTCACTAGCCTGAAGCGCGAAGCCCTTGATCTGATGCAGGTTGTGGCAGAGTAAACTCTGGGGATTGCGCCTTCTATGTATCGTCCTTGATGGCTAAGGACTGCTCTTCTATGGGCAGACCGCTGATGATACGCAACAACCTGAACAGCCCGTTTTTTATTTTTTCTTCTACATATATCGAGTAGTTGTGAATTGGCGTAGGGCTGGAGGAATGGTAAATATGTCGAGCTTGCAAGTTCCATTTAACAAGCCAAGCCTTGTCGGAAACGAGATTAAATACATGCGCGATGCGGTACGGCGCGGGCAGTTGGCCGGGGATGGCACCTACACCGAGCGCTGCTGCAATCTTCTCAAAGCGCAGCTTGAGGCCCCTAGCGTTCTGCTGACACATTCATGCACCGCGGCTCTTGAAATGGCGGCAATGCTTTGTGACCTCGGGCCGGGGGACGAGGTCATTATGCCGTCCTTCACCTTCGTCTCGACGGCAAATGCGGTTGTCCTGCGGGGAGCCACACCAGTTTTTGTAGATATTGATGCTTCGACACTTTGCATGGACCCAGACGCGGCTGCGGCGGCCATCACAGCAAATACGCGGGCTATCTTTGCCGTCCACTATGCGGGGTTTCCTGCAGATATTAAGCGTCTCGCGGCGCTTGCTAAGACCAACGATTTGTTCTTGATCGAAGACGCGGCTCAAGCTCTAGGATCAACCTATCAAGGCAAGCAGGCAGGAACCTTCGGCGACGCTGCGACGTTCAGTTTTCACGAGACCAAGAACGTCATTAGTGGCGAAGGGGGCGCACTGGTCATTAACCGGCCCGAGTGGGTGGAGCGTGCCGAGATCATTCGCGAAAAAGGCACCAACCGATCACAATTCTTTCGCGGCGCGGTCGATAAATACACATGGGTGGACGCGGGCTCATCCTACCTGCCGGGTGAGTTGATCGCGGCCTTCTTGCTCGCTCAGATCGAGACACAGGATGCTATCCGGAAGCGCAGGCTGTCTGTATTTGATACCTATTTCGAGGCTTTTGAAATACTAGCGGAGGAAAGGCAGATCACCATTCCCAAAACGCCCCCGAATTGTGTGGGCAATGGGCATATGTTCTACCTCTTGATGGACTCGCTAGGCACTCGGACCGAGTTCATCAAATTCATGAAGCAGCGTGGCGTGATAACCCCGTTCCACTATGTACCCCTTCATAGCTCGCCCGCGGGGCAGAGGTTCGGACGCAAATCCGGAGACTTAAGCGTCACGGACAGGATATCTGCTACTCTGGTGCGTTTGCCGATGTTCTTTGATCTTGGTGGCGATGTGGAAACGGTAATCGAGATCGCGACCGAGGCGCTCAAGAACAAATGACAACCACCTTTCAAGCGGACAGGGATGCAAGGATACCGATAATCAGCGTCGTATCTACAGTACATGGGAGTCGTAGCGCGCTGACCGCGCTGGCAAAATGCGTGGAAGAGACTTTCCAGCATGAAGGAATCGAATGGGAGCTGGTCCTCGTTGATTATCGCGGCCCGGATCAACCTTGGCCTGTGATAAAAGAGCACCCAACACGGAGTCCTCGTATTCGTGCCATCCGACTGGCGCGAAACCACAGGCAGCATCTAGCGATCTGGGCTGGACTTGAGGCTACTCGCGGGGATTTCATCGCAGTAATCAACTGCCACCTGCAGGATGATCCCAGCTTCATTCCGAACCTTTATCACGAGGCGCTTGTGGACCTGTCGACGCTGTCATCGTCCCCAAGGGAACGTGGATGGATTCAAGGTTCCGGCGCATGGCCTCCAGGTCGTTCTAGGCGCTCATTAAATGGCTGTCCCGGGTCAAAAACAAAAATATCGGCAACTTCGGCAACTATAGCCGCCGGATGGTCAACACGTCGCTGCTCTTTACAGAGCAAGAAATCTTTCTGCCGATCATGGTCAGCCTCACAGGCGATCCGACGAAGAAACTTCAAATCGATTGGGATGGGCGTCACGAAGGCGCGAGCTCAAATATTTCCTGCGGCTCTTGCGTCTGGCGATTGCAATCGTGATCCGCTTCTCGGATTGGCCACTGAAACTCATCTTGCTTATTGGCGACGCGATTAGCAGCATGGCCGCCGCAATCTCACTTGTGTTGTTTATCATGTGGCTAGCTGGGACGTTCACGGTTCAGGGCTGGACGGGTACAATCCTGTCGATCTGGTTCTTCTCCGGGCTGATCCTGGCCACTCTGGAGAAACATGGATTTTGTCTGGGGCGTGTGTTTCGGGAGGTGCAGGGGCGCGCGAGCATCCTGATCCAAGAGACAACAGACCCTGAAAAGAGCGAACTATCAAGCGCACAAGGATTCTGATGATTTGATCTCGAAAAGTTTCTATCGCTACGGCCTTGTGGGCATCCTGTCGAACCTGGTAGTCTACGCCGTTTTCGTCTCTCTGATCCGGGGAGCGATGTCCCCGGTACAGGCCGCTGCGATATGCTACGGGCTCGGGCTTACCATCAGCTATTTTGCCAACCGGCGCTGGTCATTTGAGAGCACGGCCAGCCACCGCTCGGACCTGCTGCGCTTCTTGCTTGCTTATGGCGTGGGGTTGGTTGCCACGCTTATTTTCATCTCGGTGCTGACTCTGTTTCTACGGCCCGAGATCGCGCAAGTGATCAATATCGGCTTGACGGCTGTGGTGATCTACGTTGGATTGCGCGTCTTGCGGTTTGGGCACTGAGGGTCACGGGATGCCGATTGCATTCAATGAAATGGAAACCCGGCGCTTTGGGATCCGATGTGCACGTGTCGAAGATCCCCGGGCCCCACTTACAGAGATCAACGCGGCGGCACAGTCCCAGGAGATAGCCTTTTTGTCCGTGCGCGTGGCAACCGACGACATTGCAATTGTGCAGGCCCTGGAAGAGGACGGCTATCGGTTGATGGATACGCTTGTCTACTATGACGCGCCCCTGTCCACGCAACCTATCGAGCCACGGGCGCAAGACGACATCGAGATCCGGGCGGCCGCGCCACAGAACGCCGACTGTGTTGGCAAGGTCGCTGCAGCGGCCTTTTCAGGCTTCTTCGGTCATTACCACGCCGACACCCGGCTGTCTCAAGATGCCTGTGATGCGATCTACGTGGACTGGGCAAAAAATTGCGTCATGATGCAAACCCGAGGGCTCCCGGTGCTTGTTGCCCAGACCTCAGGAAAGATTGTCGGCTTCCTGGCCGCGCGTCAGTGTGAGGGGACCTGCGCCAATATTACCTTAAATGCCATATCGCCCCCGATGCAGGGGCGGGGTATTTATGGAGCGCTTCTTGATGGCGCACTGCAGATCATGGCGGCTAAAGGTTATCAGAAGGTAACGATTTCGACACAGATCAATAACATCGCAGTCCAACGCAGCTGGGGCAGACGCGGTTTCCGGCTGCAGCGGAGTTTCTATACACTGCATAAATGGATTGATGCACAAGATCCCTGATTGCAAGTTGGTGTTGCGGGAAAAGGTAAGAAAATGAAATGGATCGGATTCGGCGCAATTGTGCTGGCGCTTTCTTTGGCTTAAAGAATCTGACTTTTAACGTGACGCATATCCGGCAGCCTTGAAGTTGTTCCAGCACTGCTCCGGAGAGAAGAGGTCGCAGATTTTCGCGAGCGCGTTGAACATGTCGCTAAATGTTCTCGCGTCTATCCTGCGCAGGTGCGCTTTAAGCTTGGAGAAGACCATCTCGATCGGGTTCAAGTCGGGGCTGTATGGCGGCAAGAACAAGAAACAGCATCTGGCTTCGCGCATCGCTTTGGCGGCAGCGGCATTCTTGTTTGTGGCGAGATTGTCCAGGATGACGACGGTGCCCGGCTCCAGTACCCGTCTTTAAGGGCAGAAAGTATCGTTATGATGGACCAATGGACAATGTTGCACTAACAATCAAATCGAACCAACCGGCAGGAGCGTACCATTCGGCATTGCCCCAGTACGGCAAAGGGACCGCACCGCAGTCACCTGAGTCACTGGACAGACGCACTAGCGGCACAAGAGCCCCACCACCTGTAGCAAAGCGGAGAGGAGAAAACCGACATGCGTGCGGTCGTGCTAGGAGGCAACGGATTCATTGGATCCCACGTAGTCGATGCGCTGCTGGCCAATGGGCACAAGGTGACCGTCTTCGATCGGGCGATGGAGCGCTATCGTGATCCTCTGCCGGGGGTGGATTACATGCTGGGCGATTTCGCGGACAAAATGGCGCTGGCCGAAGCTCTGAACGGCAAGGATGTGGTGTTCCACCTGGTCAGCACAACCTTTCCCGGCACCGCCAACCTCGACCCCAAGGCCGATGTCACCAGCAACCTGATTGGTACGCTGTCTATGATCGAGACGATGACCTCGCTGGGGATCGGGCGGCTAGTCTACTTGTCATCGGGCGGCACGGTCTACGGCACTGCGCCGAGCCACCCCATCCCTGAAGACTACCCGCTGAACCCAATCAATTCCTATGGGATCGTCAAGGTGGCCATCGAACACTACCTTGAGATGTTCCGGGTCAACCACGGGCTGCAGCCGATCGCCATCCGCGCCGCCAACCCGTTCGGCCCGCGCCAGCGCCATACCGGGGTTCAGGGGGTGGTAGCCACCTTTATGCGCAAAGTGCGCGACGGTCAGCCGATCGAGATCTGGGGGGACGGGTGCGTGGTGCGGGATTTCCTTCACGTGGCCGACCTTGCTGCGCTTTGCGTGAAGGCAGCGCAAAGCGACTTCTGCGGCGCGGTTAATGTAGGTTCAGGGCAAGGGCGCTCGCTGCTGGAGCTGATTGAGGCGCTCTCGGACGTATCGGGCCAGCGCATCGCGCCCAATTTCAAGCCAGGTCGCAAGATCGACGTACCTTATTCGGTGCTCGACATCACTCGCGCAAGCAAAGTGCTGGGCTGGAAGCCCGCGACCGGGTTCCGTGACGGCCTGCGGGAAACGTGGGAATGGGTCCAGCAAAGCAGCGCGTGACAGCGCGCCCGAGCGCTATCTCCTGCCAAAGGGAAATCATCGTTTCCGCCGGGCCAACTCTAGAGCGTCCGACGCGAAACCTGAATCGTTTGGGATTCCCATAAGCGTTGATCTGTGGTTCATCCCATTTGGGAGGATGGATCATGTCAGCACCATTGCCGGATGCGCTGCGGGCGCGGTTTCAGAAGTTGGTTGAAGAAGGGTTAAGTGGGCGCGCGGCGGCGTTGCGCCTGAAGCTCTCACCGGCGACGGGCGCGCGATGGAGCCTTGCGATACGGCGAACTGGGCACGCTGGAGCCGCGCCTCACCGACGTCTTTCAGGCAATCGGAGCGATCTGCGATCTCTACGAACCCGCAGAGTGCCGGAACTACTTCAGGGCTGCCGGATATGCCGCAGGTTAAAACCGAAATTCTTTAGGGTCAGGATGCATTGATTTCCGGTGCGCTGCGTGATTCACGGCTTCGAAAACGGAGCGGTGACATGAGCGATCTTTACTGGCTGAGCGATTTGCAGATGGCCAAGCTGAAGCCTTTCTTTCCGAAGTCCCACGGCAAGCCACTTGTTGATTGCAGGCGTGTTCTTAGCGGGCTAACCCTAATTAATCGCAATGGGTTGCGTTGGCGTGATGCGCCCGGGGAGTCAGGGCCGCAAAAGACACGTTACAAACACTAGAAGCAGTGGAGCGAGAAAACCATCTTTGCCGACATGCTGGTCGGGTTGGGATCAAAAGTCCTGTATCCCATTTCCTTCACCAAGTGCCTTCAAGAGTCCAGCCTCCCGCATCAAGACAAGCGCTTCGAACAGAATAAGATTGTAGGGCTCGTTGCCCCAGATCGGGGGCTTAGCAGGCACCATCATCGCAAGGTCGGGGAACTGTCGGGCCAGGTCGGCAGCTTCCTCGTAGGCGTTCCGGAATGATTGTCGCCGTCGCACCAAGAGATTGATGATGGGAAGCTCCTGGCCGATGGCATCGAAACGCTTCAGGATATCAATCTGCAGACCGCGTTTCCGGCCCGGCGCATCAGGGTTTTCTGTGACCAACACATCTGGCGCAAACTCAGCGATCCAGTCTTTGAGCTTCAACCCGGCCTCCTCTGCGGACCCTGCGCCCTTCTCGGACGTGTCCCAAATCACCAGATCGCCATCATCAACAACGATGCACCCAAGGCGCCCGCTCCGCGCTGTCACAGCCAGCGACCGCTGGTTCCTATGCGCCATGGCTTGCGTCAGATTCCTCGCGTAATCGCCGTGCCAACCGTTCCAGGGTGCGTTGACGTGCCTGCTCGGCTGGCCAGCCTTTTGGTGCTTCCGGCATGCTGCCGAGCTGCTCTGTCAGCACCTTGCGCACGTCGCGCAAGAGGTCGGCATACAGACATTCAAAGCTGCGCCCATAAATCAGCGACAAGGAACAAAGCTCGCGCAAAGTCGGCAGTCGCTGACCGCGCTCAAGCTGGCTAATAACATTGTCGCTGGCACCGAGCAGGTGACCGCAATCGACCTGGGTCAGGCCAGCGCGTTTGCGGGCGACCTTGAGGTCAAAAGTAAACTCATCAAACATGGTAGTCTGGCTTATTGGATAATGGCCCCAGAGTACCGGACGGGGCATCTTCGCCGTACCACCAGCGATCTGGATTTCCTGAAAACGGGTTTTGCCGGAGGCACCGGGACAGGACCCCGCGCGAAGCCTTGGGGAGCGAAATGGCAAAGCCCGTTTCGCTTCTCCCGAGGTCCCGATCCCCGAAGTGACAGGTCGGCAAAACCCGTTTTCAATCCCATACGGGCCTTATGATCTCCGAATTCACGGCTCCGTGCCAGACCTGGTGAACCCTCTCACGGCCGCCCTGCCCCGGTATACAAAAAGCTCGCCGCGAAGGACGCACCAAATGCGCCACTCCGGCGCAGGACGCCGTCGTCGATGGCCTTAGCGCCAACATGAAGCATGCAGGGCACCAGAATATCTCCAGAATATTCAGGGAAGAGCTGATCTTATTCTAGCATGGCTCCTTTGCTAGAAGCCGCAGGACCTGGGGATAAGCCCGATCGGGACGGCTTGAACAATGCCAATCTCGACATCTGTTCCAAAGGCAACACCGCGGCTTCCGCAGAGGACGGAAAACATCTGCTCGAAGCTGGGCACAATGCCGGGAAGTGCTTGCGACAAGAAAAGACCCGCCACAAAGGGCGGGCCATTGGATCAGTATTCACTGGCCAGCATGATGGTCAGGACGCGGTGAGTGAGAGCGGGATTGGCTGCATCCGGTGAGTGGCGTTCAAGCTTCAAATCAAACGGGTCGATCTTCCAGAAAAGCTTCCGCCCCTCGAGCTCGATACTGCCAAAATCATGCTCTCCATGTGGATCGTTGTCCGTGGTGAAGTCATCGAACGCCATCACAGCTGCGGCGGCTTTGCGGACAAATGCCTCGCCGCAAGCCTGGACCCCAATGGTCACCACAACCGTTGCCTGGCCCCGCGCGCCCTGACGCATTGCGTCATTCAGGCGCGCGATCCGCCTCGTGCGAAACGCCTCATCAAGCTTCCAGGTCGGAACATTGGCCTCACCGCATCTTTCACAGATGAACTCATCGAACACCGTCTTCAGGATCCACTCCCGTGAGGTCATACTCCATTCTGCCCAGGCATCCCGGACGACCTGGGTCGAGCCACAGTTCCCGCAAGTGGGGAAGGCCCCAACCATCTCATACGTCTCAATATTCTCTGACATCTCTGTCTCCTTCCGCAGGGTGGCCGCCCGAAACATTTCGGACGCACCCCTCGAAAGGAGACGGGAACACGCCGACCTAAGTCTGCCTGTGTCGATTACATGTCACTACGCCCAGTCAGGCGCGTTTCCCACGGATGGGCCGCAGGGCGTAGCTGCATTCCAAGTGACCGGCGACACTCATAGGAAGATGCCCAATCCAAAACACATCACGACCCTTGGCCTGGCCCATAATCGCTATGGCGATTTCCGCTTTGGCCTTAGAGCGCCGGACCGACTGATGCATACCTACATCCTCGGCCAGACTGGCACCGGCAAATCGACCCTGCTGGCCAACATGGCCCGACAGGATGCGCATCAGGGCACAGGGTTTTGCCTGATCGATCCACACGGCGATCTCGCCGGTGAACTGGCCGCTGACCTGGAAGACCGAGCCCTCTATTGGGACGTCGCGGACCCCAGCAGTCCCTATGGCTACAATCCGTTGACTCGCACCAAACCAGCCCTGCGGCCCCTCGTAGCATCCGGCCTGATCGACACTTTCAAAAAACAATGGGCAGAGGCCTGGGGGGTGCGGATGGAACACCTGCTCCGCCAGGCGCTACTGGTGCTGCTGGACCAACCAAAGGCTGACCTCGGCGACATTCTCACCCTGTTTCTGGACCGGGGCTTTCGGGCGGAAGCGCTTTCCCGGGTCACAGACCCCCATCTGTTGCAGTTCTGGCAGAAAGAGTTTCCGGCCATGAACTACAAGACCGCCGCCGACGGTATTGCCCCAATTGCCAACAAGTTGGGGGCGTTCCTATCGCATCCGGTGGTGCGACAGGCAGTCTGCGACCCGACTGAGCCCCTCCGTCTGCGGCGGATCATGGATCAGGGTGAGCCAATGCTTATCAATCTGGCCCGCGGACGCCTTGGCTCAGATATCGCCAATGTCCTGGGCGGCCTCCTGGTCTCGAACCTGATCCATGCGGCCTTCACCCGAACCGATCTCCCCAGCGCAGACCGCCTGCCCTTCTTTCTCTATGTCGATGAGTTCCATAACTTCACCACGGACGCGCTCGCGGATCTCCTGTCAGAAACCCGCAAATATGGCCTTGGTGTCGTCCTGGCACAACAGCACACCACCCAAACCGCATCAGACGTCTTGAATGCGGTCTTTGGCAATGTCGGCACAATGATCGTGTTCCGGATTGGGGCTGCGGATGCACCAAGGCTGTCAGCTCAGCTTGGTGGCGTTGAGACACGCGACCTGATCCATCAACCCAATCACCGGGCCTTCATCCGCATGATGATCAACGGCGCCCCCTTCCGGGCATTCACGATGACCACATTGCCACCGGTCAATCCTTACACCCAAGAATGACCCCGTCTACGCGGTGGGCGGGTCCGCTGGTAGCCTCATCCTATGACCCCGACACCTGACAATCTTGATCCCCACCTGCAGCGCCATCTCGAACTCTGCCGCCGCATGTATCTGCGCATGCTGGCCGATGGCACCTGGCCCTGGCCTGAAGCGCCGGAGTCGCCAGAACCCGAGGATATGGTAGACTCCGAGAGTAACCCCCAATGACATATGAAAACCTGCTTCGGCTACATCCGAGTGAGCACCCAGAAACAAGGTGAGGGTGTCTCGCTTGTTGCCCAGAAAGACGCGATCACGGCCTATGCAGACCGGCAAGGCCTTTCGGTGATCAAATGGTTTGAGGAAAAGCAGACCGCCGCCAAGGGTGGCCGACCGATCTTCAACCAGATGCTCGGCCAACTCAGACGCGGCAGGGCACAAGGTGTGATCATCCACAAGATCGACCGGTCTGCCCGCAACTTGCGCGATTGGGCAATGTTCAGCGAACTCCCAGATCTGGGGATCGACGTGTATGTTGCGACAGAAAGCCTCGACTTTACCTCTCGGGGCGGCCGCCTCACCGCTGACATTCAGGCAGTGATAGCGGCCGACTACATCCGCAATCTACGCGAGGAAACGATCAAAGGGCTTAACGGGCGTCTCAAACAAGGGCTCTACCCGTTTCGAGCGCCAATTGGGTATCTCGACAATGGTAAGGGGCAGCCCAAGACACCGGACCCGGAAAAGGCACCGTACATTCGACAGATGTTTGAGCTCTATGCGACAGGCCAGTACTCCCTGCGGTCCCTGCGCGCCGAGATGAACCGACGGGGCCTCCGCAATCTGGCGGGTCGACCGCTTAGCCTCTGTGGGGTCGAAACTATCCTGAGCAATCCCTTCTATACTGGTCTGATTGTGATTTCACGCACCGGCCAGAGCTATGATGGCATCCACGAACCCATCGTCCCCGCATCCCTCTTCCAACGGGTTCAAGACCTCAAAGCTGGCCGCTGCGGAAAGAAAGTTACCCGACACAACCATCTCTACAGCGGCCTGTTTCGCTGTGGCCTTTGTGGGGCGCCGATGTCGCCCGAACTTCAGAAAGGGAACGTCTACTATCGTTGCCAAACCCCGCCATGTGAGACAAAGACCGTGCGCGAAGATCGCCTTGAAGCAAAAATTCTGTCTGCTTTGGCTCGGCTACAACTCACGCCCAAGCAAGCGGATGCACTGAAGTCCGCATGGGCTGAGGATCATTGTGAGCAGGAACAGGCCGCACGACGTGAAACAATTTCCCTGCAGCTTGCCAGTGAGGAATCACGTTTTCAGCGATTGACAGATTTACTCATCGACGGTGCCATCGATCAGGAGACATTCCAACAAAAGAAGCAGGCTTTGGCGTTGTCGATCAAATCTCACCGCGAGAACCTCGCCGCGTTACCTGATCCAAGACAAATTCAGCAAGACCGCATGGATTTCCTCGAACTGATGAAAAACCTTACCACGCTTCATATCTGCGCCACGCCCATGGAAAAACGCGAAATCGTAGAAAACGCCTTCTCGAACCGAACAGTGGTCCGAAGAAACATCGAGTTAAAGCCGCAGCATTGGCTCCAGCCGAGCGACAGTACCCAACCTGTCCTCTCTGGTACCCCATATCGGGACACATCTCGAACTCAGCCGGGGATTTCGCGGCTGATCAAATTGCTCACAAAAACCTGAGGAGAAATAACTGGCGCTGATGCTTTCTGGAGTAGTGTGGCTTCCGTTGAGCGCTCCGTCAACATAGTACAGAAGGCGCGTAATCAGCGTATCTGCTACCTGGATGCTTTCTGTTGGGTCGTCTTTCGCGGTTGCGCAAGATATTGGGCGATAGATTTGAACACCACAAAATAGCGTCTAAAGTGCTCAAATCACTGCAGAAATATCCGATCCATATTGATTGATTTCCTCTGACTGTTTTTGACGTCTATCCGTCAGATAAAGAGTTTTGATCGCGGACTTTTCAGAACCTCGTCGCGAACGCACCGATGTCAGCTTTCAGGGCTCTCACATAACCGATCAACATGGTTTGATTTCAGCGGTTGTTCTCCGGGGGCGAACGAGGTCTGAACCGGCCCGGTATCTCATGTGGCTCCAGAACAAGAATGGTTTCCACCCACGAAGGAGCGAAAAGGCTGTGTTGGAGCAGAGCCCAACGCTAGGAAAGCTCCCTGCCCGGCTCAAGTCCTGATTTCTCTGGCACCACCCTTCTGACTTCACCGACTGGCGCTAAATCAGGCTCTATTCTGGCCCTATTCGACCCTGCCTTTTTGGCCCTATTGCAGCCTCGCAAACTTTTGTTCCCCAAGTGGATCAGAAATGATGCACCCCATGAACGCCTAATCCAGTTGCGCCGGAATTACGCTGCCTCGGCGCCCTTTTCTGATGGAGCCCGCCCCGTGACCAAAACTCTGACTGCACAAGATCTTGCCGACACTTTCGACGCGTTCAACCGTCACGACGTCGAGGGCGTGATGACACATTTCGCCGATGATTGCGTTTTCTATACCGTCGGCGGCCCCGAGGTCTACGGCAGCCGCATAGAGGGCGCTAAGGCCATCGCAGATGCGTTCTCCGCCGTCTGGGCTGGGATGAAGGACGCCCACTGGGATCACCACAGCCACTTCGTATATGGCGATCGCGCCGTTAGTGAATGGACCTTTTCCGGCACAGACGATACGGGGATGCGCATCGAGGCCGAAGGCGCTGACCTTTTCACCCTGCGCGACGGCCTGATCGTCGTGAAACAGGCGCTGCGCAAACAGCGCCCGGCCTTCAAGGCCTGACCCCCCACCTTTTCGCCATCATCTGATCAGAGGATCAATCGATGTCTAACACCCTTCGTCCCCGCCACTGGCCCCGCGCCTCTTATGACCCCAAGTATGACCCGCTGGTCGATGCGGGCCCCGGCCACAACCGGGATCACGCGCCAACGTACTGGGTCGGCACCGCGGGCACGCCACCTGAGGATGACGGGCCCGTGTCGCGCGACATGGACGTGGATGTGGTGGTCGTCGGCTCGGGTTACACGGGCCTGTCGACCGCGATCCACCTTGCCAAGGAGCATGGGATCAAGGCCACTGTGCTCGAAGCGAACACCGTCGCCTGGGGCTGCTCGACGCGCAATGGCGGACAGGCACAGATATCTTCAGGACGGCTCAAGCGGTCCCAGTGGATCGAACGCTGGGGTGTGGACGTGGCCAAGCGCATGCATGCCGAGGTCTGCGAAGCCTTCGAGATGTTCAACGAAATGATTGGTTCGGACGACATCGACTGCGACCCTAAGACCGGCGGTCACTACTACATTGCCCACCGCGCCAAGGTCATGCCCCGGCTGGAGAAGGAATGCGCCCTGCTAAACGAAACTTTCGGCTATGGCGCCAAAATGCTGAACCGCGAGGAAGTACATGAACGCTGTGCGCGGGATATGGAGGCCCACGGCGCCATGTGGGAGCCCGACGGGACGTCGATACACGCGGCAAAGCTCGCCTTCTCCTACGTGCGCCTGGCCCGTAAGCTGGGGGCGCAGATCCATACCGCCTCTCCGGTTATGGGCTGGAAGGTTGTAGAGGGCGTGCATCACTTAACCACACCGGGCGGCACCGTGCGTGCCCGCGCTGTGGCGCTGGCCACGGCGGGTTACACGCCACCGGGCCTAAACTATCGGACCAAACACCGGCTGATGCCCATCCTGTCGAACTCGATCGTTACCCGACCGCTAGAGGATGATGAACTCGAAGCTTGCGGCTTCCAAACCAAATCACCCCTCACCGACACCCGGACCTTGCGGCATTACTATCGCCTGCTGCCCGACAACCGGGTCCAGATCGGCAGCCGGTCGGCCATCACCGGCAGAGACGCGGAAAATCCCAAGCATCTGGCACTCCTACGCAAGGGGCTTCACCGCAAATTCCCGGCACTCACCGACATCGACCTAGATTATTCCTGGTGGGGCTGGGTCGATGTGAGCCATGACATGATGCCGCGCATCTTCCAGCCGGACCCCGACCGGACGGTCTATTACGCGATGGGCTACGGTGGTAACGGGGTAATGTATTCCGCGCAGGCGGGTAAGCGTCTGGCACAGATCGTGGCGGGGCAGAAGATCCCCGACCTTCCGATCTTCACCTCCGCTCTGCCCAGTCACGGGTTGCTCACGCCTTTCCGCAGAATGGGCCAGCGGATCCTCTACCCGTGGTACTATTTGAAGGACGAGATCCTATGATGTCCAAATCTGTCATCAATTTTGCCACCAACAACGGCGCGCGGAGCGCGCGCCGACTGGCAGACATGCCCGGCCGCGTGGTCGAAGGCGACCCGCAGCATGAGACCACCGTTCATTTCAACGATGGTCTGCTGGCAGGCACTTGGACCAGCACACCCGGCAAGTGGCGCGCTTTCACCAACCGTGACGAATTTTGCTACATCATCTCGGGCCATTGCCAGCTGATCTCTTCTGAGGGCGAAGTGCAGGATTTCCGCACCGGAGACGCTTTTCTGATCCCCAATGGTTTTCGGGGCTACTGGAACGTGATCGAAACGACGAGCAAGCACTTCGTGATCCGGGAATACGATTGAGGGTGCGAGCCGTAACGTACTGAAAGAGTGCTTCGGGCTCGATCCAGTCCAATGGACGTTTTTCCTAGGCGTCCGCAACCGGCGTTCAGTGGTCACTCAAAACTTGCCGACAGCACTGCGATGCCCTGGAACCGCACCATGTTCAGCCAAGGGTCATTGCAGGTGAGATTGGCAGGGAAGAGTGCGTCCTGTTCCAGGAATAGCCTGATGGCGGTTTCTGACCCCTAAAGGCGCTAGGACGCGAAAGCGGACTTCGTCAAAAGGACGAAACGATTATCACATTGAAATTGTGAATATCTCTTGGCCTCCAGATGAATCGTTTCACTGCAGGTGAAACGATAACCGGAGGCGCGGAGTTTACGCTCATCATCGGCAACCGAGACCGGCAAGATTCGAACCCATGGGGGGGAAACAGTGCTCTCACAGAGCCTTGGGGCCCTACAATATCGGCGACTGGTTAGCCGAAATCGACTTGTGGTGCTTCGCCCACAACCCCCGCATCAACCAGCTGCTCCCGATCGGGAAGATCGCGGAGGCTCTCCAATCCGAAGGCGACAAGGAACTGATCGGTGGTGACGAAGGTATAGGGCGCGCCGCGTCGAGGGGACCTTGGCCCGGTCCCAATGAGACCGCGCGCATGCAGCCGCCCGATCAGGTCTCGGCTGATCTCTTTGCCGAAGATGTCCTTCAGCCCGTCGCGGGTGATCGGCTGATGGTAGGCGATGGCGGCCAGGACCGCGACGTCGAACTGGCTCAGATCCAGCAATTGATCCCCGATATCCGCCGCGGCGCGGATCGCAGGTGCATAGGTAGCCCGCGTCCGGAACAGCCACCCACCGGCGACCTGGGCGATCTCGAAGGCCCGCCCGTCCAGATCGGCGGCCAGATCCTCGACCAGCAGGTCGACCGAGGCCCCCTGCCCCACCACGCGCGCCAGGTCTTCGCGCGGCACCGGCTTGGCCGAGGCAAAGAGCACCGCCTCGATCCGGCGCATCCATTCGCACCAGCGCAGCTCAGGCGGCAGGTCGGTCAACTCACGATCGAGCTCTGGCTCAGGGCGATCTTTGGCCATCGCTACACCCCGTAGAGCCGGAAGGTATCTCGGCCAGTCAGTTCACGGACCGCGCCGAGTTCGACGAGCCTGTCGCAGAGCCGCCGCGCAGCGCGAGCCGGCAATGGCAAGGCAGAGGGAGCGACAGCATCGCGGGTCAGAAACATCTCGACGGCGTCACCCGCCCCCTTTGCCCGAAGCTTGGGCGCAACGGCCATAAGGTGCGCCGCCCGACGCACGAGATCTCCGGAGAGACGCACAGCCTCGACTGCCGATGAGACGAGCGCGCGATGACAGGCCAGGCGAAGCTCATCGCCTCGCTTGCGCAAGTCGGCGCGTTTCAGGCCCGGGGCCAGCAGCGGCATAAGGTGTTCCCAGCCGAGTGCCTGAGCGAGGGCCGCGTCCGCGAGAAAGAGCGCCGACACGTCGGCCCGCGGTGCTTCCGTCAACACCGCCTCCAGCACCATTGCGGCATGGGTCACTGGCGCACCCTGCCCCATGTCGAGCCAGGTCGCGATCCGCTCTGCCTGAAGATCTGGGAGGGCCCGGCACAGCGCCTTGATCGACACCGGTCGCTCCACCGCGCGCCGCCAGGCCAGGTAAGTTTCGCCGGCCGGTCCAGGCAGGTCGCCGGGGCGCAAGAGATGCACCGCGTCGCGCAGCTCCCCTGTCCTCTCGAGACGTCCTGAAAACGCCACGCAAGCCTCCGCTGCCCGCAGCGCCAGCCGGTCTCGCAACAAGGCGTGGGGGACCTCTGCACGCACCATCACAACATGCAGGTGGTTCAGCGCCGCCCCCGACAAAAACGCAACATCTTCAGGGCTCTCTGGCCGTGCGGAGGTGACCCAGGCGGGCATCCGGGGTAGTGTCGCTAGGTCGCTGGAGTGATCCGGTCCGGCAAATGTCATGCATGAATCCTAATCAAGCGCGGCGCTTTTAGCCAGAAAATTGTACACTAACCGCCCCACTGTGTCGGCTTATTTCATGTCCAATAAGTTTACATTATCGGACATATATGAGATAAGCTCGGATACATGAGCAAAATAGCCCAATACCCGCCCTCCGAAACCGAGAAATCGACCTCAACGCACTTTGATACAGCGAATGAGCATGATCACGGCGAGCGGGTCCATTCTGATGACAATGCAATCGCCCTACCCTCCCACGTCGTCGGCTCCGGCACGCTCGACCAGTTGATCGACACCGCCCGCGACTACGCCAAAGCCTCGACAGCCGAGAACACAAACAGAGCCTATGCCGCAGATTGGAAGCACTATGCGCGCTGGTGCCGACTGAAGGGCACGGACACCCTACCTCCATCGCCTGAGTTGGTCGGGCTCTATTTGGCCGACCTTGCTGCTCCCACTGACTCCTCTCCGGCCCTGTCGACAGCTACCATCGAAAGACGCCTGTCTGGTCTCGCGTGGAACTACGCACAACGCGGTTTCACTCTCGACCGCAAGAACCAGCATATTGCGACTGTCCTTGCGGGCATCAAACGCAAGCACGCACGTCCGCCCTTTCAAAAGGAAGCAATTCTCCCCGAAGATATCCTCGCCATGATCGCTACCCTGCCCTTTGACTTGAGAGGTCTACGGGACAGGGCAATCCTGTTCTTGGGCTTTGCTGGCGGGCTACGCCGCTCCGAAATCGTCAGCCTAGATGTCGGGAAGGACGACACCCCAGATGCCGGCGGTTGGATCGAGGTCTTGGACAATGGCGCCGTCCTGACACTCAATGCCAAGACCGGATGGCGTGAAGTAGAGGTCGGCCGAGGATCAACTGACAACACCTGCCCGGTGCACGCCCTCGAACAGTGGCTGCACTTCGCAAAGATCGACTTCGGACCCGTCTTTGTGCGCACCTCCCGGGACGGGAAGCGCGCCCTCGAGTCGCGTCTGAATGACAAACACATCGCACGCCTGATCAAGCGAACAGTCCTCGACGCGGGCATTCGGTCGGACCTTCCAGAGAAGGAACGCCTGAGGCTATTTTCCGGCCATTCCCTACGTGCCGGTTTAGCTAGTTCGACAGAAGTCGACGAGCGCTATGTCCAGAAGCAACTCGGGCACGCCTCGGTCGAAATGACCCGCCGGTATCAGCGACGCCGTGATCGGTTCCGCATCAATTTGACCAAGGCAGCAGGTCTTTAGGCTACCGAAGCGAGATTGCTCCGCTCACAACCACCCGTAACTTTGGCGCTTAAGCTATACGCTTACTTGCGCAATCACTGCCCAGAGTAATGATTACCCGCATCGCTCGCCAGACCCTCGATCAGAAATCTCATCATTCTTGGCCAACTTGCATATCTGGTAGCGCTCAGTATCCCATCGCACAGCCGTCCTTGCGCGGATCCGATCCGGCAATCAAAACGCCTGCGTCGTGGTCGATCTCGATGATTTGCCCGCCGCCGTGGGGGGACTTGGTCCAATCCAGTGGATGACCTTTGGCCTTGAGCCCATCAAAGACCCCCTGCCCCAGCGGTGGCTCTATCTCGATCGTGCCGTCGGGCCGCCAGAACGCCCGAGGTGAATCGAGCGCTTCCTGCGGGTCCATACCGAAGTCGACCATATTGGTGATCACATGAGTATGACCTGTTGGCTGATACTGGCCGCCCATGACGCCAAAGCAATAACGGGCTTTGTCACCCTGCATAGCCATGGCCGGGATGATCGTGTGGAGGGGCCGCTTCCCGCCTTCAATGGTGTTCGGGTGGCCGGGCAGCACGCGGAACCCGGCACCACGGTTTTGCAGGATAATACCGGTCTTTTCGGTCACGATCCCGGAGCCAAACCCTTTGAAAACTGAATTGATCAGCGAGACCGCCATACCGTCGCGGTCCACGCAGGACAGATATATCGTGTCGCTGGTGAAATTTGGATCGGTCGACGGAAGGTCCCCATTGCGCTTGGCGGGATCAATCGTCGCTGCAAGGCCTTTGGCCCAGGCCTTGTCGATCAACGCCTCGGCAGCAACACCCATAGTGGAGGGATCACCGATATGGGCGTCCCGGATGGCATAACCGATGCGCGCGGCCTCGATCTCGAGGTGGTAACGGTCGGCGCTGCGTGGATCGAGAGACTTCAGGTCGAACCGCTCCATCAAGTTGAGGATCACCTGCGCGATGATCCCCGTGCCATTGGGTGGCAACTCTGCGAGGTCGATGTCGCGATAACCCGAGGTGATAGGGGTGCAAGGGTCCGCGGAGACACCAGCGAGGTCTTCCTCGGTCATCACGCCGCCGCGCCTTTGCAGCTCGGCGACAATGTCGGCGGCCACCTCCCCTTCGTAGAAACCGCGCGCACCTTCCTTGGCGATCTTCTTCAGAGTTGCCGCCAACGCGGGCAGCTTATGGATGGTCCCCATCCGGGGGGCTGCACCGTCCAGTAGGTAGTGCTGCCCTCCGGGGCCCTGAGAGGCCAGCTTGGAGGCGCAATCGTTCCAGTCGGACCAAACCCTCGGATAGACCACAAATCCGCTCTCAGCGGCCGCTATGGCGGGCTGAAGCGCCTCTTCCATGCCGATGGTGCCATGGGAGGCGAGAAGGCTCTCCCAGCACTTCACAACGCCCGGTACGGTCACGGAATGGGGGCTAAGGTCGTCCATCTCTGTCCACCCCTGCCCCACCAGCATCTCGGTGCTAAGCGCGGCCGCCGCACGACCAGAGGAGTTGAGCCCGTAAAGCGGGCTGCCCGGTTGGTGGATCAGAGCAAAACCGTCCCCGCCGATAGCGGTCATCGCAGGCTCCACCACGGCAAGAACTGCTGCGGCGGTTACAGCCGCATCGACCGCGTTGCCGCCGCGCTTGAGCACGGCGAGGCCGGCCTCGGTCGCCATGGGATGCGACGTGGCAAGTGCCCCGTTGGCGGCGTAGATCGGGGAACGTTTGGGCTGATGGAAATCGCGCATGACCTCTCCTTCGGTATCTGCCGGGGAATTAGCGTGCCGTTACGGCAATTACAGGCGCTATTTGCCCAACGGCGTCCGGAGAGTCGAGAGGTATATATTTTATACTTATTTTACAGATACTTATGGTGATTCTGGTTCTCATTCACTCGTCAAAGCCGACGAACCGCGCGACCTCCTCAACCGGACGGCGATTTGATACGACGGAGTTCGCTGCGAAACTTTCATCCGGCCAGCCAAGGGCAACACAGGTCATAATAACCTCGTCCTCGGGTATCTGGGCATGCTCCCGCACGACTGGGGACTGCATGATCCCCTGCCCGTTGATCACCGCTCCGAGGCCCCTTGACCAAGCGGCGAGAACCAGCCCGTATGTCACGGCGCCAAGGTCGAAATGGGCGATCGTGCCGCCCTCGAGCGTCTTGTCGAAGGTCACCACGATCGAGACCGGCGCGTCGAACTGACGAAAGCCGCGCATCACCCAGTCTTGCCGCATCTCCTTGTCCTCGCGGGCGATGCCCATCGCGGCGAAAAGCTGCTTGGCAATCTCGACCTGCCGTTCGCGGTGGGGGCCCTCGTAGGCACCATGATCGACGATCTCACGGACGGGTGGGATGCCGGAGAGCATCCTCGTCGAGTTCCCCTCGCGCACTTTCTCCAGAGGCTCTCCTGTCAGCACGTGGAAGTGCCAGGGCTGGGTGTTCATAGAAGAGGGTGCGCGGTTGGCCAGCGCTATGATTTCTTTGAGTAGGGCGCGAGGAACGGGTTTGTTCTGAAAACCACGGATGGAGCGGCGTTCGCGCATGGCGGTGTCCAGGTGCATTGCTGGGCCTTTTCTTGGGTCTTGGGTAATAGTGTTTCGGGCGAAGACTAGCGATGACCGACGGGGAGAGCCACCCTGCCTTGTCACAGTGATGCTAGGTTAATTGAGCCGGGAGGTTTCGCCGCGAAACCTGCTTGGGGGCCGATTTGGTGATCAAGTGCTCCGCTTGAATGCTGATTGGCGGACCTACACGGGCGCGCTTTTTGACATAGGGAGGTTTCGCCGCGAAACCTCTGGACTGGTGATGGGACAGACTGCACGGGAAAGAAGCCCATCCTTCCTGAGGCCTATCAAGGCGCCTTCGTACCGGTTTCGCAGCGCCCGATTAAGTCAGGGTGGCATCTATGGGGGTCACGGGCGATTGCAACGTAATCCGACTTCAATCCTCCACCGGAATGAAAAGTTACAACTGAAGATTTGAAGGGAGGTTTCGCGGCGAAACCTCCCCTCTGTTGTTTTCGCTAATGTTAACGCCAATCGGAGAAGGCCGCTTCGCACCGAACTTGGTTTTGGGCCAAAGCATCGGTTGCTGGGAAACTCCTCTGGTTCTAGTACTGCCTACTCCGAGGAGCGAAAGCGTTGCGCCCCTTTGCCACAGCCTCCCGGAAAGCCGCTTGGATCACCCAATCGAAACGGGGCGTGACGATTCTAGGTGGGCTGGGTTGAGCGACAGAATCTTGGCGGGGTGAAAGGATCGAGTTTCGCCATTCGCTTCAGCGTTGCCATAGCAGGAAGGATCGTAAGGTTTCGCCGCGAAACCTCTACTGAAGGCATAGTATGGCTAAATACTTCGGCAAAACACAGAGACGCTCCGGACTTAATCCGAGGTGTGGTTTGATGCTTTGCGATGGTAGAAAATGCAAGGTGACAGTTGGGAAAGGTTTCGCGGCGAAACCTCAAGGGACGTCAGGTGGCAAGCGTCCTACCCTTTCTCAAGCTTTTCCTTGATGTCCTGCATCAGCATTTCCACCAGCTCGGCCGAGATACCCTTGCCGCTGAACCGCAAGACGTAGCCGTTCGGCTCCTCCTCGTAGCGCATGGTGACACCGGTGGAGGTGTGCAGCGTATCCACTCCATCCCATCCCGCCTTGGGCGCGGTTAGCTTGGGCCGACCGCCGCGCTTTGGGTCCGGGGTTGGTTCGCTCTGCTCGGCCAACACGGCCTCGATCGCCGCCCATTCTGAGCGGGGATCGCGCCCCTGCCCCGAGCCCAACACCTCGCGAATGCGTGCCTCGGCGCCATGGCGCAGCGCTTGGGCAAGCCGCAGGCCGTCCCGTTCGCGCATGCCCTCTGGGAACCGGAGCATGTCGCCCAATTCCTCGAAGATCATGGCGAAGGAGCGGATCTTGCTGCGCTTGGCCTTCGAGGCGGCGGCGAACATCTGGCTCACTGCTTCCTCGGTATCCATAAACGCCCCCTGCTGAGCCGCTATAGCGGCGATGCGACCGCGTTCGTAGTGGCTGAGGTCTTGCCGGATTTCGTTTTCCTCTACCATGGCGACAAAAGCACCACCCATCTGGTCGGGGTCGCGAACAACCGCCTTGATTTGAGCGAATTTGTCAGCGCCCGTCCGCTGGTGCAAGTTGCCCTGGGCTATCAGGCGGCGGTAACCGGAGATAAGCCCGAAGCGTTTGCCGCCCGCGGGTTTCTGCATCTCATAGACCTCAATGGGCAAGCGGATGCCGTGGATGCTGATGGAGTGCTCGAGCTCGGCGAGCGCCTCCTTGTCCAGTATGGTGCGGTCGCGGGGTATGGAGATGGGCTCTATCTGATCCAGCGCGATCAGACTGATCACCCGGCCCTCGGCCTCGGCGTCACGGAAGGCTGCGGCCTGTGCCTCGTCCCGTCGCTGTTCGGGGGTGCCGGGCTCCAAGGCGCCTGCGGCATCGGCGGCAACAGCGGCGATGGGGGCGGCGCGACCGCGCGTGGGGGTTTCGCGGCGAAACTCCTCTTCAATGCGGCCAAGGTCCTCGGCCGAGGGGGCCTCCAGTTTACGTCTCTTCGCCATTTGCTCTCTCCTCTGCCTGCATCATCTGCATATCACGCCACCAAGTGCCCAAGAGCACCTCTTTCACCTCGGCCCAGGTTCGGTCAAAGGTCTCGCGCCCACGAACGTAGGTATCGCGGTTGAACTCGCGGTAATCAGCCTCATAGATTCCGTTCACCTGTTCGCCGGCCTGGCCGACCATGGCGGTGACCTCTTGCCTGTAGGTGGTCATGAAATCGCCGAAGTAGGCCTGGATCACGTTAGCGAGGTCCGTCTGCTGGCCCGCGTCGAAACGGGTGATTAGCGCACGCACTGCGTCCCATTCGAACTTCATCTCGGGCAGGCCATCCTGGCGGCGGATGCGGTTTTCGCCTTCCTCGATGCTGGCGAAGGTCGAATAAAGCATGTCGAAGAAGCGACCTGTGGAGTCGAATTCAAGGAAAGACGCGCCGAGGGGAACGAGCAGGATGTCGGCGGCCGCGAGCGCGTTTATAGTCAGATAGCCGAGGGCAGGGGGCGTATCGAGCAGGATGATGTCATAGTCATCAAGGATCCCTTCACTTTCCAACGCGTTCGTCAGCGCGTCCCAGAGCGGCCAGGAACGGACCTGCATACGCCAAACGGGGACCTGGAATTCAGCCCAGTAGAGGTTCAGCTGCGCGCCGATCAGGTCGATGTTAGGCCAGTGGGTTTTCTGGATAAGGTTTCGCGGCGAAACCTCGAGGCTCTCGGTCAAGGTTTCATCAAACGGAAGTTCGCTCGTCCCGCGGGCGCGGCGTACTGCGTTTTCGGATTGCAAGTGGCGGGCAAAATCCTTGGCCAGCAGGGGGAAGGCGGTAGACCATTCGTCGGGGATATTGCCGCCCATAATGGAGGTCAGCGAGCCCTGACTGTCGAGGTCGACGACCAGCACCCGGTACCCATCGAGGGCGGCAGACATCGCCAGATGCGCACAGGTCGAGGTTTTGCCTACACCGCCCTTGAAGTTGGCGACCGAAATGACTTTGGCAGGCAGTCCTTCGGGGCGCCAGGATTTGTATTGTTTGTTCGAGGAGCCTTCGGTGGCGAAGTGCTCTCGCAACACCAGCACTTCCTCCAGCGTGAACCATTTAGAGCCCGACTCGCCGGTACCCTGAGGCAGGTCGGGGTGTGCCTTGAGCACCCGGCGCAGGTGAGCCGGGGCAACGTCGATCAAGTAACGGCAGACCTCCCAAGTTGAGAACCGGCGTAGGCGTTTCTGACCGTCAGGGGCGTAGCCGCGCTTGGCCAGGTCGTCACGGCCTTTCGCAGCGAAAGTGGCAGCTTTTGCGAATCGTGCGGTGTCGATAGGGTCGGATAACTTTGCGGCGGCCTTGGCTGGGTCGATGTTGAAGTAAGGGGGCGGGGGTGCTTTGGGTGTGGAAACCATGAAACCTCGGGCATGTGCGCGAATTGTGCTTGTGTTCGCGAATTTATCGCACATCGCGTTCTACTTGTGAATCAGTAAGGTGTCTGGGTGATCTCTTGTTTGAGAATATCGGAAAGTGGCAACACATAGTGTAGAGTCTTGCAGAATCTTTAGGATGTTTGTGGCTTAAATATTTATTAATAACAGACATTTAAATGGGCATTGGCGCCCGTATACGGGTGGAAGGGCACCCTAATACAGGAGAAAAAGGACCTGGATACGGGATTAAACGTACCGATTCGCGGGAAATTGGGGACCCGAATCCGGGAGGGGCTAGATTAGACACTGATTTGTCCAATTTAGAGCCTGATGGGCCGGAACATGTGTTTGGGCCATCCCGTAGATTGGTACCTTTGGCGGCTCCGAACCGAAAAGATGAAAGGCACCCACGCCGTTCTTGCTTGCGGGTGCCTTTTCGCCCATGATCGCAGGCAACAGACCGAAGCACACTTCGGCATGGGCAGCGACATGGGAAGGCGCATGGATGACATCCCTAAGGATCAACTAACAGGCGCGCTGCGTCGTGGATCGGTGAAAAAGCATGTGGCCGCGATCCATGTGTCAGGCAAGCTGACGCTGTTGCAGCGCAAGCTGAGTAACGTGCTGCTGCTGAACGCTTATGACACGCTGATAACCAATCAGGTTCATACGATCGACGCGCGGACGTTGTGCCTGATGATTGGGTATAATTCGAACGATACGGATACGCTCAAGGCGTCGTTGCGCGGGCTGGCGGAGACGGTCGCGGAATGGGATATGCTAGATGATCAGGGCCAGCAGGAATGGGGCGTGTCGAGCCTCTTGAGCTATGCGCGGCTGAAGGGAGGGGTGTGTGAATACGCCTATTCCCCGGCGCTGGCGGCGAAGCTGAACGATCCGAAGGTTTTTGCGCTGATCAATCTCAACATCCAGCGACGGTTCACCTCGGGTCATGCGCTTGCGCTTTATGAGAACTGTTATCGCTTTGTGCGGACGGGCAGCACCGGGTGGTGGTCGCTCGATCTGTTCCGGCGGCTAATGGGAGTGGATGAAAGCGAGTATTACGCCGTCTACAAGCACCTGAATGCGAAGATCATCAAACCGGCGGTGAAGGAGGTGAACAAGACTTCGAACATCGTGGTGGAGCCGGAGATCAGGAAGCAGGGCAGGGCAGTCACGGACATCCGGTTCAAGATCAAGGAGAACCCGCAGTTGGCGATCCTCAATATCGACGACGGGGCCGGAGTGCGGCGGTCTGAGGTCTATGAGCGACTGCGGGCGCTGGGGGTGAGCGACCGGCTGGCGCGGCAGTGGATCGCGGAGCATGGTGAAGACCACGTTGCGGAGAAAATGGCCTACGTAGGGGCGCAGCGCGGGGTGAAGAACCCGGTGGGGTATCTGTCGGTCGCCTTGCGGGACGATTACACGCGGGAGGCGGCGGCACCTGCGGTCTCCTCTGAACGGGCGAAGGTGCTGGAGCGGGTGCGCGATCTGGTTGCCGCGCGGACGCCGACACAGCGGGATGCGGATAGGCGGCTGTTCCTGTCGATGATCGAGGACGCGGATGCGCGGGCGGATTTCGAGCGGCATGGGTGGATGTCGGCGCTGAACACCGGTGCGATCCGCGCTTTCTGGGAAGAGCTGGAGCCGGAGGCGTTCGAGGAAGCTTAGCTTTCACTGCGCCACGGGGGCGCGATGGGGTTGCCGTCGACGCGCACTTCGTCCTTCTCGTTGTCGAGGATGACAGGGTTGTCGAAGAGCATCAGCGTGGGTCGCACACCGAAGCGGCCCTTCATCCAGTCGGACCAGTCATCGTCGAACCAGGCCTTGGCGTCTTCAAGGGTCGCGAATTCGTAGATGCCGCCGCCGCCTGCGTCGCTGTTGAGGAAGTACTTGCGTTTTAGTCCTTTGACATCGTGGAAGATCTTCGTGGCTTCGACCGATTGCCGGGTTACCAAGTCGTGGTCGCGCTTGGGGCCGTCGAGGGGGATTTGGACGAGGGCGATGATCATTGGGTCTCCTTTCGGCGGGTATAGGCATTCTTGCGTTTTCCGGGGGCTAGCGCTAGCCCAGTGGCATGAAGCCTTTCCTGATCTTGCAACTGCGGCCCGAAACCGATGCGTCGGACGATGAGTACTGCGCGATTTTGGAAAAATGTGGGTTGCGGCCCGAGCAGACGCGGCGGATCCGGGTCGATCAGGAGGGTATTCCTGAAGATCTAGATATCACGGATTACGCCGGGGTCATCGTTGGCGGCGGGCCGGGTTGTGTGAGCGATGCACCGGAGGACAAGAGCCCGCAGGAGGCGCGGATCGAGCGGGAGATACTGGCACTGATGCCGCAGATCACGGCGCGTGACCATCCGTTCATGGGGTGTTGTTATGGGCTAGGTATTCTTGCGCACCACCTTGGCGCAGAGGTCAGCAAGGCACGCTATAGCGAGCCGGTGGGGCCGACGGTTTGCGAAGCGATGCCGGATGCGGCGCGCGATCCGCTGCTGAAAGGATTGGACGCCCAGTTCGAGGTGTTCGTGGGCCACAAGGAAGCGGTTCAGCATCTGCCGGAGGGGGCGGTGCACCTGCTAAGTTCGGAAAGATGCCCCGTGCAGATGATCCGCTACGGGCAGAACGTCTACGCCACGCAGTTTCATCCGGAGGCGGATGCGCATGATTTTGAGCGGCGGATCCGGATTTACCGAAACCATGGGTATTTTCCGCCTGAGGATGCGGACCGCTTAATCGACCTTTGCCACGCTGCGGAGGTGACGGTGCCGGGGGAGATCCTGCGGCGGTTTGCAAAGCGGTACGGTTGAAGGGGCTGCGAGGTGAACCCCGCCCTACGGATTTGCCAGGATTTTTGGGATGTTTTGGACGGCGGCCTTGCTGGCGGCGCCAAATTTGCCCATCAGTTCCATTTTTTCGGAGTCGGAGGGGTCGAAACCGACCATAAGGTGGGTCATCGCCTGAAGGCGCGTGCGGTCGATCCAGTCCTTGACCAGGGGCACCTTGGACCACGCGCCCTGATTCATGATCGCGGGCAACATCTCGGCAATGTACTGGCGGGGGGTGTCGTGGAAATCCACGAGATTGGTGCATGCGGCGCGCACCGCTGCGTCGGGCACGCGGGCCTCCAGAAAGGCAATGAGCGCTGCGCTGAAGAGCGGCTGAAAGGGGCGGATCATGCTGAAGTTGATCTGATTGCCGTCAAAAACCGGGGGCGCGTCGGGGCCTGCGCGGACGCCTGCGGAGGCGGTGCAGTCGATGTAGAGCGTGCCGGGGGGCATCTCGGCGATGCCGTCGGCCAGTTGCATGTGGCCGGGGGTCAGGGCGGTGATATGGCCCATGCGGATGACGTTGGTGATTTGTGCGAGCAACGCGACCTCGCGCGGCGAGCAGACGGCAGCGTGAAACTTGGTGGGCGTGACCGTGGGGTCGATGCGGTGCCAGACGCCGAGTTCCTCCATCTCAGCGCAGAATTCAGCCACGTTAGAGACTGATCCGAGGGCCTCAAGCTCCTTGAGGAAAGAACCGACTGTGGTGGTGAAGCGGGCAGGGTGGTTAAGGATGGCCTCGCGGTTAAAGAGCCAGTAGTCGTTGGGTCGGACCCATGTGATACGCTTGGGGGCGACGCCTTGTTCAAGCAGCCAGACGGCGGCATCCATGCCGGTCTTGCCAGCGCCGATGACGCAGAAATGAGGATGATCTTTGGCGCGGCTGGGCATGTCGTTAATGGGGACGCAGGTGACGCCGGGCGCGATGTCGAAGGTCGGTGTGTGGGTGGCGGGGATCGAGCCCATGTCCCCCCAGTTGCCGGCGTTGACGATCTTGCCTGCAGTGATCTGCGTTTCTTCGCCGGTGATCAGGTGGCGGATGCGGCCATCGCCCAGATGTTCTGAGTTGCGCAGGTAGGTTACGCGGCCCGTGGGCAGGTAGGTGTTCTCCATCAGGTCGTGGAAGTAGTGCAGGATTTCGGACTTGGTCGAGAGCTCGTAGGTGGGGGCGAGAATGTCCTGGCCCTCCTCGCGCGGCTTGCCGAGCGGGCGGGAGGCCACACCGTAGAAGCTGGCCGATTGGTGGAGGCGCACGAAAGGGTAGGCGTCGTTCCAGTGGCCGCCTGGGGCATCGCGGCGGTCGACGATTACGGCTGAGGCATCGGTTTGGGTAAGCAGCACGTCGAGGAAAGAAAGGGCAGTCGCCCCAGCGCCGGAGATCAGGTAGTCGGTTTGCATGGGGCGTCCTTTTGTGGTGGTGGCGGTGATACTCTCGGCGATAGAGAGACGCCGGATCAAGTCCGGGGCGCATCAGTCCTTGAAGATGGCGAGGCCCAGCCATTCTGCGACAAGGGCAGGGGTTTCCTCGCCCTCAATCTCGATCGTCAGATTGTTGGTGCGCAGCATGCTGGTGGCATCGCGGGCCTTGGCGTCGAGCAGGGTGAAGCGGCCACGCACCTTGGACCCGGCACGGACGGGCATGAGGAAGCGCATCTTGTTCATGCCGTAGTTGATGCCCATGACCTGACCCGGCATCAGGTTGAAGCAATCATAAGCAAAGCGGCTGGCGAGTGAGAGGGTCAGGAAACCGTGGGCGATGGCACCGCCAAAGGGGGTCTCGCGGGCGGCGCGTTCTGGGTCGACGTGAATCCATTGCTCATCGTGAGTGGTTTTCGCGAAATCGTCGATCATCTTTTGGTCGATGGTGATCCAGTTTGACACGCCGACTTCGGTGCCAATGAGCGGGGTGTGGTGGGCGATGGCGGCTTCTAGGGCTGACATGGAATTTTCCTTTTGACTGGGGTGTTGTGGTACTTGGGGTCGAGGCTGACGCCGCTGCGAATTATTTCGGGTCCGCGCCGACGCGGACAAGTCGCTTGCCTTTGTTGTCCCCGGCCAGAAGGCCGATGAGCGCCTTGGGCGCGTTCTCGAGCCCGTCGACGATGTCCTCGAAGACCTTGATCTGGCCAGTGCTGACCCAATGCTGCATCGCGCGGACGCATTTGGCGTCGTCGTGGGCGAAATCCATGACGATGAAGCCTTCCATGCGCAGCCGTTTGACCACCACCACGCCGGGCAGGTTGCGGGGGCCTGTGGGGGTGTCGGTGTCATACTGGCTGATGGCACCGCAGCAGACGACGCGGCCGCGTTCGTTCATAAAGTTGAGGGCGGATTCGAGGATCTTACCGCCGACGTTGTCGAAGTAGATATCGACGCCATTGGGGCAGGCGGCTGCCAGCTTCTTCGACAGGTTGCCCTCGCGATAATCGACGCAGGCGTCGAAGCCCAGTTCATCCTCGACCCATTTGCATTTCTCGGCCCCGCCCGCGATGCCCACGACGCGGCAGCCGAGGGCCTTGGCGATCTGGCCGACATAGCCGCCGACGGAGCCTGCTGCGGCAGAGACGAGGACGGTTTCGCCGGGCAGCGGGTTGCCGATGGACATCAGCCCGTGGAAGGCCGTCTTGCCCGCGATGCCGTAGACGGACATGAGGTGGGAAAGCGGCTCTACCTTGGGCATTTTCTGTACTTTATGCGCCTTGGTCACGGTGTAGTCGGCCCAGGTGGCCTCGGCCGCGACGATGTCGCCCTTGGCGATGCGGGGGCTGTTCGATTCCATCACTTCGCAGATGGCATAGGTGGGCATGCCGTCCCCGGCCTTGACCGCGTCGCGGTAGGTCGCCCCCCGCATCCACGAGCGGTTGGCGGCGTCGATGGACATCAGGATCACGCGCAGCAGCACCTCGCCCTCGCCGGGTTTGGGCATATCGGTCTCAGTCAACTGGAAATGCCGGGGCTCGAGCGTGTCAGTGGGCAATTCGGCGATGGTGATCTGGCGGTTTGGCATGGGATATGTCCTATTGCGTTTGCGTGAGAAGGAGATGGTGATGAAAGAGGCGCGACAGCATCGGTTCAGCCCCCCACCGGGGGCGGCGGATTTGCTGCTGATCCGGCACGGCGAGACGCAGGCGGCGGTGCGCGGTGAGAGCTTTCCCATGGTCGAGGGACAGGGGGACCCGAGCCTGCGGCCGGAGGGTGAAGAGCAGGCTTTGAGGGTGGCGGAGCGGCTGAAAACAGAGCCTATCCGGGCGATTTACGTGACGACCATGCGGCGGACGCATCAGACGGCGGCCCCCTTGGCCGCGCATCTGGGGCTGGAGCCGCGGGTGGAGCGTGACCTGCGCGAGGTGTCCTTGGGCGAGTGGGACGGGGGCGAGTACCGGTTCCGGGCGGCGGGGAACGATCCGGCCTTCCTGCGGGCGCGGGATGAGCATGAGTGGGGGCATATTCCCGGCGCCGAGACCACGGCGGCCCTGCAGGTGCGGGTGCGCGCGGGGCTGATGCGGATCGCGCGGGCGCATGCGGATGAGTTGGTCGCGGTGGTGGTGCATGGCGGCGTCGTGGGGGCGGCGCTGGCGCTGGCGACGGGGGCGCGGGGGTTTGCCTTCAACGGGGCGGCGAACGGATCGATTTCGCGGATGGTCGTGCACGGGGAGCAGATGATCGTGCGCGGGTTCAATGATGTGTCGCATTTGTAGCTATCCTCAAAGGGCCGCGCCCCGGACTTGATCCGGGGTCTCCCGGCCCGCCTTGAGGCCCCGGATCAAGTCCGGGGCGTCGAGGTCAGTCAACTGTGACGACGACCTTGCCCAGCACCTTGCGGTCTGACAGCAGTTGCAGCGCTTCGCCGGCTTTCTCCAGCGGGTAGCTGGCCGAGATACGCGGCTTGATCTTGCCCTCGGCGTACATGGCAAAGAGATCGCCCATGTTCTCTATGTGGCTTTGCGGTTCGCGCATTGTATGCGCACCCCAAAAGACGCCAACGATCTGGCAGCCTTTGAGGAGAGTCAGGTTCAGGGGAATTTTTGGGATGCCGGCCGGGAAGCCGACGACGAGGAAGCGGCCCTTCCATGCGAGTGCGCGAACGGCGGGTTCGGCGTAGTCGCCGCCGACGGCGTCATAGACCACGTCAACGCCTTCGCCGCCTGAAAGCTTCTTGATCTGGGCGGAGAACTCCTTTTGCACTGCGCGGTCGGACATGTCGCGGGCGTAAATCAGCGCTTCGTCCGCGCCGAGGTCGTGGCAGAACTGAGCCTTTTCTTCGGAGGAGACGCCTGCGATTACGCGTGCCCCGGCGGCCTTGCCAAGCTCGATGGCGGCGGCACCGACGCCGCCTGCGGCGCCGAGGATGAAGAGCGATTCCCCCGCCTTGATTTCGGCGCGGTTCTTAAGCGCGTGGTGGGAGGTGCCGTAGGTCAGCACCAAGCAGGCCGCCTCGTCGAAGGGCATGGCGTCGGGGATTTTGATGACCTTCATTGCGTCGATGACGACATGGGTCGCAAAACCGCCGAAGCCGCACATTCCGAGGACGCGGTCGCCTTCCTCGAAGCCTTCGACGCCTTCGCCGACGGCATCGACCACGCCCGCGATCTCGCCGCCAGGGGCGAAGGGGCGGGGGGGCTTCATCTGGTACATGTCGCGGATAATCAGCGTGTCGGGAAAGTTCACGCCTGCCGCGTGGACGCGGATGCGGAGCTGTTTCTTGCCGGGTTGCGGGTCCGGCAGGTCCTCTAGCACGAGTGTTTCCGGCCCGCCGACTTCCTTGCTGAGCATCGCTTTCATGGTGTCCTCCCCGAATTTGACCTTTCGCAAAGCTGAGACGTGGCGTCGCGTCTTGTCAATCGCAATTCGGGCCGTCATTCTGCACAGCGGAATGGATGTCCGCAAATGACGTGACGTCCCAAGGGAGGATGACCGAGATGACTAAGGCGAGCCTTGAGGGCTTTCGCGCGGAGCTGCGCGCGTGGCTTGAGGAAAACTGTCCCGAAGAGATGCGCGACGGCAAGCGGACTGAGGATGGTATCTGCTGGGGCGGCAAGAACTGGGTGTTCACATCCGAGGCGCAGAAGCTGTGGCTCGATCGCTGCGCCGCCAAGGGCTACACGGTGCCGCGCTGGCCGGTGGAATACGGCGGGGCGGGGCTGAACCGCGATCAGGAAAAGATCTTCAAGGAAGAGATGAACCGAATCAATGCGCGCTCGCCGCTGGAGAGTTTCGGTATCTGGATGCTGGGGCCAGCGCTGCTGCATTTCGGCAGCCATGAGCAGAAACTGCATTACCTGCCGCCGATTGCACGCGGTGAGATTCGCTGGTGCCAGGGGTATTCGGAACCGGGTGCCGGGTCCGATTTGGCGAGCGTGCAGACCAGGGGCGAGGACAAGGGCGATCACTGGCTGGTCAACGGGCAGAAGATCTGGACCTCTTACGCGGACAAGGCCGACTGGATTTTTGCGCTGGTGCGGACGGACCGGGAGGCGCCGAAGCACAAGGGGATTTCCTTTTTGCTGATTGACATGGAGGACCCCGGCGTCGAGACGCGGCCGATCAAGATGATCTCGGGGATTTCGCCGTTCTGCGAGACGTTCTTTACCGACGTGAAGGTGCCCAAGCACCAGATCGTGGGGGAAGAGAACAAGGGCTGGGATGTCGCCAAGTATCTGCTGACCCACGAGCGCGAGATGATCTCGGGCGGCGCGGGTGGTCTGACCGGGACGGGGCGTGCTTTGGGCGCCGTGCTGAAGGAGACCATGGAAGAGATGGACGCCACGCTGCGCGCGGATGCGATGCGCTGCGAGATCGACACGCTAGCAATTGGGCTGACGCTGGAGCGCTACAAGGATCAGGCGGAAGCGGGGCAGGGGGCTGGCGATGCCAGCGCCATGCTGAAGTACATGGGGACCGAGCTGAACAAGCAGCGGCATGAGTTGATGATGTCTGCCGGTGGCTCGGATGCCTTGGAATGGGATGGACCTCTGGGCAACCGCGCGGGCGACTGGCTGCGCACCAAGGCGAATTCGATCGAGGGCGGTACGAGCGAGGTGATGCTGAGCATCGTCTCGCGGCGTGTGCTTGGGCTGCCGGGGTAAGGGACATGGCGAAACTGGTGAAGACGGAAGAAGAAGTCATGCTCGCCGATATGGCGCGGGGTTTCCTGGATGGGGCGGCCCCGGTCGGTAAGCTGCGGCAGATGCGGGATGACGAGGTGACCCATGATCCCGCGCTGTGGCGCGAGATGGCGGATATGGGCTGGGCCGGGGTGCTGGTGCCGGAGGAGGCTGGCGGATCGGACATGGGGTTTGCCGCTGCCAATGTGATCGCGGAGGAGATGGGGAAGACGCTGGCTGTCTCGCCCTTCATCTCGACGGCGGTGATCGCGGCGACGACCTTGCGGCAGGTTAGTGATGCGAGGGCGAAGGAGGCTTTGGGGCGGATCGCGAGCGGCGAGGCGATCTATGCACTGGCGGTGGACGAGGGGATCAAGTTCGATCCGGAGGCCACGCAGATGGAGGCCAAGGCCGAGGGGAATGGATTTCGGCTGAATGGTAGTAAGCAGTTCGTGGTTGATGGCGCGCTGGCGGACCGGTTGCTGGTGCTGGCGCGGACGGAGAATGGGCTGACGCTGTTCGACATTCCTGCGGATCGGGACGGGATATCGCGCGAAAAGTCCAACATGATCGACGCGCGGGATTCGGCGCGGATCGAGTTCAAGGATGTCGAGGCGACGGGCGAGGATGTCGTCGGGTCCGTGGATCAGGCGATGACCGTGCTAAGACCTGCGTTGGAAGCGGGGCAGGCGGCGCTGGCGGCCGAGTTGACCGGGCTCGCGGCGGGGGCCTTTGGGATGACCGTGGGGTACCTGAAGGAGCGCAAGCAGTTCGGCGTCGAGATCGGGCGTTTTCAGGCGCTCCAGCACCGGGCGGCGCATCTGTGGTGCGAGGCAGAGGTGACAGCAAGTGCGATCCTGAACGCAGGGCGGATGCTGGACGAGGATCCGGAGAATGCATCGCTGGCGGTGTCGCTGGCCAAGGCGCGGGCGACGGCGACGGCCAAGCTGGCGGTGATCGAAGGGGTGCAGATGCACGGGGGGATCGGGATGACCGATGCCTATGACATGGGTTTTTACATGAAACGTGCGCGGGTCGGGGCGGAGTGGCTGGGGGATTACTCCTACCACGCCGAAAAGATCGCGGCGGTGAGGGGGTTCTAGGATGGATATTCAGTCTCTGTTTGGGCTTGAGGGCAAGGTGGCGCTGGTCACCGGGGGTGCCACTGGCATCGGGCGGATGGCGTGCGAGGCGCTGGTGCGCGCAGGCGCGACCGTGCTGATGGCGAGCCGCAAGGAAGGGGCTTGCGAGGCAGTGGCCGCGGAGTTGAACGCTCTGGGTGCGCCGGGCAAGGCGATTGGGTTTGTCGGTGATGTCGGGTCCGAGGAAGGGATCGATGCGCTGGTCGCGGAGGTCAAGGAACGGACGGACAAGCTGCATATATTGATGAATAATGCGGGCATCACCTGGGGCGAGCCTCTGGGGCAGTTTCCCTACCACGCCTGGCAGAAGGTGATGAACGTCAATGTGGCGGGGATGTTTCACCTGACGCAGTCGCTGCTGCCGATGCTCATTGCCTCTTCGTCGGAGGAGGACCCGGCGCGCGTTGTCAACGTCGGCTCCGTCATGGGGGAGCGTGAGATGGGCGATGGGGCCTACTCCTACTCGATGTCCAAGGCGGCAGTGCATCATATGACTAAGATCCTTGGTAAGGAGCTTGCCGGGAGCCATGTCACCGTCAATGCGCTGGCACCGGGGCCGTTCGTGAGCCGGATGACGGCTTTTGCGACGGCGGATGAGAACACGCGGGAGAAGGTCGGCAAGGACGTGCCGCTGGGGCGTGTGGGCCGGGATGAGGATATCGCGGGCTGCATGTTGTTTCTCTGCGGGCAGGGCGGGGCGTATGTCACCGGCGCGATCATCCCCGTGAGTGGCGGCATCAACGTGATGTCAGGACCGAACATTTTTGAACAGGCGCTGCACTGATGAGCGAGATACGATTTGACGGACAGGTGGCGATTGTTACCGGGGCGGGCACCGGACTGGGGCGGTCACATGCCCTCGGGCTGGCCAAGCGCGGCGCGAAGGTGGTGATCAACGATCTGGGCGTGTCGCGGGATGGCTCCGGGTCGTCGTCCGAGGCAGCAGAGGCCGTGGTAGCCGAGATCGAGGCCATGGGCGGCGACGCGATGGCGCATGGCTGCGACGTGTCGGACGAGGATGGCGTGATCGACATGGTCCAGCAAGCGGTCGCCACATGGGGCCGCGTGGATATCGTGGTGAACAACGCAGGCATCCTGCGCGACAAGACCTTTGGCAAGATGAGCATGGCCGATTTCCGCAAGGTGGTGGATGTACATCTGATCGGCTCGGCCAATGTCGCCCATGCCTGCTGGCCGATCATGCGCGAACAGAAGTACGGGCGTATCGTGTTCACCTCTTCGGCTTCGGGACTTTACGGCAACTTCGGGCAGTCGAATTACGGTGCTGCCAAGGCCGCGATGATGGGGCTGATGAACGTGCTGCACCTGGAAGGGGCGCGGGACAACATCCGGGTCAACACGTTGGCCCCCACGGCGGCGACGCGGATGACGGAAGAATTGCTGCCCGCGGAGGCGGCTGCGCTTCTGGCGCCCGAGACGATCACGCCGGGGCTGCTCTACCTTGTCAGCGAGGATGCGCCGAGCCGTGTGATCCTTGGGGCGGGGGCCGGGTCTTTCGCCGTGACCAAGGTGCACGAAACGCTGGGCATCACGCTGATGGATGATGAGAATACGCCGGAGACGGTTGCGGCACGCTTTGCCGAGATCGCATCGACGG
This sequence comes from Sulfitobacter sediminis, assembly GCF_040811725.1. Taxonomy (NCBI): domain Bacteria; kingdom Pseudomonadati; phylum Pseudomonadota; class Alphaproteobacteria; order Rhodobacterales; family Roseobacteraceae; genus Sulfitobacter; species Sulfitobacter sediminis. The sequence continues at coordinate 117,585 of NZ_JBFNXX010000008.1, forward strand.
AGGGTCAGGAGGAACTGACTGACGCTTTCAGCCAGACGAAGAAATACGCACAGAACGCCGCTCGGGCCCGTGGCCTGAAGATGGATTGGTAAGAAATCATTTAGGAGAGATCACATGCGCGACGCAGTTATCGTTTCGACGGCCCGGACGCCGATTGGCAAAGCCTACCGGGGAGCCTTCAACAACACCACGCCGCAGCAGCTGCTGGGCCATGCGATTGAACATGCGGTCGCGCGAGCGGGTGTGGACCCCGCGCAGGTCGTCGATGTCGTGGCTGGGGCTGCGCTGCAGCAGGGCCATACCTCGGGTAACATCGCACGGCAGGCGGCGATCCGGGCGGGGCTGCCGGTGACGGTGGCAGGCATGTCGCTGGATCGCCAGTGCGCGTCCGGCATGATGGCGATTGCGACGGCGGCCAAGCAGGTCGTGATGGACGGCATGGATGTGGTCGTCGGTGGCGGGGTCGAGAGCATCTCGATGGTGCAGACGCCGGAGATGCGGGTGAAGGCCGATCCTTGGCTGATGGAAAACAAGCCCGCGATCTACATGACCATGCTGGAGACGGCGGAGACGGTGGCGGAGCGCTATGGTGTTTCACGCGAGGCGCAGGATGCCTATGCGGCGCAGTCTCAGGAACGGACACATCAGGCGCAGCAGGCGGGCAAGTTTGATGACGAGATCGTGCCGCTGGCTTCGACCATGCTGATGCAGGACAAGGAGACTAAAGAGATCTCCGAGGCTGAAGTGATGCTGGAGAAGGATGAGGGGAACCGTCCGGGTACGACTGCCGAGAGCCTTGCAGGGCTGCAGCCGGTGTTCAAGAACGGACAGGTCATAAAAGAAGGCAAGTACATCACGGCGGGGAATGCGTCGCAGTTGTCCGATGGTGCCTCGGCGTCGGTGGTGATGGAGGCGAAGGCCGCCGAGAAGGCGGGGCTGGAACCGCTGGGCCGCTACGTTGGCGTCTGGGCCGCCGGGCTGGAGCCGGACGAGATGGGGATCGGGCCGATCTACGCGGTGCCGCCGCTGCTGGAGGCTCATGGCCTGAAGATGGATGACATCGGGCTGTGGGAGCTGAACGAGGCTTTCGCAGTGCAGGTCATCCATTCGCGAGACGTGCTGGGCATCCCGGATGAGCTGCTCAACGTGAATGGCGGCGCGATTTCCATCGGCCACCCCTATGGCATGTCGGGGGCGCGGATGGTTGGTCATGCGCTGATCGAGGGCAAGCGGCGCGGGGCCAAGTATGTCGTCTGCACCATGTGCGTTGGCGGCGGCATGGGCGCCGCCGGGCTTTTCGAGGTTTTGTAAATATGGGGCAGCGGTTGGATCCCGAACCCTTAGCGGCTGGCACTCTCGGTGTCGGCTCTGCTGCGTCCCCTGATTCATCTTTCCCCCACAACTCACTTCCCAGGCCTGCCATGGGCGCGGCCGTGGGTCGGGCGCACAGCCGGTGAGATTTGCCAACAAGAGGGGCGGCTTCACCCGCCCCCTAACCGTGAACATGATTGCATTTGGAGGTGCCATGCCCCGCGACGATTCTCATCTTCCCAAGGCGCTGCAGGGTCTACGTATTCCGCTGATCGGCTCGCCGCTCTTCATCATCTCGGTGCCCAAGTTGGTGATTGCGCAGTGCAAGGCGGGGATCGTGGGTTCGTTCCCCGCGCTGAACGCGCGGGAAGGGGAGGGGGAGCATCCGCTGCTAGACACCTGGCTGACTGAGATCAAGGAAGAGCTGGACCGGTACAATCAGGCAAACCCGGACCGGCCTGCCGCGCCCTTTGCCGTGAACCAGATCGTGCACCGGTCGAATGGGCGGTTGGAGCGGGACCTTGACATATGCGTCAAGCACGAGGTGCCGATCTGGATCACCTCCTTGGGCGCGCGGGTCGAGGTGAACGAGGCGGCGCATAGCTGCGGCGGCATCGTGCTGCACGACATCATCAACAACAAGTTTGCGAAGAAGGCGATTGAGAAGGGTGCGGATGGTCTGGTGGCCGTGGCCGCAGGAGCCGGAGGGCATGCGGGGCAGCAATCGCCTTTTGCCCTGGTGCGAGAAATCCGCGAGTGGTTTGACGGGCCAATTGCTTTGTCAGGGTCGATTGCGACGGGGGAGGCTTTGCTGGCTGCGCGGGCGCTGGGGGCGGACTTGGGCTATACTGGCTCGCCGTTTATCGCGACGGATGAGGCGAATGCGGATCCGGCCTATAAGGATATGATCGTGGACTCTGGGGCTGAGGATATCGTCTATTCCTCGCTTTTCACTGGGGTCTGGGGCAATTACCTGCGCGGCTCTATCGAGGCAGCGGGTATGGACCCGGACAACCTACCGACAGCGGATGCGTCTTCAATGAACTTCGGGCAGAACCGGGAGAAGCCGAAGGCGTGGAAGACGATCTGGGGCTCTGGACAGGGGATCGGAGCGATTAAGTCGGTGGGGCCGGCGTGCGCCATCGTCGACCGGATCGAGGCGGAATACCTCGCGGCGGGCAAGAAACTGGCGGCGGAGTTTTAGTGACTTGGCCGAACTCCTAGTCATACGTCACGGACAGGCTTCCTTTGGTACGGACAACTACGATGTGCTGTCCGACCTGGGGCACCGGCAGTCGGAGGCGGTAGGCAAGCTGCTTCGTGAGACTGGGTGGGTGCCGGATCGGCTGGTGACCGGAACGTTGAAGCGGCAGAAGGATACGCTGGCATCGATGGGGTTCGGTCCGGCACCGGAGGAGCATCCAGGGTTCAATGAGTACGACTTTCACGATCTTCTGCACGCGCGGTTCAATGGCAACGTGCCGGAACTTGTGAAGGGTGACCGCAAGACGCATTTCCGGGCGCTGCGCGAAACCGTTTTCGAATGGCAGGATGCGGCCTTTGATGGCGCATTGGAAACATTCCAGGAGTTCGAAGCACGGGTGGAAGCGGCGCGGGCCTTTGCCTGCTGCACCGACGCGCGCCGGGTGCTGGTGATCTCCTCGGGTGGGGTAATAGGTCAGTTGACCGCGACAGCACTTGGGGCGGACAGGCGCCACATGATGGAGCTGAACCTGCAGGTGAAGAACACCTCCATGACGCGGTTCATGTTCAAGGGCGACCGCTGGAGCCTGCATGAATTCAACGCCACGCCGCATTTCGCGAGCGCTGAGGGCGCGGCGTTGTTGAGCTATAGCTAAGGGGGGGAAAGGATGAGCGTGGATACACAGACACTCGATGAAGCGGCGGTCTCGGCTTATCTGGCCGAGAACCTGCCGGGCTTCGAGGGGCCGATGGAGGTCACGAAGTTTCAGACCGGGCAATCGAACCCAACGTTCCTGCTGAAAACGCCCGCAAAGAACTACGTGCTGCGGCGTAAGCCGCCCGGGACCTTGCTGAAGTCGGCCCATGCGGTGGACCGGGAGTTTCGTGTGCAAAAGGCGCTGGCGGGGACTGATGTGCCGGTGGCAAAGATGCATCTGCTCTGTGAAGATGACGACGTGATCGGGTCGATGTTCTACATCATGGACCACGTTCCGGGGCGGAACTTCAACGAACCGCAGATGCCGGATGTCTCGCCCGCCGACCGGGGGGCGATCATAGACGAGATGGGGCGTGTTCTGGCGGCACTGCATGAGGTGGATATCGACGCCGTGGGGCTGAGCGACTACGGCCCGCCGGGCAATTATTTCGAGCGGCAAGTGGGGCGCTGGACCAAGCAGTATAAGGCGTCGGAGACGCAGGACATTCCGGCGATGAACGAGTTGATGGGGCGGCTGGTCCAGGAGCGGCCAGCGGATGACGGACAGCGGACGCTGGTTCATGGGGACTACCGGCTCGACAACATGATCTTTGACGCCGAGACGACCGATTGCCGCGCAGTGCTGGACTGGGAGTTGTCAACCATAGGGCATCCCTTTGCAGACCTCGCCGCTGTCATCATGCAGTGGCAACTGCCCGCAGGGACCGAGGGGCGCGGCATGGGCGGGCTTGATCGGGCCGCACTCGGGTTGCCGACGGATGAGTCATTCATCGCGAAGTATTGTGAGCGGCGGGGGCTGCCGGGGATCGAGAACTTCGGATATTACCTTGGATTTTGCTTTTTCCGCATGGCAGGGATCGTGCAGGGCGTGCTGAAGCGGGGGTTGGATGGCAATGCGTCGAACCCTGAACGGGCGATGAAACTGGGGGCCTTCGTGCCGGTCTTTGCACAACATGGCCTCGATGCGCTGAACCGGGGCTAAGCGCGATGGAGGATTATGGGCCGGAAGATCACGAGGGCAAGGACCGTAATTTTGTCACCGCGCTTGCGCGAGGGTTGGAGATTTTGCGCTGCTTTGGCGAGAACGACCTGAGCCTGACCAACAGCGAGATCGCGGAGCGCACGGGACTGCCGAAGGCGACCGTGTCGCGGCTGACGCATACGCTGTGTGAGTTAGACTACCTTGCCGCCGATCCGCGTGCGGGGACCTACCGGCTGAGTGCCGGGGTGCTGCACCTGGGGTTTTCAGTGCTGGCGTCGATGGACATCGGTGAGCGCGCGAAACAGGAGATGGACGCGCTGCGGGACGGGCCAAACAGCTACATCACTGTGGCGCTGGCCGAGCGGCATCAGCTGGATGCGGTCTATCTCGCTACGTCGAATTCGCGCGAAGGTGTGACATTGGCCATCCGCGTGGGATCGCGCCTACCGATTTTTCATTCGGCCATCGGGCGCGCTATCTTGGTGGGGATGAGCGAAGAGGACCGCGAGAGGGTGTTCGCCATTGCGCGCGAGCAAAGCGCAGAGGCGGAGGCCGACGGGCGTGCGCAGGTGGACGAGGCGCTCGCCGAGTTCAGGGCCAAGGGGTTCTGTACTGGCTACGGGACGTGGCGCAGTGACGTGAATGGGATCGCGGTGCCGGTCTATTCGCTGGGTGGCGGGCTGGTCTACGGGCTGAACGTGGGCGGGCCGTCGTTCCGGGTGAAGAAAAAGCAGCTTGAGACGGTCTATGCGCCGATGCTGATCCGCGCGGCGGAGACCCTGAGCGCGAAGGCCTGAGCGCAGCGAGTTTGGCGGGCGAAAATTCCGCAGAGCGGAACTGTGCGGGAAATTTATTTGTTCGAGTTCAGAAAATCTTTGTGCTTATTTCGTGGGTGTTTGGCGGGGTCTTGGGTGATTGGCTTGGCCGAGGTGACCTTCAGCGTTGTGGAGGCTTCCTGAGTTAGTGGCGAAAAGTACATATATATCAATAAATTGATGATCATATTCTGATTTGCAACGGCGACCATTCTGGCGCCAGGAACACGTCTGACGGGTCCAAGATTGACGAAGGGGCATATGGCCCCTCAAGTCTTGACTTTGACCGGGCATATGCAAGTCTCTGCACATGACCTGAGACACCAAAAGAAATGTCAAATCGGTCACTTTAGGGAGGAATATATGAAGAAGATCACCAAGCTTGGTGCGGTTTCCGCGCTGTCACTGATTATTGGCGCATCCGCTGCCTTTGCAGAGAACGTGAGGGTTGCGTTTATCGACCCGCTGTCGGGGCCTTTTGCGGGCACCGGGACGAACGGTCTGCACCAGTTCGAGTTTGCGGCAGAGCTCGTGAACGAGGCGGGAGGTGTGCTTGATGGCGACAAGATCGAAATCGTTGCCTTCGACAACAAGATCAGCCCAAAGGAATCGCTGATCCAGCTTCAGGTCGCGATTGACCAGGGCATCCGCTACATCGCTCAGGGCAACTCCTCGGGTGTGGCCAACGCGCTGACCGAGGCGATCGATAAGCACAACCGTCGCAACCCCGACAACCGGGTGCTTTTCCTCAACTACTCCGCCGTTGATCCAGCGCTGACCAACGACAAGTGCAACTTCTGGCATTTCCGTTTCGACGCCAACGCGGACATCAAGATGGACGCCCTGACCGACGTGATCGCGAAGGATGACGGCATCAAGAAGATCTATATCATTGGCCAGGACTATTCGTTCGGTAAGGCCGTGGCCGCTGCGGCGAACTCCATGATCGCCGAGAAGCGTCCAGACATCGAGATCGTGGGTGACGAACTGCATCCCATCGGCAAGGTGAAGGACTTTACGCCCTACGCGCGCAAGATTGTGTCCTCGGGCGCCGATGCGGTGATCACCGGTAACTGGGGCGCGGATATGCTGGGCCTGGGCAAGTCGGTTATCGAGAACGGCTTTGAAGGGCCGATCTACACCTACTATGCCGCTGCAGATGGTATTACCGCGGCATTTGGCGAATCCGGCAAGGGATCGCTACGCCTGGTGGCTGAGGGCCTCATAAATCCGCCTGCTTCTGAACGTGCTGCAGAAATTTATTCGGCCTTCAAGGAAAAGTACCCTGATGGCAACGTGAGCCAGGGGCGCATTTTCAACGTTATCGAGATGCTGGCCAAGGCGATCAACCAGGCGGGCACGGCCGATGACGTTGTCAAGGTTGCCTACGAGCTGGAGGGTATGGAGCACGACGGCGTCTGGGGCGGTAAGCTGAAGATGCGCGAAGTGGATCACCAACTAATCCAGGACGTGCACATTCACGCGCACACGGATGAGAACATCACCTTCGACTATGATAACTCTGGTTTCGGTCTGGTCGCGGAAAGCACTGTTACGATGGCCTCCGCCGACATTCCGACAACCTGCGAGATGAAGCGCCCCTAAGGGATGCCTCTGGCCTGCCGCGCGACTGGTGCGGCAGGCTCCCCACAATAACGATAATTGAACCCTTTGGGGGGACCGATGGAGCTTATCCTCGTCAATCTGATCGACGGGCTTGTGACCGGATTGCTGCTGTTCATGCTGTCCGCCGGTCTGACCCTGATCTTTTCCATGATGGGCGTGCTGAACTTTGCGCACGCGAGTTTCTATATGCTGGGGGCTTACTTTGCCTACCAGATCAGCATTGCGCTTGGGTTCTGGATGGGCCTCTTGATCGCGCCATTGATCGTCGGCGTCATGGGTGCGGGTGTTGAGAGATACGGGCTGAGGCGGGTGCATCAGTACGGGCATGTGCCGGAGCTGATCTTTACCTTCGGTCTTGCCCTGCTGATCGAGGAGCTGGTGCAGTTCATCTGGGGCAAGAACCAGATGCCCTACGAGATACCGGAGGTGCTGAACTTCACTGCCTTCGCCATCGCGGGCAACTCCATCCCGGCCTACAAGATTTTCATGATCTTCATCTCCATCGCGATCTTCATCGGGCTTCTTTACATCCTGACGAAGACGCGGGTGGGCATGATCATTCAGGCCGCACTCAGTTATCCGCGCACCGTTGAGGCGCTGGGGCACAACGTGCCATTGATCTTCATGGGTGTCTTTGGTGTCGGAACCGCACTCGCTGGCGTGGCAGGTGTGATCGCGGGGCCGGTGCTGGGCACCTTCCCTGGCATGGCTTTTGTGCTTGGCTCCATCGTATTTGTCACCATCGTGATTGGCGGGCTTGGATCGCTCTGGGGGGCGCTGGTAGCGTCGCTTCTGATCGGCTGGATCACCACCTTCGCCAAGTCCTACAACATCGAGATGGAGGACATTCTCAACGGGATCGGGATCGCGACGCCGGAGGATTTGAGCGAGAACCTGTTCCGCGACCTCTGGGCGCTGACCTCGCCCCAGATCGCTGACATCCTGCCCTATATCCTGATGGTTCTGATCCTAATCTTCCGTCCTGCGGGCCTCTTTGGGAAGCGCCACTCATGACCGACGAAAATATAACAACCGACCCGTCCCGCCCGGCGCAGCGGATGCGCGCAGGCTCCATGACGCTGACCATGGGGCCCTGGATTGTCGCCGCCGTGCTGCTGGTGATCCTGCCGTTCATCTTCACGTCGAATTCAGCACTGACGATCATGAACCAGATGTGGATCACGGTGGTCTTCGCGCTCGCGTACAACATGCTTTTGGGGCAGGGGGGCATGCTGTCCTTTGGTCACGCGGTCTATGCCGGTGTGGGTGGCTTTGCCTGCATGCACATCATGAACGCGAGCGATTTCTTCGCCAGTTTCCCGCTTCCGGTGCTGCCGATCTTTGGCGGGCTCTTTGGCATGGGGCTGGCGCTGATCGTGGGCTCGTTTTCCACGCGCAACGCGGGCACCGTGTTTGCCATGATTTCGCTTGGTGTGGGCGAGCTGATCGCGGCTTGCTCGGTGATCATCGTGGCCTTCTTTGGCGGCGAGGAAGGGATTTCGGGCGACCGGACCTATGCGATGCCGTTCTTTGGCAACGAGTTCTTGCAGCAGATCGACGTCTATTACCTGACGGCCTTCTGGGTCTTTGTCTCGGCCGCGTTGATGTACCTGTGGTCCCGAACGCCGGTGGGACGGATGGCAAACGCGGTGCGCGACAACCCTGAGCGAGCAGAGTTCCTGGGGTATTCAGCGCGCTGGGTTCGGTTCTTCAGCTTTGTGGCGTCGGGCTTCTTTGCCGGTGTGTCGGGGGCGCTGTTCGCGATCAACTACGAGATCCTCACCGAAGAGAACCTCAACGCGACCTCGTCTGGTGTCATCCTGCTGGTCACCTTCCTCGGTGGCGTTGGCTTCTTCTTCGGGCCGATCATTGGGGCGATTGTGTTCACGCTGGTGCAGACGGTGCTGAGTCTTCAGACGGAGCTCTGGGCGTTCTATGCCGGTGCGCTGTTCGTGGCGACGGTGATGTTTTTCCCCGGCGGGCTTGCGGGGCTGCTGATGATGCACATCCCGCCGCTGCGGCTGGGTAAGTTAGGGCTGCTCACGGTGCCTTACATCAAGACGCTGATCCCGGCGGCCATCGGCATCCTTGGCATCTGCGCTTTGGTCGAAATGACATTCCACTATCGCCACGCGGCGGCAGGTGATCACGAGATGACACTGTTCTGGACGACCTTCGACAGCCATTCGATCCTGCCCTGGCTGGTGGCGATCGCGGTGACGGTTGTGGGGCTGGGAATCGCGCGGGTCACTGCGCCCGCACTGCGTGACGCGTGGAATGAGGCGAATACGCCGGGAGGTGCGGCATGAGCACGCCAGCGCTTGAACTGAAAGGGCTGAAGAAAAGCTTTGGCAAGGCGGAGATTATTCGTGGCATCGATCTTGAGATCGGCAAGGCCGAGCGGCACGCGATCATCGGGCCGAACGGGGCGGGTAAGTCGACGCTTTTCAACCTGATCACCGCGCGGTTCCCACCGACGGAAGGCACGGTGAAGTTGCACGGTGAAGACTTGGCGGGGCTGCAGCCTTTCCAGATCAACCGCAAGGGGCTTTCTCGCTCGTTCCAGATCACCAACATCTTCAACAACATGACGGTGTTCGAGAACGTTCGCTGTGCATTATTGTGGTCTCAGGGGTACAAGTATTCATTCTGGAACCTCGTGAACCGCTCACGTCAGTTGACCGAGGGGGCCGAGGAAATCCTCGATCAGATCAACCTGCTGGAGCGGCGCAACTTGCCTGCGGGTACGCTGTCCTACGCTGAGCAGCGCGCGCTCGAGATCGGGATCACCATCGCGGGCGGTGCCGATGTAATCATGCTGGACGAACCCACTGCTGGGATGAGCCATTCGGAGACGGACTACATCACCGACCTCATCATGAAGGTGACCGAAGGCAAAACGCTGGTGATGGTGGAGCACGACATGGGTGTGGTCTTTGGTTTGGCCGACCGTATCAGCGTGCTGGTCTACGGCGAGATCATCGCGACAGGTGCGCCCGAAGCGGTGCGGGGTGACCCGAAGGTGCAGGAAGCCTACCTCGGTGCGGCATTGGAGGCGGAACATTGATCGAAGTTCAGGACATGCACGCCTACTATGGCAAGTCGCACATCCTTCAAGGCGTCAACATGAACGTTCAGGAGGGCGAGATCGTCGCCCTTCTGGGCCGCAATGGCGTGGGTCGGTCCACGACCTGTAAGGCCATCATGGGTGAGGTGGAGCCGAAAGGGTCTGTCAAGTTCAAGGGGCAGGAGATCGCGGGCAAGAAAGCCTACGAGATCGCCAACCTCGGCATCGGCTACGTGCCGGAGAACCGCGATATCTTTCCCGGTCTCACGACGCGGCAGAACCTGAATCTGGGCCTCAAGCCGGGGCAGAAGGATGGGGCTGGGCGCTGGTCGATGCAGAACATGTTCGACATGTTCTCGAACCTCAATGAGCGGGCGGATGTTGAAGCCTCGGTGCTGTCGGGGGGTGAGCAGCAGATGCTAACCATGTGCCGGACGCTGATGGGTGACCCGGATTTCATCATGATCGACGAGCCGACCGAGGGTCTCTCGCCGCAGATGGTGCAAAAGGTCGCCGAGGTGCTGAAGGAGATCGCCAAGCGCGGTATCTCGACCCTGCTGGTGGAGCAGAAGCTGTCCATCGCGCTCGACATTGCGCACCGGGTCTACGTGATGGGCCACGGCATGGTGGTGTTCGAGGGGACGCCTGCCGAGTTGAAGGCGCGCGACGACATCCGCAAGGAATGGCTCGAGGTATAACATCCAGAAGGAGGATCTGATGGGCGGCTTTGACAAGGAAAGGCTCGCGCGGATCAAAGGATGGATGCAGGGCTACGTGGATGCGCGCAAGTATCCGGGCTGTGCGGCGCTGATCGCGCAGGGCGGCAAGGAGGTTTTCTACCACGAGTGCGGGCTGCGTGATGTAGAGGGTGAAGTGTTATGGAGCCGCGACACTGTGGCACGCATCTATTCTATGACCAAGCCCGTCACCTCCGTCGCCATGATGACGCTGGTCGAACGTGGATTGGTGCATTTGGATGCGCCCGTGTCCGAGTTCATCCCCGGTTTTGCCAATGCCCGCTGTCTCGTACCGGGAGCTGTAACACTGGATCAGGTGGAGCCCTGCGCGCCGCCGACGCTGCATCAGTTGCTGACGCATACTTCGGGACTGACCTACTCTTTCAACCCAGGAGCGGTGCCCGCGACGATGGCCGAGGGCAAGCTCGACTTCGGCCCGGGTCAGCGGACGCTGGCCGAGGCGGCGGATGCGATTGCGACCTTGCCGCTGGTTTTCCGTCCTGGCGCGCGGTGGGAATACTCGGTGGGCATCGACATCATCGGCCGCGTGGTCGAGGTGATCTCGGGAAAGTCGTTCGAGGACTATCTGGTCGACGAAATCCTTGGACCTTTGGGGATGGACGAGACGCGGTTCGCCGTGCCGGAGGGCGCGCGGGACCGCTTTGCCTGCCTTTACACGCCGCTGGCGGGGGATTCGTTTGATCTGAACGCGGTCACCAAAAGCGCGGAAACGCTGCGGCAGGCTGATGATAGCGTGGAGTCGCCCTATCTCACCACCAAGATGCACTCCGGTGGCGGCGGTCTTGTCGGGACCATCGACGACTACATGAAATTCGTCGATATGCTGCGCGCAGGCGGCAAGGGTATCCTGTCGCCGCATACGCTCAACTTCATGATGCGCAACCACCTGCCGGGCGAGATTGCGTCCATGGGGCCGCAAAGCTTTGCAGAACAGCCGATGGAGGGCATGGGATTTGGCCTCGGCGGGGCCGTCGTGCTTGAGCCGGGGCGCGCACGGGTGCCGGGGTCGGTTGGCGATTTCTCGTGGGGCGGAATGGCCTCGACTTTCTTCTGGGTGGACCGGCAGCATGATCTGTCGGTGATCTTCTTTACCCAGCTTTCGCCCTCTTCATCCTATCCGTCGCGCTCGCAGCTCAAGGCGTTGGTGCAGGGGGCGCTGAGGTGAGTAGGGTTCTCTGGACGCCCACGGCTGAGCGCTACGAGTCGTCCACGATGGCTGCCTTCGAGCGGTTCGTAGGGGAAAGGCTGGGGTTGGAATTCGAGGACTACAACGCCATGTGGCGCTGGTCCGTCGATGATCTGGAATCCTTCTGGAACGCGATCTGGGATTTCTTCGAGGTGCGTGCCAGCGTGCGGCCCGAAACGCTGCTCGTCAAACGCAAGATGCCCGATATGGAGTGGGGCACGGGTGGGAAGCTGAATTTCACGGACAATATCCTCAAACATGCCGAGGGGCATGAGGGGGAGGTTGCGCTGGTCGTGCAGTCGGAGACCTTTGGGCGGAAGGAATTGACATGGGGTCGACTTCGCCAGCAGGTCGCCAGCGTTGCGGCACGCCTGCGCGCGATGGGGGTGGAGGAAGGCGACCGGGTGGTCGCGATCCTGCCCAATACGGAAACCGCCTTCACCGCCTTTCTGGCAGCGGTCAGTATCGGTGCAGCGTGGTCCCTCTGCGCGCCAGACATGGGCCATGTGGCGATCCTCGACCGGTTCCAGCAGATCGAACCGAAGGTGCTGATCGCGCAGGACGGCTATGTACACGCGGGCAAGACGATCGACCGGCGTGATATCCTCGCACAGATCGGCGCGGGGCTGCCTTCGGTGCAGCATTTCGTGACTAAACCCGTAGTGGGCGACCTGCCCGAGGGCCACATCGCATGGGACGATCTGACGGGTGACGACGTGCCCTACGAGGCCGCGCAGGTGGATTTCGAACACCCGCTCTGGATCGTCTATTCCTCGGGTACCACCGGGAACCCCAAGCCCATCGTGCACGGGCACGGCGGGATCATCTTGGAGTCCTGCAAGCATTCGCTGCACAAGGACATCACATCGAAGGACCGCTACTGCTGGCTGACCTCTTCGGGCTGGATCATGTGGAATAACCAGTTCATGGCTCTGGGGCAGGGAGCGACGGTTGCCATGTACGATGGCGCGCCGCATCACCCCGATCTCGGCGTCGTCTGGCGTTTTGTGGCCGATGAACGGCTGACGTTTTTTGGCGCGGGGGCGGCTTTCTTCGATACCTGCCGCAAGGCCGGGATCAAACCGCGCGAGGATGTGGACCTGAGCGCTCTCCGCTCCATGGGCTCGACCGGTTCGCCGCTGTCGGGGGACGCCTACGACTGGATTTACCGCGACGTGAAGGCGGACCAGTGGCTCGCCCCCATCTCGGGTGGCACCGACCTTGCCGGGGCTTTCGTCATGGGCCACCCCGGCATGCCCGTCAAGGCGGGCGAGATGCAGTGCCGCGCGCTGGGGAACGCGGTGCGGGCCTTTGACATGCAAGGCAACGAGATATTTGGCGAGGTGGGCGAGTTGGTCTGCACCGAGCCGCTGCCCTCGATGCCGCTGTTCTTCTGGGGCGATACGGACGGATCACGCCTGCACGACAGCTATTTCGACACCTATCCGGGCGTCTGGCGCCACGGCGACTGGATTTCGATTGCCGAGGACGGGTCTTCGGTGATCTACGGCCGCTCGGACGCCACGATCAACCGCAAGGGGCTGCGGCTGGGCTCGGCCGAGATCTACCAGGCGGTCGAGGGGCTGCCGGAGGTGATGGATTCGCTCGTAGTCGATCTGGAATTCCTCGGGCGTGAGAGTTTCATGCCGCTCTTCGTGGTGCCTGCTGAGGGCGCTGCGCTGGACGACGCGCTGAAGGACAAGATCAACGCTGCGATCCGGTCTCAGGTCTCGGCGCGCTTCGTGCCAAACGAGATTGTCGAGATCAAAGAAGTGCCGAGGACGCTTTCGGGGAAGAAGCTGGAGGTGCCGGTGAAGAAGCTGCTCTTGGGTGAAAATCCTCAGCGGGTGGTGAACCGAGACAGTATGGCTAACCCGGATAGTTTTGAATTCTTTGTGAATTATGCCGCTCGGCGATCTGAGAACTAACGCGCTAGACAGTCTTTGCTTTGAGTTCAACGCCAATAACGATTTGTGTGATAGTACCAGTTACGAAGAGCGGGCATTATACGTCAAAGACAACTATCAAGATCTGAACTCACCTTATAGCTGTCATCGGCATAAGACAGGGAGTCAGCGCCTAAAGCAGTGGGATTTACGGTTGAAGCCTGCAGGAGAGCAGATCCAACTTCCATTGCCCAAAGAGGCTTTTTGAACGACGCGGTTGCGATCCGCCATTCTGTTACCTGTTTTCGCGAGCCAGTCGAACCGAGCTTTTCCTACACCTGCCACCGATACCGCTGCCGAAGCGCTTGGTTTTTGGGGAGTGATGGGGGCCTCTGCTTTCGCGGGCGATGCGAGAGAGAACGGTCCAGAGACCATCAGAACAAATAGAAGCTTCGGAAAAGTGGTTTTGATCATCGTACTCTACCTTTCACAAAATTTGTTGTTTCCGCATCGCGTAAGATGGAGGCCAAGTTTGCCTCTTTCGCCTATTTCAAATGAAATCGCGCAAAAGAAGAGTAAGCGTCAACTCTTTCCTTTTTACGGCGGGCAATCGGCAGAAATTGGGCAATCAATGAAAGCGGGCGCACAGCAAACCCCCTACGCGCCCGCCTTTAGATATGTTCGGCTTCATTCGAGTACTTGGTTCTTGATGCGCCAATCTGGCGCGCCGAAACCTTCGGGCCATGGATAGACCTCAGGGTAGTTGAAGTACACAACACCAACCAACTGAGGGTAGGTTTCCTTGACCTTGCGGACAGAATTCCTCCACATGTCGACATAGTCGGCTTTGCCCACATAGCCGAGCTCAGCGACAACCACCGGCTTCTCAAAGGCCGCCGCACGTTCGTACCGGGGTGTGAAGATTTCATCGAACGTTCTGTCATAACCGTGTTTGGCCTGATCCCATGCTTGTAAGCCGAAAACCGTCAGTCCGATTAGGTCAGCATAGCCGTCGCCTGGGTAGTATTGGGCCATATCCTCGTCACCCAAAGGCGACCACATCACAGTGATATCGGGAGCTGAGGCCCGGCACACGTCAATCATACGGCGATAGGCGCTGATGTAGGTGTCTGCATTCCAGCCAGCCCAGATAAATTGCCCGCTTCGGTCATCCATCTCATGTGCGAAGCGCAGGGTAACTGGACTTTTGAGGGTAGCTAAGACCTCGCAGACAGCAGTCATGTTGGGATCGTATCGACCGCTTTCAATACCGCTGCGCAAGTAGCGCGCTGTATTACGTTCGCTGCGAGACCATGTCCAGGGTTCCAGGGTGACCAGCAGTGCTCGGTTTCGTTCTAGGGCGTAGTCGTCTGCATCGTAGAGCGTCTCAAGGAAAACGTCCTCCCACGGAAGAAACAGGTGCTCGATAACAACCTCGGTTTCCGGCGCAAAATCCCCGTCTGGATCGTATACGCCGAAAGGAAGTTCTCCGGGCGGCGCGGACTGCGCCATGGCGCAACCCACTGCTATTGTGACAGACATCATCGGCGCAACCGCAAGCGCTCTCAGGGCTTTGATAAGGCTTCGGTTCATCTTTCAAGTCTCCTTTGCTTAAAGATTTTTATTCGTGTCAGACCAGAACGGTTCGAACTTGACTCGGACATTGCCTTCCCCGCCCATTCCGGCCCCAGAAACGCCGTGCTGAACGCTGACCAAACCCACTGCATCAAGTCCAATAGCGAGGGCGTGAAAACTCTCCTCGCCTCGGACTGTAAGGGCCGAGATGAAGAGCGCGATGATCAGGCTCAAAGTCGACAGGTCACGCGCGAAAATTTTTCGTCTTACTTCTGCTCGCCCACGCGCCCGGCGTAGCTGAGAGATAAGTGTAACAGTCAGGAGGATCACATATAGGCAGGTATTGAACAGTGACAGGAGGTAGAAACCGCGTGCATCCGTTACATCTGAAACCAAGAGCACCGGCATGGCAGCACCGGCTGCCAGCAGCGCATAGACCGTGATGATCTTTCCCGGCAAAGGCTCACCCGGCTGCGTCCCCTTTGGCGTAATTTGGAAATCTACGAACTCACCGGTAATCCGATCGCGTAGGGCCATAACGCAGCCCCAAAGGACCCAAGGCCATTGTATCATTACAAATAATACCTTTTCCCAAGCCAGTACCCGGGCCCAGGTAGGGCGGAGGAAACCGTCGCGTTTCATCGAGTAGGCAAAAAGGATCATGACCGCTACCGCCGGAAGGGAATGGCCAAGAAATGCGGGATAAGTTACGTCGGCAATACGAACATCGAATGTTACGGCGATGATCGGTACGAGGTACATCAACGACATTGTTAATGCGAAGAACACGTACCATGTCTGGCAAAGCAGAAAGAGCAGCTTAAGTCGCAGTGGGAGTCGGCCAAGATACCTTGGTGTAAACTTCAGTAACAACGTCAGCAACGATCGAGACCACTGGAACTCTTGAGTTACCAGATCGGCCAGCGTTTCCGGACCTTGCCCGATCGCGATCGCATCGGGCGAGTGGACACCACGCCAGCCTGCCGCAGAAATTAGCATTGTGGTTGAATGATCCTCGGCCAGTTCAGGCCCAAGCCCCCCTGCTTGCTTCAGTGCGTTCGTACGCACCGAGTAGTGTGAGCCGATGCACATTGGTGTGAGAACACCAGAGTACCCAGACTGAAACGCGCCGTGAAATGCAGCTTCCGAAAAAAGCCGCGTGCGTGCAGCCCAGCTGCGTTTGGCATTTGCGGCACAGATCGAAGGGGCAGAAACATAGCCCACCGTCTCGTCTGCGAAAGGGCGCAGCATCTCGCGTAAATATCCCGGGGCGGGCACGTGATCAGCATCCAACTGGCTGACGATATCGTATTTCTGATATCCCCAGCGGTCATAGAAATAGGAAAGATTGCCCTCCTTGCAGCGGGTCCGGCGTGGCCATTCGGTGCGATGGTACTCTGCAACGCCCTTGCGTGTGGATAGCTTTACTTGGTTTTCAGCGCACCAAGCTCTGGTCTCGTCGTTCGGGTCCTCGTCAGCCAGCCACGTATCGTGCGGATAGTCCTGATCCAGCATTGCCTCAAGTGTTTCGCGCACGACCTCAAAACTTTCCGACGGTGTTTTGGTCGTAATCATTGCGACCCGCCAATGTCCCGGTTCAGGTGCTGGCGCCGAGGGGCGGCGGGCCTGAAGGAAGATCATTACGAAGTAAAGCTGCATCCCCCAAATCCAAACCAGAGCCGCTGTCACGATCCAGAACCGGCCCGGGCCGATCATGTGTTCGGGCTGAAGCCACCAAGACCAAAACCACGCCGCTGCAACCAACCAACTCGCAGCGATTGAGTAGTATTTATAGGCACGCCAGCCGTTGAGCATCGGTGTCAGGTAGGGCCGCGGATCGACCGCCGGATGATGCCTGCGCGGCTTCTTCATGGACCACCGGGCTGATCAAACCATGGGGCGGCATCGGCTATTATTCTGTCGAGATCGACGGATTGTGCTTGGAATCCAAGAGTCTGTTTGGCCTTAGTCGGAACCGCGCATAATTCAGGTGGGTCCCCCGAACGGCGAGGTAAGTCTCTGCGCGCGACTGGACGTCCGGTTACGCGCTCAACCGCATTGATAACGTCGATCACCGAATGCCCGTGTCCTGTGCCGAGGTTCAGAGCCACGCTTTCCCCACCGTTAAGTAGATAATTGAGTGCCATGAGATGTGCGTGCGCCAGATCATGCACGTGGATGTAATCGCGGATGCAGGTACCGTCGGGCGTGGGATAATCTGTGCCGAATACCTGCAATTCCGACCGCCCGTACGCCGCCATCAACGCCAGCGGTACAATATGCGTTTCAGGGTCATGGCGTTCCCCGACTTCGCCCTCTGGGTCGGCTCCCGCTGCATTGAAATATCGCAGCGCGACATAGCGTAGCCCTGTGGCTACCCCTTTATCTCGCAGCATCCATTCGCAGATCAATTTAGTCCGCCCATAAGGATTGATCGGAATTTGCGGTGCATCCTCCCTGATGGGTTGGTGATCAGGGATTCCGTAGGTGGCGCAACTGGACGAGAAGACGATCTTGTCCACTTTTTCCTGCTCCATTGCGGACAAAAGTGAAATCATCCCACCCACGTTGTTTTCGTAATAGATGCCGGGCTCGCGCATGCTTTCCCCAACAGAAGCGAGGGCTGCGAAGTGCATGACAGCAACTATTCCTTGGGTCCGGATAGTATCGCTTACCAGCGAGGTGTCGCGTAGGTCACCTTTGATCAACGGGCCCCATCTTACCGCATCGGCATGGCCGCGAGATAGGTTGTCGATCACTACAGGCCGGAATCCAGCCCGTGCCAACGCTTTGCAAGCGTGGCTGCCGATATAGCCGGCCCCGCCGGTAACAAGAACTGCTTTGCCGTCCGGCCTGATCACCCGACATTCTCTGCAACGTGCTGTTGGAGGTCCAGTTCGTGTCGGAAATATGCGATTGTTGGTGCCAACCCCTCCCGCATCGGAAATTGGGGCGACCAGCCCAAAAGGGCCTTGGCGCGGGTAATGTCTGGGCACCGCTGCCGCGGGTCATCGACCGGCAGCTCACAGTAGACCAGTTTGGATGGGGAGCTTGTCATCTCCAAGATAATTTTGGCCAACTCCAGCATCGTGCACTCCTCCGGATTTCCAAGGTTCACGGGGTCGTCGATTGAGCCGAATTGGTCTTCGGTTTCCATGAGCTTGATCAGTCCATCCAGCATGTCATCAATGTAACAAAATGACCGTGTCTGACGCCCATCACCATAGACTGTCAGATCAGTGCCTGTGCACGCTTGAAGTATAAAATTCGAAACCACGCGCCCGTCTTCGAGGTCCATTCGCGGTCCATAGGTGTTAAAGATCCGGGCGATCCGCGTATCGACGCCTTCGCGTTCATGCATTTCGTGAAACAGGGTCTCTGCGCCTCGCTTTCCTTCATCATAGCAGGCGCGGGGACCGATCGTATTTACCAAGCCGCGATACAGCTCAGACTGAGGCGAGACATCGGGATCGCCATACACTTCCGACGTTGAACTTAGCAGGATTCGCGCTGATTTCCTTTCAGCCAGCTCAAGCAAGTTAATCCCACCGAGGATCGAGGTTTTGAACGTATGGATCGGGTTCCGCTGATATTTCGGTGGTGAACCCGGACAGGCGAGATTATAGATCCGGTCCACCTTGCCATCTAGTTCAAATGGCACGACAATGTCGTGCAGGATAAACGCGAAGTTCTGACGCGGAAGCAAGCTTGTAAGGTTTTCAAACCGTCCTGTTTCCATGTTGTCGAGACAGATGACGCGATCCCCCTGCGCAATCAGTCTGTGACACAGATTTGACCCGATAAAACCGGCTCCCCCGGCCACCAAGACTGTCTTTCCGCTGTCAGATGACGCGTCTATTGGGAAGGGGGGGCGAAACGTTTTTAGCTCGTTCATTTTCATCCGACTTATCCAACTTAGTCTCATAGCCGGCAAAGGCCGGTCACGCCCCAACCCGTTGGATAGAACTGATGTCAAAAGGCACCGATAAGGAAAAACTTTGGCAAAACTTCGCCTTTGGCAAGATTCTGTCAAATTGCGCGAATTTTGACACTCTCCTTATTCGGCATCGTTTGTGCCTGAAAGTAGTTTGTCGGCTCAGATGACTATAGCGCTAGGAGTGACCCGATAATGTCGGGTCGTATGGTGCCGTGGTCACACCGTTCAGGATTGTCCAGAGTACGGCAGGCTTTGTAGAGGGCGCGCAATGTGGAGCGCTGCGCATAACCATCTAGCGGACCAGAATAGCGGCCACTCTCCTGCAATTTTTGCTGCAGGATGTAGATAGCAACATTCGGGTTAGCCTTGGCGATTTCCTGCCCAAACCAGCGGGACTTTAGGTCCGGTCGCGCCGAATAGGCTAACGCCACCTGGCGATAGGCAGACCTATTTTGCGCCTTCGAGGCCGCTAACGTCAGTTCATATTGTGCTTTGGCTGTCACGCCAATAAGCCCGCCATAGCTTTCTAGTGCTGCCGCTGCCGCCGCAAGGTCACGACGTATGTTCAGTCCGTTTCCATCACGCAGAAGCTCAATCAGGAAACGGGCAGCGGCGACATTTCCGCTTTTTGCAGCATCTCGTAAGCGGCCAAGCGTTTTGGACCCGTTGGCGCGCATGCTGATTCCCCACATGTTGCGCTTGGCCTCAAGGACCGCGATATCGTCCTCGCCTGCCGCCCGCGCCTTTTCCGCAAAGCCGTCAAATTTTGCCCGGGAGACCGAGCCACCCCCGAGATAGCCGTACATTGCGCCGTGGGCGAGCGTGACCCACGCCTGAGTGGCGCCGAGTTCAGCGGCACGCAATAGCATTGCTTCCGCCTCAGCCGGTGACTTCCGCTGCCACATCAGATATTCGCCATACGCCACCAGTCCGCCGCCATTATCTGCATCCGCGGCGGCTTCAAATAGGGCCTTTGCTCGCTCCGTATCTGCGCTCAGACCGCTTCCGTGCAAGAGCAACTTGCCCAATACAACCTGCGCCTTGGCGTCACCGCGCGCAACCGCCTGCTCCAGCATAGCTAGACCTCTTTCCGTATTGCGGGGAAGGGTCCAGCCCGCGACAAGTTCTTCGCCAAGTACCACAAGGGCGGCTCCGTCACCCTTGGCAGCTGCGGCATAAAGAAACTGTGAAGCACGTGCCTGATCTCGTGCGACAAAGCGGCCCCAAAGATAGGCCTGTCCGAGCTCAGATGCGGCGGATGCGTTCCCGCCATTTGCAGCTTTTTCCAGCCATGCCAGGCCTTGCTCAACATTTTGATCCAGAACCAAACCGTTCAAGAGGTGTTGGCCGATAATGCGTTGTGCCTCGGCATCCCCAGCCTGTGCCAACATTTCCAACGCATGCCGAGCTTGACGTATCTCGCCCCCGCCAGAATTCGACCATAACGCAGCCTCGGCCTTTTGGGCCCTGTCAGAAATCGCTGTGTCCGACTGGGCAACAACAGATGATGCAAGAAAAAATAGACCCAGAACGATCAGCAACTCCCCAAGTATTTTCCAGAAAGGGAGGCTTTTGACAAAACGAGCGCCGGTGTTCCCTGAAAATTGCATGCTCTGATTTCTTTTTGTGGCCAAGATGAAACGTCAGGCGAGCCTGGACGGCGCTGCAGAAGCTTACGTTTTCTTGGAGAGGTTAATGTGACGGCTCCCCGCGTTTTTGATTTACCTCAAATGTTCATTTGGTTTTGATTGCACGTAGATGCGTACAGTGTGCGGTTCTCATGAGGAGGCCTGAAATCTCAACTATTCCAGTCCGTCGCAGCGCTAGAATTTCCAGAAAGAACGGGCCCGTGCCAGTGTTGCATGAAGTCAACGAAAAACATCAGAAAGCCGACGGCCGCCGTTGAGTCCGTACCCGTAAAGTAGACACGGGAGGTTTTCGAAGGAAGCTCTCCTGCATTCTACTAAGCTGCTCTGGATCAAGTCCGGGACGCCACCATCTGCGCACGGGCCTGAGGACACGCCAAGCCTACTGCGAAACGCATGGACAAGCTCAAGAAGGAGTTTCGAGCACTTGGAGAATAATAGCTGCTTCTGGGCGGCAATCGGGCGTAGCGAGGAGCAGGTCAAAGCCCGCCATAACTCGGAAAGGGAGCGTAGCTTTTCGGGACTTCAGTCATCTAGGCGGTCGAGAAAGCGGTCGGAGGCCTCTTGCAGTTCTCTTTCCCGTGGTCGGCCCGGAACAATGGTGACTGCGATCCGGTGCCGAGTTTCCCGTACGCTTGCGTCCTCTCGTGAAAAGTCGGCATCGACATCGTCGATCATCCGCGAGAAAATAGGAGAGCGATCATCCCTGAGGGTAACCTCGAAACTCATGGCGTAGTTCACTTCTCTCGGCACCCGACCGGCAATTGCCACGAGGCGATCGGTTTCCGTGATCCACTCACCAAGACCGAGGCCACCTTCAATGTAACGTGGACCTGCCTCGGTTATTGGTGTTTTGGCGCTTGGGCAGGACGTGGTCGTGCCGAGAACATGGGTGACGCGGAAATCCATCAGCCGCAGTGCTGTGCCTTCCGGTACGCGGTCGCGGCGGAGTGTCAGGTCGGTGGATGCAATGGGGATTGTGAGTGTTACGCGACCGCCGCTCGCTTCCGAGACCTGAACGGCAAGCGTCAGCGCGATCTCGGCTTTCGTCGCTGAAAAGCGAGGATCGGATCGGGTTGCGGCGGCGTCAAGCTCACATTGGGCAGCGGTCAACACGTCTGAAGCGCGCAAGAAATCTTCAGCACGGCCAGGTGGCGTGAGAGCGGGTGGGTCACGGTCGCAGGCGGCAAGTGCGGTGAAGAGCGTGACTGCGAGAAGTATTTTCGGATGCATTTAGGGTCTTCGACTCAGGTCAGACCGGTGGCTTCAGGTCTTAATGCCTCGCTATCTCTAAACGGGGGTTTCTGACAACCGCCAGCGCGCGGAAAAGAAATCTTCATCTACCGGCTTCGCAAAAACTGGCATTATCCAAACGCGAGAGGGCAACAAAGAATGCCGCAAGTCATTCTGGCGAGAGGGCGATGGCGCTGGAAACTGTTACAGGTCCGCCTGCTAGAAAACGATAGCTTCCATCCCCATAACCCTTGCATTCCCGGACGCGGTCCCGGATCAAGTCCAGGACGCTGATGGTTGCGCCCAGACCCGAGGACACCCCATGACCCCCGCCGAAGAACTGCTGAACCTTCTCGACATCGAACAGCTTGAGGTCGATCTTTTCCGCGGGATCGGAGGCGGGGGCGAGACGACCACGCGTATCTTTGGGGGGCACGTAATCGCCCAGGCGCTCATGGCTGCTTACCGGACGGTAGAGGAGAGGCTCTGCCACTCGCTGCACGCCTATTTCATCCGCCCAGGCGATCCGTCGATCCCGGTGATCTATCAGGTCGACCGCGCGCGCGACGGGGGCAGTTTCACGACCCGGCGGGTGGTGGCGATCCAGCATGGTAAGCAGATCTTCAACATGTCGGCGTCCTTTCACATCGACGAGGACGGCTGGAACTACCAGCACCCGATGAAGAACGTGGGCGCGCCTGAAAACTGGCCTAACCGGGACGAACTGCGCGCCACCGTCGTGGACCGCATCCCCGAACGGCACCGCGCAGATTTCATGCGCCAGCGGCCCATCGAACTGCGGGAGGTCGCGCCGCGTGATTTCTTCAACCCCGAGGCCACGGATGACCACAACCAGCTGTGGTTCCGGATGGAGGCCGCCAAGGGGCAGGGGCCGCAGATGCAGCACTGCCTGCTGGCCTATGCCTCGGACATGAACCTGCTGGGCTCTTCGTTGCGTCCGCACGGGCTGACCTGGTTCCAGGGCAAGGTGATGACGGCCTCGCTCGATCACGCTATGTGGTTTCATGCGCCGATCGAGTTCTCGGACTGGCACCTTTACGACCTCGACGCGCCTTGGACGGGGGGCGCGCGGGGCTTCAACCGGGGTCTGATCTATGCGCAGGACGGGCGGCTGGTGGCTAGCACCGCGCAGGAGGGTCTGATGCGGCCCGTGAAAAAGCGGGACTGACGTAGGGTTATCCACAGCCGCGCAAGTGGCTGACGAAGTTGCACAAATAGGCCCTGCGCACCGGAAATCCCCAAGTTATTACAGGGACTTATCCCCAAGAAATTTCGCAAGAGGCGAAAAAATCCGTTGCGCGACTCACCTCTTCGGGCGCAACCTTTAATTAACGCGAAGGGTCGCAGACCCCAAGCGGGACGCGAAGGTCTCTCGGAGCCGGAGCGGCGGAGGAAAGGGTAAAACTGGACCGACACCGTGTTGATGGAAACGGGACGCAGGGCGAAACAGAAGGGTCTTTCAGAGCCTGAAGGGAAGTCGGCGCAAAAGCCAGCGCGTGGCTGGGAAAGGTTTTCGGACCGGAACCGGTAGGGGGGACGCATCGCAAGGTGTGATCCCGCTTGCGAAGGCTCGCAAGGGCTGGAGCATTTAGACACATGTGCCTCCGGGTACGTTTGTTTAGGAAGGCGTCAGGATTGTGGCCTCGGCCACGTGCGCGGACCTCGGTCCAAGCTCCTGGCGCCTTTTTCTATGGCTGCAGGGACGCCAGCTGTTCCGCTGTCAGCCGGTCGATCCCCTTGGTATAATTCAACGCGTTCATGTGATAGAAACGCGCATTCATCAGGTTCGCCGCCGTGTTGTCGCGGGTCTTCACCAGTTTGGCAGGGCTGCCCGCGATGATTGAGTTTTCCGGAAATTCCGAGCCTTCGGTGACAATCGAATGCCCCGCCACGATGGAATTGCTGCCGATCTTGGCCCCGTCCATGATGGTCGCCCCGATCCCGATCAGCACCCTGTCCCCGATCTCGCAGCCGTGCAGAACAACACGGTGCGTGATCGAGCAATCCTCGCCCACAATCGTCGGCCCGCCATAGGCCACGTGGATCATCACGTGATCCTGAATGTTCGTCCGCGCACCGATGACGATCTCGTGCATCTCGGCGCGGGTGACAACATAGGGCCAGACCGAGCTGCCCTCATGCAGCGTCACCTTGCCAAAAAGCTGCGCGGTGTCGTGGATAAAGGCAGGATCGTTGAGCGTGACGTGCGGGCCGATATGGGGCATGGGATCAGCCGAAGATGAAGAAACAGATCTTGTTGCCGTCCGGGTCGCGGGCGTAGGCGCCATAGAAACGGTCGGGGATGCGCTGGCCCGGTGCGCCGTCGTCGGTGGCACCCAGTTCGAGCGCGCGGGCGTGCATCTCGTCAACCTCCTGCTTGGTCTCGGCGGTGAAGGCGACCATGGTGCCGTTACCGGGCTGGGGGTCACCCTTGTCGTAGGGTTCGCAGACCGCGACCATGGGCTGGCCGCGTGCGACGGAGATAAAGGCAATGCGGCCCATGTCGGTGACGACCTTGCCACCCATGGGGGCGAAGAGGTCCGCGTAGAATTTCTTGGCGCGCTCCATGTCTTTAGTGCCGAGTGTGACGTAGCCGATCATCTATTGGTCTCCCTTTCCGATGTCGGGCAGATGCCCGAACTGGCGGTTCAGCTTGCGCATGCCGCGGATCCAGCGGTCGTAGTCCGCCGTCTTGTGCCGCATGTAATCGAGCACTTTGGGATGCGGCAGGATGAGGAAAGTCTCCTCTTTGACCGCCTCAAGGCACATCTGCGCGACCGGCTCCGGCTCTAGCATCCCGTCAATGGCCGCCACGTGGTCCTCGTGGCCCCGCGTCATCTCGGTCCGCACCGCCTGCGGGCAGAGGACCGATACCTTGATCCCGTCATCCCCGTGGGTCAGCGCGATCCATTCTGCAAGGCCCACCGCGGCGTGCTTGGTTACACCATAAGACGCCGATCCGATCTGGTTCAGCAGTCCCGCCGCCGAGGCGGTGTTCAGAAGATATCCGCCGCCCCGCTCTTTCATCAGCGGCACGAGGTGCCGCGCGGCCCAGACGTGAGACATCACGTTGACTTCCCAGACCCGCTGCCACTCGTCGTTGGGCGTGTCCATGCCACCGCCCACCGCGATCCCGGCATTCGACCAGAAGAGGTCAATGGGGCCAATGTTCGCCTCGACCTCATCGATCATCTTGGTGATCTGATCTTCCTTCGACACGTCCACGGTAAAGGCCGCACCGCCCACCATCTCGGCGGTCTCGGCAGCGCCTTCGCCGTTGCGGTCGACGCAGACGACCTCCCTGGCGCCCGCGTCCTTGAACGCCACGCAGAGCGCGCGTCCGATGCCGCTGGCGGCCCCGGTGATCACGCAAATCTTGTCCTTGATATCCATCGTCTCACGTCCACATGTTGGAGCCGCCGCAGACGGTCAGCGCCTGCCCGGTCATGTATTTGCTCGCATCCGAGGCAAGGAACACCGCCAGCCCCGCGAAATCCTCCGGCTCGCCTAGGCGGCGCAGGGGGATGTCGTTCTTGATGCGCTTCTCGACGTCCGGATTGTCCCACAGCTCGCGCGCGAATTCGGTTTTCACCAGACCGGGGCAGATCGCGTTAAAGCGGATGCCCTTGGGCCCGAACTCGGCCGCGAGGTTGCGACAAAGGCCGATCAGCGCCAGCTTGGACATGCCGTAGGTGCCCAGCATCACGGACGGCTTGAACGCCCCGATGGAGGAGGTGAAGGCGAGCGAGCCGTTCCCTTTCTCCACCATGTCCGGCACGACCATCTGGCTCAGCCAGAGGTTCGACTGCACGTTGGTCTTCATGGTCTTTTCATAGGCATCGTCGGGGATCGCGGACGTGACCCCGTAGTAGGGGTTCACGCCTGCGTTCCCGATCACCACGTCGATGGGTCCGGCCAGCGCATGCGTCTTGTCCACCAGCGCCTGAATCTGATCCTTGTAGCCCACGTTGCAGGACACGCCGTAAGCCTTGCCCTTGCCCCGCGCGTTGATCGCTTCGGCCGCGGCATCCAGCTGGTCTTGCTTGCGGGCCGAGATCACGACGGTCGCGCCGTGATCCGCGAGCGCCGTGGCCATCGCCAGACCCATGCCCTTGGAGGCCCCGGTCAGCAGGGCGACCTTGCCCGTCAGGTCAAATAGATCGCTCATCCCATGAACCCCGACGATCCACGCTCGGGCTGGTGCGATTTCGCGATCGCCTGCCGCGCGTTGCTTTCCTGGTAGGTTTTCACCTCGTGGCGCGCGATGACGTGGTGATGCACCTCGTCCGGGCCGTCAGCATAGCGCAGCGTGCGCTGCTGGGCGTACATGCCCGACAGCGGCGACCACTGGGAAATGCCCGTGGCCCCATGCACCTGCATCGCCTGGTCGATGATGTCGCAGACCTGCTCGGGCACCTTGGCCTTGATCATCGAGACCCAGATGCGCGCCTCCTTGTTGCCCAGCACGTCCATCGCCTTGGCGGCCTTCAGAACCAGCAGGCGCATGGATTCGATCTCGATCTTGGCGCGGCTGATGGTCTCCATGTTCTTGCCAAGGTCTACGATCTTCTTGCCGAACGCCACGCGGGACAGGCCGCGTTCGATCATCAGGTCCAGCGCTTTTTCCGCCTGCCCGATGGAGCGCATGCAGTGGTGGATACGGCCCGGACCAAGGCGGACCTGGGAGATTTCAAAGCCACGGCCCTCACCCCAGAGGATGTTCGATTCCGGCACACGCACATTGGTGAATTTGATGTGCATATGCCCGTGCGGCGCGTCGTCGTGGCCGAAGACATGCATCGGGCCGAGGATCTCAACTCCGGGCGTGTCCATCGGGACGAGGATCTGGCTTTGCTGGCGGAAGGGTTCTGCGTCGGGCGAGGTCTTGACCATGACGATCATGATCTTGCACCGCGGATCGCCCGCGCCGGAGATATAGTATTTCTCGCCGTTGATGACCCATTCGCCGTTGTCCAGCACGGCGGAGGTCGAGATGTTCTTGGCGTCCGAAGACGCCACGTCCGGTTCCGTCATCGCAAAGGCCGAGCGGATTTCACCGGCCAAGAGCGGCTTCAGCCACTTTTCCTTCTGCTCGGGCGTGCCCACGCGCTCCAGCACTTCCATGTTGCCTGTGTCAGGGGCCGAACAGTTCAGCGTCTCGGAGGCCAGCGGGTTCTTACCCAGCTCGGCGGCGATGTAAGCGTAGTCGAGGTTTGAAAGGCCTTCGCCCGTCTCGGCATTGGGCAGGAAGAAGTTCCACAGCCCCGCATCGCGCGCCTTCTGCTTGGCGCCTTCCAGCAGTTCCATCTGCCGCTCGGTATGGGACCAGCGGTTTTCCTTGGTGTCGTTGATCGCGAAATATTCGTCCGTGATCGGATCGACGTTCTCGCGGATGTGCTTGATCACGGCGTTCAGCAGCGGCTTGGCGCTGTCTGACATCTCGAGATTGTTCAGGCTGAGCGGTGAATTCGTATCGGACATGCAATGTCTCCCTTTTCTTACTTGTTGACCCACTGGGGGGCGCGTTTCTCGACGAAGGCTTGGACGCCTTCCTTGAAATCCTCGGTCTTGCGCAAATCTTCGATGACCTCGCGCGAATAAGCGATGCTTTCGGCAAACCCGTCCCGCTTGTAGAGATCGTTCATCACCCGCTTGGTCGCCTTGACGGCAGAAGGGGACACGGTGCAAAGCTGCTCGGCCTTCTTTATCGCCCTTTCCATCAATTGATCGTTGGGATGCACCTCGTTCACGCACCCCAGCTTGAGCGCCTCATGCGCATCGATGGTCCGGCCCGTGTACATCATCTCCTGCGCCGCCAGCCGCCCGATGTAGCGTGTCAGGCGCTGCACGCCGGAAGCAGCGGCAAAGAAACCGACCTTCACTTCCGGCAGGGCGAACTTCGCGTTCTCCGAGGCAAGGATGATGTCGCAGGATAGCGCCGTCTCGAACCCGCCGCCCATGGCGAAACCGTTCACGGCGGCGATGATCGGCTTTTCCAGATCGAAGCGCGACGACAGGCCCGCGAACCCCTTCGGCGTCATGGGCCGCTTGGGCAGCACGCCCGAAGCGGTCGCCTTGAGATCATTGCCCGCGGAAAAAGCCTTGTCCCCCGCACCGGTCAGCACGGCGACCCACAGGTCGCGGTCGGCGGCAAAATCGTCCCAGCAGTCCGACATCTCGTTGTGCATATCGACATGCACGGCATTGTAGACCTCGGGTCGGTTCATCGTGACCAGCAGGATATGGCCCTTCTTCTCTGCCGTGATGAATTCATAGCTCATACTTTCAGCCCTCCGGTGTCGATCTCGGTGAATTTGCCGCCCGTCGCGGCCAGTTTGCGCAAAGTCTCGGCGGGGGCGAATTCGGGGTCTTCGGCGCCCAGTTTTTCCATACGGTCCAGCACTGCCTGCGCGCCCACCATGTCGCCGTAATACATCGGCCCGCCCTTGTCCGCCGGCCAGCCGTAACCATTCAGCCAGACCACATCGATATCCGAAGGCCGCTGCGCCTTGTTCTCTTCGAGGATTTTCACGCCCTCGTTGATCATCGGATAGATGCAGGTCTCGATGATCTCATCCTCGGCCATGTTGATGGGCCGCGCGTCGGTGATGTCGCGGATCACACCCGCGGTGACATTGGACGGGATCGGCGTGCGGTTCTCGTCGTAATCGTAATACCCCGCCTTGGTTTTCTGCCCGCGCCGGTCCATCTCGCAAAGCGCGTCGCGGATGGGGTTCTCGGTCTTGGCCCCCTTGGACCAGCCGATGTCGAGGCCCGCAAGGTCCATCATCTGGAAGGGTCCCATCTTGTGCCCGAACGCGTTGAACGCCGCGTCCACGTCCCAGGGCATGACGCCCTTGTAGACCAGCTTGTTCGCCTGCTTTTGCCGCGCGAAAAGAATGCGGTTGCCGACGAAACCGGGGCAGACGCCGACCAGCGTGGCGATCTTGTTGATCTTCTTCGCAAGATCCATGCAAGTGGCGACCACGTCATCCGCCGTATGTTTGGCGCGCACGATCTCAAGCAGTTTCATCACGTTCGCGGGCGAGAAAAAGTGCAGCCCGATCACGTCCTCGGGGCTCTGCGTCATCCCCGCGATCTCGTCGATGTTCAGTGCGGAAGTATTGGTGGCAAGGATCGCACCCTTCTTCACCACAGCGTCAAGCTCGGTGAACACCTTCCGCTTCAGCCCCATGTCCTCGAACACCGCTTCGATGATCAGGTCGCAATCCGCCAGATCCGCGATATCGAGCCGCCCGTCGAACCGCCCCATCCGCGCCTCGACCTCTTCCTGCGGGAAACGCCCTTTGTCCGCTGACCGCTGGTAGTTGCCGCGCACGACCGACAGGCCCCGGTCCAACGCCTCCTTGGTGGTCTCCACGATCTTCACCGGATAGCCTGCGGTGGCAAAGTTCATCGCGATCCCGCCGCCCATGGTGCCCGCGCCGATGATGCCGACGCTCTTGATCTCGCGCAGCGGGGTGCCTGCGGGCAGGCCCGGCACCTCCCAGGCCTGCTTTCCGGCCTCGGCGATATAGGCTGCTGTTTCTTCGGTTGTCGGGGTCTTCATACCTTTGCCTCTTGCTTGTCCAGACAGGCCGCGCGGATGGCGCGGCGGTCGATCTTGTCGGTCGCCCCCCGGATCAGCGGCGTGTGCTGTGTCCAGAGATGCGTCGGTGTCTTGAATTTCGCGAGGTGACCGTCAAGGAAGGCAGTAATCTCTGCAAGGGTCATCTTGGACCCCTCGCGCAACTGCACCATCGCCCCCACCGCCTCGCCCAGCCTGTCGTCCGGCACCGGAAAGGCCGCAGCCTCCAGCACGTCCGAGTGCCGGTGCAGCGCCCCCTCCACGTCGAGGCAGGCGATATTCTCACCGCCCCGGATGATTATGTTCTTCTTGCGGTCCAGGATCGTGACATAGCCATCGTCATCGAGCGTGCCCAGATCGCCGGTGCGCAGCCAGCCGTCGACCACCGTCTGCGCCGTCGCCTCGGGCTTGTTGAGGTAGCAGCGCATGATATGCGGCCCCTTGACGGCGATTTCGCCCAGGGTGCCGTTTGGCACGGCGTTACCATCATCATCGATGATCCGCAGCTCTTGGACCGGCGGGTGCAATTTACCGGCGACCTCGGGGCGGGCCTTGTATTCATCCCCGATCAACCCGATGCCAAGCGCGTTGGTCTCGGTCATGCCCCAGCCCGTCGCAATGCCTGCGTTGGGAAAGACCTCGGCCAGTTGCGCCACCTGTGCTGCTGGTCGCTTTGCGCCACCTGCACCGATGTAATCCATCGACGGCAAGGTCTCACCCATTCGTCTGGCCGCTTCCATCAGCTCCGCCGACTGCGTGGGCACGCCCAGAAGGCGCGTGATGTTGTTATCGCGGATCAGCCGCACGGCATCCTCTGCATCCCATTTACGCATCAGCGTGATCTTTGCACCTGCAGGCAGGCTCAGCAGGAACAAGGGATGCGTCGCGGTGACATGAAACAGGGGCGTAACCACCAGAGCGGAAGGGCGGGGCGGTTCCGGTGCGCCCTCTTCCGGCGGCTCGACCAGCGGGGCGATGACCGATTGCAAGAGCCAGGAAAAGACTGCGTTCACTGCTCCGCGATGGGTCTGGACCACGCCCTTCGGGTGCCCGGTCGTCCCGGACGAATACATCACTGCAAAATCGTCGTCCGTATCGATCTCCACCTCAGGCGCAATGTCCGAAGCGGCGCCCTGACGAAGCGCGTTGAAATCCAGTGCCGTTCGACCCTCTCCGTCGCGCACGCCGATCAGCGTTAGCCTCAGCTTTTCTCGTAGCGGCAGCAGCCGATCCATGCGGGGACCGTCGGCAAAGATCGCCTTGGCGGCACTGTCCTGCAGGGCATAGTCAAGCTCTTCCGTTGTCCACCAGGCATTCAGGAAGACGACGACGCCCCCGAACGACGAAATCGCCAAAACCAGGATCATCAGTTCCGGATAGTTCCGCATTGCAATCGCGACGCGATCGCCCTTGCCGAGGCCCAGTTCATCCTGCATCGCATGGGCCATGCGGTAGACCGCCTCAGTGAATTCCGCATAGGTGAGGGTTTCATCCTCGTAAGAAAGGTAGTCGAGCTTGCCGTTCCCATGGCGCTCCCATCCGGCAGCCAGTAGGGCGGGAACTGTGCCTGGAATGTTCTGGAATGCCTTGACCGTCACTCCCCGCACGTCGACATCTTGGATCGCGAACGTCGGATCGGTCGCGAGCACGTGGCGCACCGCCTCTTCCGGTGTCATCGCCGTCATTGGGGCGTCTTTCGCATGAACATCTGTCCCCTCCCAAGGCAGAGCGCCACTGCCCGTCCTCCCCGGACAGCCGACTCCTTGCGGCCAGACTAGGCAGGAAATCAGCGCGCTACAATCCCGCACAACGGAACGTCATTCCGCTGCATTATGCAGATTGGAATTGACTGGAGCTTCCGCGCTTCCAGTGCGACTGACAAACCTGACCATGTGTGCGAAGAGCACTTGAAAGAGATGAGGATATGACAATCGACGAGCGGTCTTCTCTTATCCCGCGTGCCCCCCTTTGTGGATTATCGGGAGTGTCAGGCCTCGCAAGACAGCCTGCACCGTAAAACGGGACTGGATGAAACCCCGAACGGCCGGGATGATACTCAAGATGACCTGCAACACGGTCGGGTCTCACATCCAGCCTATGCGTTGGCCGCCATCTGATCCAGATCAAGGAACGCCATGTCCACTTTCCCTACCGTTGTCCAAGCATCTTCAATCGGGAGGGTTCCGCCATGACCATCGCCACGCTTTTTCGGGATTTCTTAACGGACAGGGAACGCGCGCCAACAGACCGTGAACTCGCCGACCTGGGGCTCAGCCGCGCCGATTTCACCCGGCTTATCACTTCCAAGAACGGGACGCGCGAGCGGATGGAGACACTGGCGGCGCGCTTCGGTGTGACGCCCGCGATGATAGATGCCGATTTCGGTCTGGCGCTCGAACTTGCCGAGACGTGCGGTCATTGCAAATGCGCCAATGCCTGCCAGAACGCGATCGAGCTTGGTGTCGACTTCGACACCAACCGCTGTCCGAACGCGTCGATCTATGCCGACATGTCCCCAACTTGAGAGGCCTCAGCCCTATTCGCGAAGTTCCATAGGTCTGTGCTGGGGTAGAACGGTTTTGGCCTTGGTCAATTTGCCGCCGAACTTGTTTACTCGGATTGCGACACGCGGCAGGGGCCTACGGGACCTAGGTGACATATCCTTTGGGGTGAGGCACATCCGACCAAGAGATCGAATGTGCCGACCCGGACCAAGCATTCAAGATATGCTTGCAGAATTCGCTAGCATCTCCTGAGTAATGCCATGAACAGCAAACACCACAAGACGCTCCGGCTTGTCTTTACCGATCCGGTTTCGGGAACGGTGGAGTGGAAGGCCATCGAACGATTGCTCATCGCGGCGGGGGCGCGGCTGATCGAGGGCAGCGGTTCGTGGGTAAGGTTTGAGAAAGACGGAGAGATCGAAACGTTTCACCGCCCGCAACCAGAGAAGGAGGCCAAACGCTACCAGGTGCGCGCGGCCAGGGCGTTCTTGTTAAGGATCGGAGTGGAATCATGATGAATGTCATGACCTACAAGGGCTCTTCGGCCCGGATCGAGTATGATGATGACGACGGTATCCTGACCGGACGGATCGCTGGCATCCGTGACGGTGTTGGCTTTCATGGCGACAGTGTCGAAGCCCTTAGAGAAGCCTTTCACGAGGCGGTCAATGACTATACCGAGACCTGCGCTCGCGTGGGCAAGGAACCGCCAAAGCCTTATTCCGGAAAGGTGATGTTCCGGGTCGACCCGGATGTCCACCGCAAAGCCGCACTTGCGGCGGAGCTTTCGGGGAAAAGCCTGTACCAATGGGCCGAAGACTTTCTGCGTGAGGCGGTGCGCGGGGACTAGCCCCGCTTCTCACCCGCGCGCGAACAAACGGTGCGCCATAACGCCCACGCGGCTCTCCACCGCCTCGCAGGCATCGAGGATCATGTCCTCGCGGAACCGCTGCCCCACGATCTGTACCCCGACCGGCAGGCCGTCGTTGTAGTTTGCCGGGATGTTGCCAGCGGGCAAACCCATGAAGTTCATCGAGAAGGAATAGAAGCCCCGCAGCATGATCTCTTCCGCCCCCACGCGCCCCTCGTAGTCGCGGGCGTGGGCATAAGTGGGGCTCAGCAGGAAGGGCGTCAGCACCAGCGGGTAATCGGCCAGAAGCTGCATCCATTTTCGCACATGGCCCGCGCGGCGGGCATAGGCGGCCAGCAGGTCGTCGCCCCGGTAAGGCGGCGCGATCTCAAGGCAGTGATCCCAGTAGGTCAGGAAATCCGCGCTGGCATGGGCGCGGATGAAATCGCCCATCAGTGCGTCCGTTTCCCCGAAGAGCGTGCGTGTCGCCTCGCGCCCGATCTTGAACATGTCCGGGGTCTCGATCTCCTCCACCGCATAGCCCGCGTCGGCCAGTGCCTGTCGCGCGGTGGCGAGGGCAGCATCCACTGCCGGGTCGAGGTCGAAGCCGTATGTTTCCCTGGTGAAACCAACCTTGATCGGGCCATCTACCTTCTGCCCTTCCCAGGGCATTGGCACCTGCCAGGGGTCCTGCGGGCTGTAGGCGACGGCCGATTGCATGGCCAGCCGCACGTCGCGCACCTCGCGGCAGATGACGCCCTGCACCGAGGTCACCTGCGCGAGGATCCCCCGCTCGGCGGTCTGCGACGGGTTGTAGGCGGGCGTGCGCCCCAGTCCGGGTTTGACCGTCGCCGCCCCCGTGCAGGTCGCCGGGAAACGCAGGGAGCCCCCGATATCGTTGCCATGGGCAATCGCCCCAATCCCCGACATCACTGCCGAGGACGCGCCGCCCGACGACCCCCCGGCGCTGGCCCAGTCGTTCCAGGGGTTGAAGGTGCGTCCGTGCAGCGGATTATCCGTCGTGCCCCGGAAGGAGAACTCCGGCGTGTTCGTCCTGCCGATCACGACCGCGCCTGCGTTCCTGAGGTTCGTGACAAAGGGACTGTCGGCCGGCGCGATCAGGTCTTTCAACGCCTTCACGCCATTGGGTGTGGCGCGCCCCTTCTGGTCGATGTTCTCCTTGATCGTCACCGGTACGCCGTGGAGCGGCCCCACCGGCCCCGACCTGGCAAAGGTCTCGTCGAGCCGCGCCGCCTCGGCCATGGCCTCTTCCGACAGGTCATCGACCACGGCGTTCATCGCCGGGTTGCGGTCATGCATACGGGCGATATTGGCCTCCACGACCTCGCGCGCCGAAATCTCGCCCTTCGCCACCCGTTCGGCAATCTCGCAGGCCGATGCCTGCCAAAGTAAATCTGCTGTCTTGTAAGAGGCTCCCGTCGCGGTCATTGAACTTTTCATACCGGAAGAGTTTGCCTCAACACCTGTCTGTCGGAAATGGTTTATTCAAGCGGGCGGGCAGAAACAGTTAGACGATAGAAACCCCCTCAGGCTGGATTTCTGTTATTCCACCTATCCGGTGAGAGACCGCAGATGTCGCAGGCTGGGATCAGGGCAGAACGCACGACACGTGATTGTCAGTCGCCCTGATAAAACTCTGCTATCTTTGCAGGCTTTCGCGCCTAACGCCTCAGAGGCCTGCAATCCTCGCTTGCCGTGGCACCAGCCGTGATCAATGATGCCCCAAACTCCAGTGAAGAGGACGGATCGGAATTGTCTTTATCTTCCAAGGCACAGAGGTCGATCGAAGATGCGGTCGATGCGGGATTTGAAAAGCAGGTTTTTTTCCTGGCGGATTTCGTGCGCATTCCAAGCGTACGTTTTTGTGAAGGGCCGGCACAGGATTTCATGGCCGATGCCATGCGCGCGCGGGGCTACGAGGTAGACGATTGGCATATCCGCCTTGAAGATCTCGAACCTCTGCCAGGTTTCGGCCCGATCGAAGGCGATTTTTCCAGGGCGCGCAGCGTGGTGGGGACGCATCATCCCAACGAGGTGAAAGGCCGCTCGCTTATTCTTCAGGGTCATCTTGATGTGGTGCCAGCGGGACCCTCCGATATGTGGACCGACCCGCCGTTTTCCGGGCTGGTGCGGGACGGTTGGATGTATGGCCGCGGTGCGGGCGACATGAAGTCAGGGACCGTCGCGGCGCTTTTTGCGCTCGATGCGATCAGGGCAGCCGGGTTCGAACCGGCGGCACGGGTGCATCTGCAATCGGTGATCGAAGAGGAAAGCACCGGGCTCGGCGCGCTTTCGACCTTGCAACGCGGCTACCGGGCCGACGTCGCGGTGCTGCCCGAACCATCGGCCTTCAAGATCAATCGCGCGCAGATTGGCGTGCTATGGTTCAAGCTGCGTGTGCGTGGGAAGCCGGTTCACGTGGCTGTCGCGGGGGACGGCTCGAACGCGATCATGGCAAGCTTTGATC
The DNA here is from genome assembly GCF_040811725.1 of Sulfitobacter sediminis. Taxonomy (NCBI): domain Bacteria; kingdom Pseudomonadati; phylum Pseudomonadota; class Alphaproteobacteria; order Rhodobacterales; family Roseobacteraceae; genus Sulfitobacter; species Sulfitobacter sediminis. Next base: position 152,979 of record NZ_JBFNXX010000008.1, read on the forward strand.
TGCTTCGAGCGCTGAAGAAACTGGAGGCCGATTGGAACGAGCGTGCCAAGCGCCATACGGTTTACAAGGACGTGCCGCATCCGCTCAACCTCAATGCAGGCAAGATCGTCGGCGGTGACTGGGCGTCGAGCGTGCCCGCATGGTGCGACGTCGATTGCCGGATGGGGGTCCTGCCGGGTATGGATCTGGACGCCTGCAAGGCCGAGATCGAAGCCTGCATCACGGGGGCGACGCGCGATCATCCCTTCCTCGGAAACAACCCGCCCGAAGTAATCTGGAACGGGTTCCAGGCCGAAGGATATGTGCTGGGCGCAGACGCCGATCCGGCACTTGACGTGATGCAAGAGGCCTATCGCGGTGTGTTTGGCCCGAACGCGAAACTTGCAGAAAACAAGATGACTGCGCTGACGGACACGCGTTTCTACGGGCTCTACTACGGCGTGCCCGCGTTCTGTATCGGCCCGCGGGCCGAGAACATCCATGGCTTCGACGAACGGGTCGATCTGCAATCGGTGCGGCAGCTGACCAAGGTGCTTGCCGGTTTCATCGCGCGCTGGTGTGGCCTGAACCCGGTCTAGGCCGGCGCGACGTGGATCACCGAAGCCGCGCTTTGGTCGATCGCTTCGGCGGAATAGAGCATCGGGACATATTCGCCCGCCGCCCAAAGCGGCATCAGGTCGGCGTGATGCGGGCTGCCGGGCAGACCGGACTGGCCCGGCGCGTTGATCCAGACCGACTTGTCCCAGTCGCCCACGTCAACCACCATGCGCACCGACGCGCCATGGGTGACACGGTACGAAACCGGATCGTAATTGGCCAGCATCACGGTCGTGCCCGTTCCGCCCTTGTCCACCGGACCCACGTCATGTCCGGGCGCGACCTTCGACACCGCATGGGCGAAATAGCCCTTGTGCAGATCCCCCCAGCGCCAGGCGTTGGGGTTTGGACCGAAACGGCGCAGCGCATCATCACATGCCGCCTGCAGCGTCTCGGCCAGAAATGCCCCGCGCTGCCCCGCGTCTTCCAACCCGGCCCGGCGGGCAAGCCCCGGATGGGTCCCTTCGAAAAGCCGCACCGTCGTGACCGCATTGGGCACCGCCAGATAGGCGCGCAAAGCGGGCGTATCGGCAACCCGGTCGGCCAGTCCGGGGCGCACATGCGAGGAAAACCAAAGCTCGAAAACAAGGGCGGCCGCGCTGTCGGGCGATGCGAACCCATCCCACTCCACAAGCAGCCTCCTCGCCGTCTCGGCCGCGGCGGCGGGGATCAGCGCCACCAGGCGCATGGCCAGGTCCGAATAGGTATCGCATTGCAACGCGCAGCTGCCCGCTACATCGGCGACCTGCCCATCCGCGATGCGTGCGGCGATCCGGTCCGCCCGCCCGTCCTCGAACCATTCGTAACCTACGGGATGCGCATCGTGATCCCAGCCCTCGGGCAGGTTCATCTCGTTGGCCGAATGCACAAAGCCCTTTTCCGGGTTGCACAGCGCCGGAAGATCGGCAGCCGTCATGAACCCGGCCCATTCGAAACGGCCATCTCCTGCAACCGGGCTCAGCCCGCGCCAGCCCCCGCGCCTGGGCACGAACCCCGCAGGCTGCCAGCAGAAATCCCCCGCCGTATCGGCATAGACCAGGTTGACCGACGGCGCGCCCCAGGTATGCACCGACTGGCGAAAATCCTCCATCGATGTGGTGCGCATGGCCTTCAGGCTGCACATGTAGGGCGCGGTGCCCGCTTCGGTGAAGACCGTGCGCACCGAGACCGCGCGCCCACCGTCCGGACTGCGCCAGACGACCGGACCGTGATGCGTGAACTCAAGCGTCAATGTCTGATCCGGTGCGCCCTTGACCGCAAAAACCTCCTCCAAACGCACGATCTCGCGTGTGCCGCTGCCATAGACATAGCGGTCTGTATCCACCAGATCACAGACAACCACGTCCTCCTGGTCGGCACAGAAGATCGTCAGACTGAAGGCCGAGGTGCCGTTGTGACCCGCCATGATCCCCGGCGAAGACGGCTCACCCGCGCCGATCACGTCGAGACCCGGCGCGCTCAGATGCACCATGTAGCGCAAGGACGGGGCCGAATGCAGACGGTGCGGATCGCTGGCCATTATTGGCCGCCCGCTCTTGGTCAGTTCAGGTCCGACCACCCAGTTGTTCGACCCTTCCATCGGAACCGCCGTACGGATCACGGTCTTGGCGGCATCGACCGCGCTCCAGGCCTCGGCCTCGTCTAGGGATGCATTCAATCGCTCGGGGCTGAGGGTCACGGGCGCGGTCGCCAGTTCAAAGACCGCAAGCGCCTCCGCGGGCAGGTCCGCGCCCTGGGTGTTGGCCCATTCGGCATCCGGCACCGGCGGGCAAAGCGGCACGCGCAGCAGATCGGTTTCAGGATCCGCAAGCGCATGGACACGGGCCCGCGCAAGCTCTGATGCGGCGTTGCGCGTCAGGCAATGGGTGCGAATGCGCACAACGTCCTCGGGCGCCCAGAAAGCGGGCAGGGTGCCAAGCGCGGTGAACTCGGGTGGCATCGGCAGATCACCATCAAGCGTGGCCTGCATGCCCGCGTTCACACCAGCCGCAAAGGCCGTGCAGATCTCTTCGGCGTCCGTGCCATAGGCCGTCCATTCCGCGGCCATGTCGCCCCGATAGAGAAACAGCCGCGCCGCCCGGTCTTGCATCAGGTAGCCGGGCCCGAAATCCGCGGCAAGCAGGCCAAGCCCCCGCTTGCGCCACAGGTCGATCTGCCAAAGCCGGTCGCGCGCGGCATTGAAGCCCTGCAAAAAGAACGCGTCCATCGCACTGGCCGCACGGATATGGGCCATGCCCCATGGATCGACATGGATACTTGCGGGGGCGGAAAGGCCTTTGAGCTTGAGCTGGGTCATGGGATCGGGATTTTCTTCAATAAAGACTGATGGCACGGGCCGCGGCTTCGGCATGCGGCACAACGAAAGAGATGAATTCATCGGCGCTCCACTCGGACAGCGAACCCGCCACGTGAATTGCGGCGACCGGTCGGCCGTCCGCATCCATGACCGGAAAACCGGCCGCGATTTCTCCGATAAGGATCTGGTTGCAGGCCAGCGCATAGCCCTCCGCCCGCGCCGTCCTGACCTGTTCCAGTATCTCGTCCGGCGTGCCCAGCGTATGGGGCGTAAAGGGGCGGCGATCGGACCGCTCGAGAATGTCGCGCGCCTGGTCTTCGGGCAACCGCGAGAGAATCGCCCACCCACCAGAGCTGCAAAAGGTCGGAACACTGTGACCGACCAGCGTCGTGTTGAATGTTTGTCGCTTAGTTTGCAGGCGAACTGCATAAATTACGCGCAGGTCGTCGAAGAGTGACAGATCAACCCGTTCTTTCACCGACCCGCGCAATTCCTGCAAAACCGGCGTGGCGCGCCGCACCAACGGATCAAGCCGCAGCATGTCGAGCGTATGATCGAGCAACCGCAGGCCGGGCACAATGCCCTGGCCATTGGCATCTCGGCGCAAATATCCCAAGGCTCGCAGGGTATGTACCATGCGCTGAACGGCACTCCGGTCGACTTTTATACGTTCAGATATATCTGAAAGGGACAAAGGGCGTTCGGTCTCGTGAAACGCCGAGAGAACTTTCATCGCCCGTTCGACGGATTGCACGAAAAGCGGATCCGCGCGTTCGGCATCGGTCAGGTCCCTGACGCCGGATTCGGCCCTGATCGTGTTTCTCGGCATAGGCAGCCCCACAGCGAACGCTTGACTTCGCGCAAACTCAAATTCTACGCTTACGATACAATGCAGGCGTATTGCATTGCAATATAGTTGGCCCTTGGAAAGATTTCTCAGATGTTGGCCTGCATCTGATATTTTCCATAGGGCTGCGCTGGGGGAAAAGAGTGACGTTCAAAGTCGCACTTGCCGGATTTTTGCATGAAACGAACGCGTTCGCTCCGACGCGGGCGGACATGGCAGCATTTGTTCAGGGTGGCGGTTACATGCCGCTCTCGCGCGGGTCCGAGGTTCTGTCGCGTGGCCGTGGCATCAACCTTGGAATCGGTGGCGCGGTGGATTTCGGCATGCAGGCGGGCTGGTCCATGGAGGCCGTTCTCTGGGCCGGTGCGATTCCGTCGGCACATGTCACCCGCGACGCCTATGATGCGATCACAGAAGAAATTGTCGCCGGAATAGCGGCCGCACGGGATTTGGACGGCGTTTTCATCGACCTGCATGGTGCGATGATGGCCGAACATGAAGACGATGGTGAAGGCGCGCTCCTCGACCGGGTCCGTGCTGTGGTTGGGCCGGATATTCCGATCGTTGCTGCACTGGATCTGCATGGGAACATCACCGACCGGATGGTCGCGGCCGCTGATGTGCTGGTGGGCTTCCGGACCTATCCGCATGTGGACATGGCAGACACCGGCACCCGCGCCGCCCGACAGCTGCACCTGCTGATGGAACGCGGCGCGCCCTTCGCGAAAGCCTTCCGGCGTTTACCTTTCCTGATCCCGATCGCCTGGCAAAGCACGCTCTCCCAGCCCGCCAGTGGCATTTACGACCTTGTCGCGGACCTGGAGAATGAGAACGTCTCAAGCACCTCGTTCTTCTTCGGCTTCCCAGCCGCCGATTTTCCTGGCTGTGGCCCGACCGTTGTCTGCTACGGACCAGATAGTGCAGCGTCCAACCGCGCCGCAGACGCCATCGAACGCGCGGTCCTCGAAGCTGAGGCACAGTTCGCGGGAAAAGCATTCGGCCCCGACGACGGCGTCGCCGAAGCCATGCGCATTGCCAGGACGGCGACGCGGCCCGTTGTGGTCGCGGACACACAGGACAATCCCGGCGCGGGTGGCGATTCCAACACCACTGGAATGCTGCGCGCGCTCGTGGCTGCCGACGCACAGCGCGCAGCCCTTGGCATCATGGTCGACCCCAAGGCCGCTGCCGCGGCCCATGCCGCTGGTGTCGGCGCAGAAATCGAGATTGCACTGGGCGGATTTTCCGGCGTTCCGGGTGACTCGCCCTTCCGGGGCCGCTTCACCGTCGAAACCCTATCGGACGGCAGGTTCGTCGCCTCAGGCCCTTTCTATGGCGGCGCGCCGCTCGATCTTGGCCCCTCTGCGTGCCTGCGCATCGGAGGCGTGCGCATTGTCGTGGCCTCGCAAAAGGCACAGATGGCAGATCAGCAGATGTATCGCTTCGTTGGGATCGAACCGACAGAACAGGCCATTCTCGTGAACAAGAGCTCGGTGCATTTCCGCGCCGATTTCGACCCCATAGCTGAGTGCATCCTGACGTGCGTGGCACCGGGGCCAATGCCGATCAGCCCGGCAAGCCTGCCCTTCACCCGCCTTGCACCCGGCATGCGGCTCGAACCGCTCGGGGCGGCTTTCCGCGCCCCGGACACATTCCCAAACGCAGGACAGCAGGAGGCACAAGCGACCCACTGACGACACTAGGCTTTCAAGTCCGCGGCGCCGTGCCGCATCCACACTCAACAGGGAGACAAGAATGACAAAACCTTTCACCTTCAAGAACGCGCGAAGCCTGATGCGCGGCGCGGCCTTCTCGGCCACGCTTGCCGCGGCGTCCGCATTGGCGGCGCCGCTCAGCGCCGAGACGACACTGACGGCGGTCAAGCACTCCGCACTGCGCGTGCTCGATCCGATCATGACGACTGCCTACATGAGCCGGAACCACGGCTACATGATCTTCGACACCCTCTATGCCCTTGACAGCAACCTGGTGCCGCAGCCGCAGATGGTGGACAGCCACACGGTGTCAGATGACGGGCTGACCTACACCTTCACCCTGCGCGACGGGCTGATGTTCCATGACGGCGCCCCCGTCACCGGAGAGGACGTTGCCGCCTCCATCGCCCGCTGGGGCGAGCGTGACGGCATGGGCCAGGTTCTGATGAGCTTCGTTGACAGCATGAGCCAGGGCGTCAGCCCCAACGAGTTCGTCATGAAACTCAAGGAGCCCTACGGCCTCGTGATCGACAGCCTCGCCAAGCCGTCCTCCAACGTGCCGTTCATCATGCCCAAGCGGCTGGCCGAGACACCCTCGACCGAACCAATCCCCGAGCAAATCGGCTCTGGCCCCTTCAAGTGGGTTGCCGAGGAATTTCAGCCTGGTGTAAAGGCGGTCTATGCCAAGAACGAAGACTACGTCCCGCGTGACGAACCGCCCAGCTGGGCTTCGGGCGGCAAGGTGGTCAAGGTGGACCGCGTCGAATGGGTCGTGATGCCCGACGACCAAACCGCCCTGAATGCGCTTCAAGCCGGTGAGATTGACTATTGGGAAAGCCCGCCCTCCGATCTTCTGCCGATCCTCGAAGCGAATCCGGACGTGACAGTCAAGAACCTCAATGCGCTTGGGTTCCAGACGATCATGCGCCCAAACACGCTGAACTCACCGATGGATGATCCTCGAATCCGCAACGCTGCGATTGCCTCCGTCTATCAGAAGGATGTGCTCGACGCGCTAGTCGGCAACCCTGCATACTACAGTCTGTGCGGCGCGATGTTCGTTTGTAACACGCCGCTTGCGACTGATGTCGGATCCGAAACCCTGATCCAGGGCAACGGCATGGAGAAGGCTAAGGCGCTTCTGGCCGAGGCTGGCTATGACGGTACCCCGATCGTTATCATGCATCCAACCGATGTGGGCACACTGCGCACGCAACCGGTTGTCGTGGCGCAAGCCATGCGCGATGCGGGCTTCGTTGTCGATCTGCAAGCCATGGATTGGCAAACCCTCGTAGGCCGTCGCGCAAGTCAGGCCCCAATCGATGAGGGCGGCTGGCACATGTTTATGACCAACTGGGTTGGTGCCGACGTGTTCAACCCGTTGGTCAACAATATGGTCAACGGCAAGGGCCCAGAGGGCGGTTGGTTCGGCTGGCCGGATGTGCCAAAGCTCGAGGAGCTGCGCATGGCCTATGCCAAAGAGACCGATTTGGAGAAACAGAAAGAACTTGCCGCAGAGATACAGAAGATTGCCTTCGAAGAGGGCGTCTATGCACCGATCGGGCAGTACTTCGTTCCCACAGCATGGTCTTCTGAAATTGAAGGGGTGCTGGACGCGCCTGCACCGCTGTTCTGGAACATCTCCAAGTAGACAAAGCCTTAGGTCCCGCGTTTCGGCGCGGGACTATACCTGCACGCGGGTTGCATGCGCGCAGACTCTCCTGACAAGTCGAAAGGCCCTGCGGCATGATTGGCTACATATTCCAACGCATTCTCGCATCAATCCCCGTAATGGGGTTCGTCGCGCTGTTCGTGTTTCTGCTTCTCAGGCTGACCCCCGGCGATCCAGCGGCGATCATCGCCGGAGATACGGCGACGCCGGAACAGCTGGAAGCGATCCGTGACTCCCTTGGCCTAAATGATCCCATGCTGGTGCAGTTCTTTGACTGGATTATTCGGCTGTTGCAGGGCGACTTCGGCACATCGATCCAGTCACGCGAACCAGTGCTCAAGCTGATTGCGGATCGGATGGAACCAACGATATCTCTCGCGCTGACCACGATTGTCCTGTCGGTCGTAATCGCGGTGCCGCTGGGCGTCATCGCCGCATGGAAGCACGGCACGCTGATCGACCGCTTCGTGATGTTGCTTTCGGTGCTGGGCTTTTCGATCCCGGTCTTCGTGATCGGCTATTTGATGATTTCGCTGTTCTCGATGCAACTTGGGTGGTTCCCTGTGCAGGGCTTCCGCCCCATCGGAAACGGCGCGGGCGACTTCTTTCATCGCATCGCCTTGCCAACCCTGACCCTGACCTTACTCTACATCGCCCTGATCGCCCGCATCACGCGCACCTCCATGCTGGAAATTCTGGGCGAGGATTATATCCGCACTGCCCGCGCCAAGGGCCTGCCCGAAGTTCGCGTGCTGATGCGTCATGCACTGCGCAATTGCTCGGTGCCGATCATCACGGTCATCGGCATCGGCTTTGCGCTGATCATCTCCGGTGTGGTGGTGACCGAGTCGGTTTTCAATTTGCCGGGGCTGGGGCGTCTGACAGTCGATGCGGTCCTCGCGCGGGATTATCCCGTCATTCAGGCGGTGATCCTGCTTGCTTCGCTTATCTACGTGATTGTGAACCTGCTGATCGACATCAGCTACGTGCTACTCGACCCGAGGATCCGCTATTCATGACCGATCAATCCCAAGCCCCCTCCGTCGCCCCGCCGCGCGAGACCACGTCCGCCCTCAGCCGGATACGGGAGATCGTCACCTCGAGCCCAATCGTCATGCTGGCCACCGTTCTGATTATCCTCATCGTTCTGTCAGCCCTCTTCGCGCCCTGGGTCGTGCCCCATGACCCGGTCCGACTTACCCCCGCCGAACGCCTCAAACCCCCGAGCGAGGTCTACTGGCTGGGCACGGATGCCTTCGGGCGCGACCTTTTCAGCCGGATCGTGACGGGGGGGCGCATCTCGCTCGTCGTAGGCGTAGGTGCCGCAATTGCAGCTGTACTGGCGGGGCTCGTTCTGGGGCTGCTGGCTGGGTACATTCGTTGGCTGGACGCGGTGTTGATGCGGATGGTCGACGGGATGATGGCGATCCCCAACATCCTTCTGGCCATCGCAATCGTCTCGCTCTGGGGAGCATCGCTCTGGACCGTGCTGGTGGCGATCACCATTCCCGAGGTACCGCGCGTGGTGCGCCTTGTGCGCTCGGTTGTCCTGTCCGCGCGCGAAGAACCCTATGTGGAAGCCGCCATCGCCGCCGGGTCGTCCACCTGGCTCATCATGCGGCGTCATCTGCTGCCCAACACAATCGCGCCCCTTATCATCCAGGGCACCTATATTTGCGCCAGCGCAATCCTGACCGAGGCGATCCTGTCCTTCCTGGGCGCGGGCATAAACCCCGAGACCCCCAGCTGGGGCAACATCATGGCTGAGGGCCGCATCTACTTTCAGATAAATCCCGGTATCGTTCTCTGGCCCGGCCTTGTCGTATCCGTGGCGATCCTGTCGATCAACCTGCTTGGGGATGCCGTTCGCGACGCACTCGACCCACGCATGGCGCAACGGGGAATTGACCGATGACCAGCAGTAACCTACTCGAAATCACCGACCTGCGCATCGCGCTGAACGGCGAGGCGGACAAGCAGGTCGTCAAGGGACTGAACATGATGATCGAACCCGGCCAGACCATGTGTCTTGTCGGCGAAAGCGGGTCGGGAAAATCCCTTACCGCTCTTGCGACAATGGGGCTTCTGCCAAAGGTCCTCAGCCCGATTTCCGGCTCGATCAAGCTCAAGGGAGAGAATTTGCTCGCCACTTCGTCCGGCCGGATGCGCGATCTGCGCGCCACGGCGATGTCGATGATCTTTCAGGAACCGATGACCGCGCTCAATCCGGTGGCAAGGGTCGGCCAGCAGATCGAGGAAGTGCTCGAGTTTCACAGCGACCTCTCGCAGTCGGCGCGTCGAAAAAGGACGCTGGAGATGATGGAAGCAGTGCACCTGCCAGACATCGAAAAGATGTACCGCAGCTTCCCTCACCAGCTTTCCGGCGGCCAGCGCCAACGGATCATGATCGCCATGGCGCTGATCATGCGCCCACAACTCCTGATCGCAGACGAGCCGACGACCGCGCTCGACGTCACAACGCAGGCGCAAATTCTCGAACTCATCCGTGAACTGCGCGAACAACAGGGTTCCTCGGTTCTGTTCATCACGCACGACATGGGCGTCGTGGCCGAGATCGCTGACGACGTGACCGTTCTGAAGCTGGGCGAGGTGATGGAAACCCAGCCTGTCGATAGCCTGCTGCGGCATCCTCAGACCGATTACACACGCGATCTTTTACGCGCTGTCCCCAGTCAGGTACCACGTGCGCCGCGCGAGGGAGGGACCGGCCAGACGGTGCTGGAGACGATCGATCTGTGCAAAACCTATGGCGGTGGCGGTCTCTTTATCAAATCGCGCGAGGTCAAGGCGGCGCAGGACGTGTCACTGAAGCTGATGCAGGGGCGTACTCTGGGGATCGTGGGCGAGAGCGGGTCGGGCAAATCTACTGTCGCGCGCTGCATCATGCGGCTGATCGACCCGACCTCGGGCAGCATCGTCGTGGGCGGGCAGGACATCGCATCGATGTCCCAGAAGGCCCTGCAACCAGAACGCAAAAAGCTGCAGATCGTGTTTCAGGATCCGATGCGCTCGCTCAATCCACGCATTGAAATCGGCCAGTCGATTATCGAAGGGCCGCTCAATTTCGGCGTGCCGCGCAAGCAGGCACTTGAACGGGCACGCGAACTTCTGGAGCTGGTGGGTTTGCCCGCCAGCGCCGTTGACCGCTTCCCGCACCAGTTCTCCGGCGGACAGCGCCAGCGCATCGCCATCGCCCGTGCACTCGCCATGGACCCTGACGTGCTGGTGGCGGACGAGGCCGTCTCGGCGCTTGATGTGTCGGTACAGGCCCAGGTGCTTGACCTGCTTGCGGAATTGCAGGAACGCTTTGGCCTCGGCATACTCTTCATCACCCACGACCTCGGCGTCGCCGCGCAAATCTGCGACGAGGTGATGGTGATGCAGTTCGGACGGGTGGTCGAATATGGCCCAGCCGCGCAGGTCCTGTCGGATCCGCAGCAGGACTACACCAAGGCGCTGATCGCCGCGGCCCCCGGCCGTCATTGGGATTTCGCGAATTTCCGCCCCTTTGCAGAGGCCCAAGCGGCCACGGGCGGCTGAACCGGACACCAAACATACAAGATCAAGAGGAAATCAAACCCATGGGTATTCTGCCGATCATTGACGAGAGCACAGCAGAGCTGACCGACCTTTTCAAGGACTTCCACGAGCACCCCGAAATCGGATTTCAGGAGGTGCGCACCTCTGGCGTTGTCGCCGCCAAGCTCCGCGAATACGGCGTAGAAGAAGTGTACGAGGGCATCGCGGGCACCGGTGTTGTCGGCATCGTGAAGGGCAAGGGGGATAGCCCCCGTCGCGTGGGCCTGCGCGCCGACATGGATGCTCTGCCGATCCATGAGGAGACCAACCTTGGCTATTCTTCCAAAAACCCCGGCGTGATGCACGCCTGCGGACATGACGCGCATACCACGATGCTGCTTGGCGCCGCCAAGTATCTGGCGCGTACCCGCAACTTCGCGGGCACTGCGATCCTGATTTTCCAGCCCGCAGAAGAAGGTCTTGGCGGCGCGCGCGGAATGCTTGCGGACGGGCTTTTCGAGAAATTTCCCTGTGACGAGATCTACGGGATGCACAACTATCCAAATGGTCAACCCGGCACCGTGGGTATTTGCAAGGGCGCTGCGATGGCCGGGGCGTCTTTCTTTGACATTACTGTGCAGGGCAAGGGCAGCCACGCTGCCATGCCGCAGCAATCACGCGACCCACTGGTGATCGCCTCGATGCTGGTGGCCCAGTTCCAGACGATCCTGTCGCGTAACATCGCCCCGCTCGATTCCTGCGTGCTGTCGGTCACGCAGATCCACGCTGGCTCGGCGTATAACGTAGTGCCAGACACAGCAACGCTTGCCGGCACAATCCGCTATTTCAAAGACGAGGTGCGCGATACTGCAGAGACCCGTATGACCGAACTCTGCGAGGGTTTCGCCAAGGCGTATGGCGTAGAGATCCGCATCGATATTCGGAACGTCTTCGACGTGCTGATGAACGATCACGATCTGTCCGACGCCTACTTGGAAGCAGCGGCAGATATCGTTGGAGCCGAAAACATCTCCGGCGATGACGAGCCCGCAACCGGCTCTGAGGACTTCGCCGACATGCTCAAGGTCGTGCCCGGCGCGTATTGCAGAATTGGCCATTCCGGCACAACCGGGCTGCACAATCCATCCTTCTTCCTCGATCCCGAAATCCTGCCCGTCGGAGCCTCCGTCATGGCGCGGATTATCGAGCGGCGCATGCCCGCCGGAGCTTGACCCATGGACCCTCTCAAGCTGCCCTTCGACACCGATAAAATGCTCGCCGGACTGCGCCCGTGGATTGAGTGCGAAAGCCCGACATGGGACGCAGAAGCCGTAAACCGCATGATGGACCTTGCGGCCTATGATCTTGCTGGTCTCGGAACGGTGGAGCGGATTCCCGGCCGGATGGGCTTTGGCGGATCAGTGCGCGCGCGCCTGCCACATCCCGATCAGGGCCGGGTTCCGGGGATACTGATCGTCGGCCATCTGGACACGGTTCACCCGGTCGGCACGCTCGACGTGCTGCCGTTCAAGATTGAGGGTGATATCTGCTACGGTCCGGGTATTCAGGACATGAAGGGGGGTAACTACGCGAGTGTCGAGGCCCTGCGCCACCTGATCCGCGCCGGAATGCAGACGCCTTTGCCTGTGACCGTTCTTTTTACGCCTGACGAGGAGGTCGGTACACCTTCAACCCGTGATCTGATTGAAGCCGAGGCGCGCCGCAGCAAATATGTCCTGGTCCCCGAACCTGCGCATCCCGATGGCGGGTGCACAATCGGGCGCTACGCAATCGCGCGGTTCAACCTGCGCAGTATCGGCAAGCCAAGCCATGCAGGCGCACGTCTTGCGGACGGGACCTCTGCGATCAACGCGATGGCCCGCAAGATTATCGAAATAGAGGAAATGACCGGCCCGGACTGCACCTTCTCGGTGGGGGTGATCCATGCCGGCCAATGGGTCAACTGCGTGTCATCCTTCTGCGATGCCGAGGCTTTGAGCATGGCCAAGAAACAAGAGGACCTCGACGATGGTATCACCCGGATGCTGTCCCTGAACGGCGAGGTCAACGGGGCAAAGTTCGAGGTGACACGCGGCGTGACGCGCCCGGTCTGGAGGCCAGATCAGCCGGGCACGATGGCGATGTACGAGACTGCGCGCGAGATCGCCGCCGAACTGGGGTTCGACCTGTCTTGTAGCAGCGCGGGCGGCGGCTCGGACGGAAATTTCACTGGCGCCCTCGGAATCGCGACAATTGACGGCCTTGGTGTTCGAGGGGCTGGTCTGCATACGCTGAACGAACATATCCATATCGACAGCCTGCCCGAACGCGCCCGCCTAATTGCTGGCATGCTTATGCGGCTTGCCTAGCGCTTGCTTCACCTTTGTAACTTGGTCAGTTCAGATCAGGCTGCTCAGAATAGACGACCGCTGGGTGCGCGCCTTCTGTATCTTGGCAATTCTGGAAATCCCTCCGATTCCCGGATGAAAGGAAACGTTATACTGCCTCAAACGCAGGTTTTTTACCCCCTTTAGCCGACGAAGAGGCCCCATGCAGCGCAAAATGCATTGACGAATGCCTCAAGGCGCTTTTCAGAGGCGTGCCGGCCTGTCACCATCATCGACAGATTTCCCGCTTCGGATCAAAGACAAGGCGCAGCCTGTCACTTTCAACCGACAGACCCCCACGCTAGTCTGTTCCCGAAACAGAACAAAGAACGGCCCCAATGACAGTAGAATTCCAGACCGAAAAAGCGCAAGCCTCTGCGTGGTTCCGATGCTTGCGCGACGAGATCGTTTCCGCGTTCCACGCGCTCGAGGACCGGCACGAGACGGACACCCCTAAGGGCCGCTTCGAGGTGCGCAAGACCTCGCGCACGGCAGAGGACGGATCGGACGCGGGCGGCGGTGAGATGAGCGTCATGCGCGGCGGTCGCGTGTTCGAAAAGGTGGGCGTGAACATCTCCACCGTCTACGGCACGCTGGGCGAGCGCGCGCAGATGGCCATGGCCGCGCGCAAGGGCATTCCGGGGATGAAGGACGATCCGCGCTTCTGGGCCTCGGGCATCAGCCTTGTCGCTCACATGCAGAACCCGCATGTGCCGGCGGTGCACATGAACACCCGCATGTTCTGGACCCCGCACGCATGGTGGTTCGGCGGCGGGGCCGACCTGAACCCCTGCATCGAGTACGAAGAGGACACGGCGCATTTCCACGCCGAGATGAAACGCGCCTGCGATCGGCATGGCGCGACGCTTTATGACGAACTCAAGGCCTGGGCGGACGAGTACTTCTACATCCCGCACCGCAGTCGCGCACGCGGGGTAGGGGGCATCTTCTACGACGACCGCAACACCGGAGACTGGACCGCCGATTTCGCGCTGACGAAGGACGTGGGCGCGGCCTTCCTTCCTGCCTTCGTGCCGCTGGTGGAGAAGCGCCGTGTGCAGGACTGGTCCGATGAGGACAAGGAGGTGCAGCTGCGTCACCGGGGCCTATACGCCGAATATAATCTCGTCTACGACCGGGGCACGAAATTCGGGCTGGAGACAGGCCATGACCCGGAGGCTGTGTTGATGAGCCTGCCTCCGGTGGCGAAGTGGTACTGACGAGACGCCGTAGGATGGGTGCTCGCGCCCATCATCTTCACATCACCGCCTCGCCGGTGGGTGCAAGCACCCACCCTACTCGGCCATGTGACACGCCACCTTTGCCCCGCGCAGACCCCGCATCTGGGGCCGTTCCGCCTTGCAGCGGTCCGTCGCCAGCGGGCAGCGCGGGTGGAAGGCGCAGCCGGTTGGCGGATTGATCGGATCGGGGATTTCGCCCTTGGGCGGCGGCACGTCGCGGCCGAAGGCGTCAAGCTTGGGTGCGGCTTCCAGCAACATCTGGGTGTAGGGATGCTTGGGGTCGTCGAAGAGCTCCGTTGGTGAGGCCTCCTCGACCAGCCGCCCGAGGTAGAGAACGCCGACGCGGTCGGAGATATGCTGCACAACCGTCAGGTCGTGGCTGATGAAGAGATAGGTAAGGCCAAGGTCGTCCTTGAGGTCCGACATCAGGTTCAGCACCTGCGCCTGCACCGAGACGTCCAGGGCGCTCGTCGGCTCGTCGCAGACGATCAGCTTTGGCTCTGACGCCAGCGCGCGGGCGATGCAGATGCGCTGGCGCTGGCCGCCGGAGAACTCATGCGGAAACTTGCCCGCGTCGCGTGCTGACAGACCCACCTGTTCGAGCAGCTTCTCGGCCAGGCCCTTGGTCTCACCGCCCCGCGCCGCGACCGGCTCGACGATGATGTCGCGCACCCGCCAGCGGGGGTTGAGCGAGGCGAAGGGGTCCTGAAAGATCATTTGTATATCGGCGCGCACCGCGTCGACCTTGGCGGCATCGGTCTCGCGCGCCAGATCGACGCCACGTATTTCCACCGACCCCTCGGTCGGCGGCAGGAGGCCAACCAGCATCTTGCCGATGGTCGACTTGCCGGAGCCGGATTCGCCCACCAGCGAATAGACGGTCTTTTCCTCGATCTCGAAGGAGACGTCGCTGACGGCGGTGAGATACGCCTTCTTGCGGCGCTCGATCACCCGGTTGAGCCAGGGTTTGGAGACGTCGAAGATGCGGGTGAGATGGGCGATGGAGACGAGGGGCATCAGGCGACCGCCTCCGCCTTGTCGAGGGGGAACCAGCACGCCGCCCCCTTGCCGTCGCTCAGCGTCGGGGCGGGGTCATGGCGGCACACGTCCTGTGCGAAAGGACAGCGCGGGTGAAAGGCACAGCCGTCGGGCAGGCTGTCGAGGCGCGGCATGGCGCCGGGAATCTGGTGCAGCCGCCGCTTGCCGCGAGAGGCGAGGGGGGTCGAACCCATCAGGCCGTCGGTATAGGGATGGCGCGGGGTGGTCAGCACGTCTCTGACATTACCCAATTCGGCCAGTTTGCCCGCGTACATGACGGCGACACGGTCGGCGGCCTCGGCGATCACGCCCATGTCGTGGGTGATCAGCATGACGGCGGTGCCGCGCTCCTTGCAGAGCTTTTTGAGGAGCGCGATGATCTGCGCCTGCACCGAGACATCGAGCGCCGTGGTGGGTTCGTCCGCGATGACGAGCGAGGGTTCGGCGCAAAGCGCAAGGGCGATCACCACGCGCTGGCGCATGCCGCCGGAGAATTCATGCGGGTAGGAGTTGATGCGCTCGGCGGCACCGGGGATGCCGACCTCGTCAAGGGCTGCCACGGCCCTTTTCTCGGCCTCGGCGCGGCTGACGTTCAGGTGCGCGAGGATCGTTTCGGTGATCTGGTCGCCGATCCTGAGAAGGGGATTGAGCGAGGTCAGCGGGTCCTGAAAGACCATGCCGATTTCCTTGCCGCGCAGGCGGCGCATAGCGTCGCCCTTGAGGTGGTCGATGCGCGTGCCGTTGACGTAAATCTCGCCTTTGGCGATGCGGGCAGGGGGACTCAAGAGGCCAATGACCGCGTTACCGGCCATGGATTTGCCTGCACCGGATTCGCCCACGACGCCGAGGACCTCGCCTTTGCCGATGTCATAGGAGACTCCGTCCACGGGGCGCAAGATGCCGTGGCGGGTGGGGATTTCGACGGTGAGGTCGCGGATGGAGAGGACGGGTTGGGTCATTCAGTAGCCTCTTGCGCGCGGTCGGTCGCGGATGTCCGGCGCGCATGCGCAATGCCCGACCTCCCCCCCGGGAGGGCATTCGTAGGCTGAGCTATAACGTGCGCGGCATTGATGCTTTGAAGCATGGCCGAGGCCGCTTGCTTCGCCGATGCCCACCCGAGGTCGGGCATGGCACATCCGCGCCTTACGTCGATCAAGGGAGACATCACCGCAGCCTCGGGTTCAGAGCATCGCGCAGCCAGTCGCCGAGCAGGTTCACGGAGAGCGCCAATGCCAGCAGCGTGATCGCGGGGAAGAGCAGGATCCACCACTCGCCCGAGAAGAGGAAGCCCTGGCCGATCCGGATGAGCGTCCCCAGGGACGGCTGTGTCGGCGGCGCGCCGACGCCCAGGAAGGACAGCGTTGCTTCCGCGATGATCGCCAGCGCCAGTGAGATCGTGGCGATCACCAGGACGGGGGAGAGTACGTTGGGCAGGATGTGCTTGACCATGATCGCGGGCTTCGACCGGCCGATCAGCCGCGCGGCCTGCACGTATTCCTTGTTCTTTTCCACCAGTGTCGCGCCGCGGACGACACGGGCGAACTGCACCCAGTCCGACAGGCCAATCGCCACAATCAGCACCCAGATCGCCATCTGGTCACGGTATTCGACGGGTGTGATCCCCTTGGCGATGCCAAAGATCAGCATGGCGACGAGGATCGCGGGGAAGGTCAGCTGCACATCTGCCGTGCGCATGATGATCGTCTCTGTCCAGCCCCCGAGATAGCCTGCCAGCAGCCCCAGCGTGATACCCAGCACCATGGCAAAGAGCACCGCTGCGACACCCACGAAGAGCGATATCCGCAGACCGTAGAGGATGGTCGAAAAAACGTCCCGCCCCTGATCATCGGTGCCGAGCCAGAAGGTTTCACCGGTAAAGGCATTAGGCTCCATCGGTTTGGAAAAGCCGTTCATCAGGTTCAGCTGCGCGGGATCGAAGGGATTGTAGGGGGCGATCGGCGGGGCAAAAACGGCCGCCAGCACCATCAGCACCACGATCACGAAGGAGACGACCGCGACCGGCGAGCGCTTGAAGCTGTAGATGAAGTCCGACTGCAGCGCGAGGCTGAGGCGGGAGGGGTCCTTGAACGCGATCGGCGCGTCGGGGGGCAGGGGGGTATCTGTCATCTCAATGCGCCTTGGTCCGGTCCGCCCGCAGGCGCGGGTCGATGGAGAAATAGAGCAGGTCCACGATCAGGTTGATGCCCACGAACATGACAGAGATCAGCATCAGGTAGGCGGCCATGACGGGGATATCGACGAACTGGATCGCGTTGATGAAAAGAAGGCCGACACCGGGCCACTGGAAAACTGTCTCGGTGATGATGGCAAAGGCGATGATGGAACCCAGTTGCAGGCCCGTCACGGTGATCACCGGCACCAGAGTGTTCTTGAGCGCGTGCCGGAAATTGACCGCGCGCTCCTTGAGGCCGCGGGCGCGGGCGAAGCGGATGTAGTCCTGCCGGAGCACCTCCAGCATTTCGGAGCGCACAAGCCGCATGATCAGGGTCATCTGGTAGAGGCCGAGGGTGATCGAGGGCAGGATGAGAGCCTTGAGGCCTGACTCCGTGAGGAACCCGGTGGACCAGCCGCCGAGCATCACCGTATCGCCGCGTCCGAAACTGGGGAGCCAGCCGAGTTCGACAGAAAATAGGTAAATCAGCAAGATACCGATCAGGAAGGTCGGCAATGACACGCCGACAAGGGACAGCGACATGATTGCGTTCGCTGTGAATCCATCCCGCCTGATGGCCGTGAACACACCGAGGGCAATGCCGAATGCGATGGCAAGAAAGCCGGAAACAGCCGCCAGTTCCAGTGTTGCGGGGGCGCGCTCCAGCAGGATGTCGGACACGGGCCGCCCCTGACGGTAGCTCACGCCGAAATTGCCCTGCACGGCACCGGAGAGGAATTTCACGTATTGAACAGGGAAGGGCTGATCGAGGCCCAGCTGTGTTCTCAGCCGCTCGATATCGGCCTGGGTACGTTCCTGCCCCAGCATGTTGTCTACCGGATCGCCGACAAAGCGGAACATCGAGAATGCGACAAGCCCCACGATCAGCAGGACAAGCGCGGATTGGGCAACACGTTGGATGACATAGGCGAGCATAAGGGCAGCAGATACCGGGCAGGGCGGCGGGGTCAAGGGGGCAAAGACGCGACGGAACCAAAGCGTGCCGGGGCCGGTTGAGGCGCGAAGGTTGAGGAAGGATGCGTGATGTCATCTGCGGAAAAGACCGATTCTGAGCTGTGGGAAAAGGTGAAAGACAAGCACCTGCAAAGCGACAAGGGTGGTGAGCCGGGCCAGTGGTCCGCGCGCAAGGCCCAGCTGGCCGTTCAGGAATACAAGCGCCGGGGTGGCGCCTATGCCGAAGACGGCACGGACCAGGAAGACACCGACCTGCACCAGTGGACTGAGGAAGACTGGGGTACGAAATCAGGCGAAGCATCGGCGGACAGCGGTGAGCGGTATCTGCCCAAGAAGGTGCGCATGCTTCTGACCGAGGATGAATACGCGCGGTCGACCCAGAAGAAGAAGGACGGCGACCAACAATTCGTGGATCAGCCTGACGACGTGAAGAAAAAGGTTTCCCATATCAAGGAAAACGGCCCCACCAAGGACATGCTGATGGAGCGCGCGCAGGACCTTGAAATCGAGGGACGGTCTTCGATGGACAAGGACGAGCTGCTGCAGGCCATCGAGGACGCGACG
This sequence comes from Sulfitobacter sediminis, assembly GCF_040811725.1. Lineage (NCBI taxonomy): Bacteria > Pseudomonadati > Pseudomonadota > Alphaproteobacteria > Rhodobacterales > Roseobacteraceae > Sulfitobacter > Sulfitobacter sediminis. The sequence continues at coordinate 172,024 of NZ_JBFNXX010000008.1, forward strand.
GACGAGGACGGTCGCGGCAAGGGGTCCGTCGCGGCGCTGGAGCAGAAAACGAAGGACGCCCTTTAAGATATGGCGCAGGAGCGGGATATCGAAGGCCGCTCGGAGATGACGAAAGACGAGCTGGTCGAGGCACTGGCGAAGGATTACCGCCCTAGCCTCTGACAGGCTGCTACTGCACAGTCACCCAGCGCAGGATGAAGAAGTTGTCCGGGCGTTGGGTCAGCTCGATATTGGCGCGCGTACCCCAGACAAGCGGCTGCACGTAAAGGGGCACATAGGCGACCTCATCCTGCAGGATTCTAGCGGTTTCATCGAGCATCGCCTGCCGCTTGGCATCGTCGATCTCGGATTGGATCATCGGGAGGAGTTTATCGACACGGGCGTTTGAATAGCCCCCGAAGTTCCAGGAACCGAGCTTTTTTTCCTCGTCGGGCGTTGCGGCTAGGAACCGGATCGGGTGTTCCGCGTCGAAAGTGCCGGGTGACCAGCCCAGCAGGTACATGTCATAATTGTCCGCGCGAAGTTCCGGCCAGTAGTTCTGGACCGGCATGGCGTCGAGAGTGGCGCGCATACCAACCTGCGCCAGCATCCCCGTCACCGCCTGGCAGACGGATTCGTCGTTGAGATAGCGGTCGTTGGGACACTTGAGTCCGAAGGTAAACCCGTCGGCATAGCCTGCCTCGGCAAGCAGGGCCTTGGCTCTCTCAGGGTCGTATGCGGGCCGGTCTGCCAGAGCGTCGGAATAGCCGCGCATGGCGGGGCTGACCAACTGGCTCACTTCCTCGGCATTGCCGCGCATGATGGTTTGCAAGATTGCGGGTACGTTGACCGCATGGGCCACGGCCTGCCGCACGCGGGCATCGGCAAAGGGGTTCTTGTCTGTGGTTTCGGCAGAATACTTCAGCGCCCCGGCCTCATGCGGGAAGCCCAGCATGATGACGCGGGCCTCGATCCCCTGGATCACGTTGACATCCGGGTTCTGCTTGAGGCGCTCGGTGTCCTGGATAGGCACCGGGTTGATGAAATCCACGTCGCCCGAAAGCAGTGCTGCCACGGCGGTGGCAGGGTTCTGGATCGGCGTCAGCTCGGCACGGGTGATGTTATGCGTGGCCTCGTCCCACCAGCCCGCGTTCGGCTCCAGCGCTGTGCGCAACCCCGGCTCTCGCGCGGTGACGCGGAAGGCACCGGTGCCGTTGGTGTTGAGCGTGGCGTGATTGCCGTTCTCCTTGTCGGGACGGGTGGTGCCGTTGGCCTCGGCCCAGCTATTGTCCATCATCATCCAGTTGGCGATGCTGTCGGGAAAGATCGGGTTGGGCGCGGTGGTCATGATGTCGACAGTGTAATCGTCTACCTTGATCACCTCGGAGACCGGCGCGAACCAACTGCGTGTGTCGGCCTCTTCCGAAGACGCGCGTTCGTAGGAAAAGATCACATCGTCAGCGTTGAACGCGGCCCCGTCATGAAAGGTCACCCCTTGCCGGAGCGTGAAGCGCCAGCCCTCGCCTGCGCCGATAGGCGCCCACGCCGTGGCGAGGGCCGGTTCGATCTCCATCTCCTTGTTGCGGCGCACGAGGCCCTCGTAGACGTTGTTGAGAAAGCCGAGGACGGCGGCGGAGTTGACCGCGTGCGGGTCCATCGTCTGCGGGTCGGTGGTTTCGGCCCAGGTGAATTCGGCCGCCTGCGCGCCCGAGGCGAGCAGGAGCGCGGCGGTGACGGAGAGAAGACGCATCGCAATATCCTTTGATTGAATGGCAGACGCGGGCCCCCGGGCCCGGGATCGCAGAGATATCCCGACGATGCGCGGGGTCCGGCAAAATCGCAAGCTTCTTGGTGTGACGTCTTTGTGAAGACGTCGGTTACGGGAGCTTTTGCAGCCGCTGTTGGGGTCAGCCGGGCAAATCGTCTTCCATGTAGACGGCGATGATCTCGTCAAAGGTCTTTTCCGCCTCGAACCCCAGTGCGATGGCGCGGTCGGGCGCAAAGTCCTGCGGCCAGTTTTCCACGATGGCCATGATCGCGGGGTCGGGGACGGGCTTGATGAGGTCGACTGCCTTTTGTCCCGCGACGCGGCGCAGCGCTTCGATCTGGTCGGCCACCGTACAGCTGAGCCCCGGCATGTTGAGCGCACGGCGACCCTGCAGCAGCGCTGTGTCCAGCTTGGCCGCGTGGGTCAGGAACCGGGCGGCCGAGCGGGGGCTGGCGGGCCAGTGGCGCACGGTTTCGGGGACGGGCAGGATCGCCTCTTGCCCATTGAGCGGCTCGCGGATGATGCCGGAGAAGAAGCCGGAGGCGGCGGCATTGGGCTTGCCAGGGCGCACGCAAATGGTGGGCAAGCGCAGGGAGATGCCGTCGACAAAACCCTTGCGGCTGAAATCGCTCACCATGGTTTCGCAGACGACTTTCTGCGCGCCGTAGCTGGTTTGGGGGGCTGCGAGGAAATCGTCGCCGATCTTGTCAGGGTAGGGGCCGCCGAAGACCGCGATGGAGGAGGTGAAGACAAGACGCGGGCGGTACGTGCCGCCGGACGCCTCATGCTCGGTCTTGAGCGCGCTGAGCAGATGCCAGGTTGCCATCATGTTGATGTCCCACCCAAGGTCGAAGTCTGCCTCGGCCTGGCCCGAGACGATGGCGGCGAGGTGAAAGATCACGTCAGGACGGTGCGCGGCGAGGTGCTGGACCATGGCAGGGTCGCTGACATTGCCGGTGATCTTCTTGGCGGGCACGCCGCCCTGCGGAAATGCGCGGTCAAAAAGCGTGAGATCGGCACCGGGGAAGATGTTGTGGTCAAGGATGCGGCGGGCAAGTTTCTGCCCGATCATGCCGCCGCCGCCGAGAATGAGGATCTTGGTCATGGTCTTGGGGTCCGGGGTTATGGTCAAAACGGATGCTGTGACCTACGCTAGCGATTCAGGGCGAAAGGGCCAGATGGGGCGCGTGTTTTTCTGCGGCTGCCCTTTTGGTATTTCGCGAACTTGGGGGAGATTCACGTGACAGGACAGAGACTTGCGGGGAAGCGCGTGCTCGTGACCGCTGCCGCCCAGGGGATCGGACGGGCAAGTGCGATTGCCATGGCGCGTGAGGGGGCGACGGTCTTTGCGACCGACGTGAACACGGATTTGCTGGGCACGCTGCCGGAAGAGGCTGGCGGGTCGGTCGAAGCCTTTGCGCTGGACGCACGCGACGACGCCAGTGTGAAGACGGAGGTCGCGCGGGCAGAGCCCGATGTGCTTTTCAACTGCGCCGGTTTCGTGCATCACGGCTCGGTGCTGGATGCGACGGACGAGGAGATCGACTTTGCCATGGATCTCAACCTGCGTTCCATGGTGCGCACGATCCGCGCGGCGCTGCCGGGGATGCTGGAGCGGGGCGGAGGGTCGATCATCAACATGTCCTCCGCCGTAGGGTCGGTGATCGGGGCGCCGAACCGGTTCGTCTACGGGATGACCAAGGCGGCGGTCGTGGGGCTGACGAAATCGGTGGCTGTGGATTATATCACCGAAGGAATTCGCTGTAACTGCATCTGCCCGGGTACGGTCGAGAGCCCGAGCTGGCATGCGCGCGTGAAGGCGCTTGGCGAGAAGCTGGGAAACTACGACGAGGCGATGGCGCAATTCGTGGCGCGGCAGCCGATGGGGCGTGTGGCTTCTCCAGAAGAGATCGCGGCGCTGGTCGTCTACCTTGCCAGTGACGAGAGCGCCTTTACCACGGGACATACCCATATCATCGACGGAGGCTGGTCAGGCCAATGACAAAGATCACGAAAGACGACCTGCGTTCGCGCAAATGGTTCATGAATCCCGACAATCTGGAGATGACGGCGCTCTATCTTGAGCGCTATCTCAACTACGGGCTGACGCGGGAGGAGTTGCAGTCGGGCAAGCCCATCATCGGGATCGCGCAGACGGGCAGCGACCTGAGCCCTTGCAACCGGCATCATCTGGAACTGACTAAGCGGGTGCGTGACGGGATCATCGCGGCGGGGGGTACGGCGATTGAAATCCCGGTGCATCCCATTCAGGAGACGGGCAAGCGGCCTACCGCGTCGCTCGACCGGAACCTTGCCTATTTGTCCCTTGTAGAGACGCTTTTTGGCTATCCCATCGACGGCGTGGTGCTGAACATCGGCTGTGACAAGACCACGCCCGCGCTTTTGATGGCGGCGGCCACGGTGAACATCCCGGCGATTGCGCTCTCCGTTGGGCCGATGCTGAACGGCTGGTGGAAGGGGGAGCGCGCGGGCTCCGGCACCGTGATCTGGAAAGCGCGGGAGCAACTGGCCGCCGGAGACATCGGCACCGATGAATTCATGGAGATCGCGGCGGCCTCGGCCCCCTCGGTCGGGTACTGCAACACGATGGGTACCGCCACGACAATGAACTCGCTCGCCGAGGGGCTGGGGATGCAGCTGCCCGGTGCGGCGGCGATCCCGGCACCCTACCGGGAGCGGGGGCAGATCAGCTATGAGACCGGTAAGCGGATCGTCGAGATGGTCTGGGAAGACCTGCGGCCTTCGGACATCATGACGCGGGAGGCGTTCGAGAATGCCATCGCCATTAACTCGGCGATTGGTGGCTCGACCAATGCGCCCATTCACCTCAACGCCATCGCGCGGCATCTGGGCGTACCGCTCGACAACGGCGACTGGCAGCGGGTGGGGCACCATGTGCCGCTCTTGGTGAACATGCAACCGGCGGGGAAATACTTGGGCGAGGACTACCAGCAGGCGGGCGGGGTGCCTGCCGTGGTGGGCGAGTTGATCGCGGGCGGGTTGTTGCCGCATCCCGGGGCGATCACTGCGAATGCGCGGAGCATGGGGGAGAATTGCGAAGCGTTTCGGTCAAAGAATACCGATGTGATCAAGCCCGCCAGCGATCCGATGAAAGAGCATGCGGGGTTCATCAACCTCTCGGGCAACCTGTTCGAGAGTGCGATCATGAAAACCTCCGTGATTTCGCCTGCGTTCCGGCAGAAGTACCTGTCGAACCCCGATGGTCCCGACGTTTTCGAGGGGCGCGCGGTGGTCTTTGACGGGCCCGAGGATTTCCATCACCGGATCGACGACCCGTCCGAGAACATCGACGAGACCTGCATTCTGTTCATGCGCGGGGCAGGGCCCAAGGGCTATCCCGGGGCCGCGGAGGTCGTAAACATGCGGCCGCCCGCGTATCTGATCAAGAAAGGGGTCGAGGCGCTGCCCTGCATCGGTGACGGGCGGCAGTCGGGGACTTCCGGCTCGCCCTCGATCCTCAACGCGTCGCCTGAGGCGGCGGACGGCGGGGGCCTCGCGCTCTTGCAGACAGGCGACCGGGTGCGGATTGATCTGAGGAAAGGCACGGCGGATATGCTGGTGCCGCTGGATGAGCTGAACGAACGCGCGCGGGCGCTGGAAGCGGCAGGGGGATATGCCGTGCCCGAAAGCCAGTCGCCCTGGCAGGAGATGTTCCGCGAGCGTGTTGGGCGGCTCGATCACGGAATGACCCTTGAAGGAGCCGATAAGTTCAGGGACATCGCGCGTCAGTTTATGCCGCGCGACAATCACTGAGGGATTTCGCTTTTCGTCTGCGACATATGCAGTTGTCTTGGAGCAGTTCACCGACACAGCCTGGGGCCGAAGGATTTACGTGACTCCGCGCCGCGCCGGACTCCGTTTGTTGTCTACCCCAGAGCCCGCCGTTCGGTTCACGGGGTCGTATAAGTTGCGCTTCATTTCATTAGGCTAATTGATATAGCCATTCACAAACGGAGCTAGAGAACCTTAACTGCTTGCAATCACCGTGCCAATCAAACGACAGCTCGGTCTGAACCGATCCTTTTTTATGTTATTGGTCCAACTGTGTGGCCCGGTTGTGATTGGATCAAGAACGAGCAGAGGAATCTGTGGTCTGAACACGCTGTAGTCTCTTTAGCAATTGGCATACCTGAGCGGGGTTAAGCGGGAAGATCGGGGCGATTTTCGCATTCACCATTATCATAATCTCTCCTCGTTTCTCAGTGGGCAGGCATATGAGGGACCTAGATGGTACACCGGCTTGCAAACACAAAGATGGTCACTCCATGAAATATCTGCGGCACTTGGCAACTTGTTGATGGGTTTCGGCACACGTTTGCCCTTTTTCAAGTGTTCGCGTTCTCAATAAACAAAGAGGATGCTGGAACTCCTTCAGTTTTGGGGGATATGTCGGCGGTTAGTAACGCAACGCCCTATGAGGACGATCTATGAAACTTCTGCGCTACGGCCCTGCGGGGGCCGAGAAACCGGGTATGCTGGATGAGGCGGGCAAGCTGCGCGATCTATCCGCGCATGTGCCGGACTTCACCGGTGCCATGCTGAATGATGCGAGCCTTGCGAAGCTGCGCGCGCTCGATCCCGAGAGCCTGCCGCTGGTCGAGGGCGCGCCGCGTCTGGGGCCCTGCGTCGGCAACATCGGCAAGTTCATGTGCATTGGCCTGAACTACTCGGACCATGCCGAGGAGTCGGGCATGGCGATCCCGAAACACCCGAATCTGTTCTTCAAGGCAAACTCCGCCATCGTGGGGCCGAACGACGACGTCGTGATGCCGCGCGGGTCAACCCACACGGATTGGGAGCTGGAACTCGGCGTGGTGATCGGGAAGGCCGCGAAATACGTCTCCAAAGCTGAGGCTCTGGACTATGTCGCGGGCTATTGCATCTGCAACGACGTGTCCGAGCGGCATTTTCAGAACAATCTCACCGGCCAGTGGACCAAGGGTAAATCCTGCGACACCTATGGGCCAACGGGCCCTTGGCTGGTGACGCGGGACGAGGTGCCGGACCTGCAAAACCTGTCGATGAGCCTTGATGTGAACGGAGAGCGGCGGCAGGCGGGGAACACCTCGACCATGATCTTTACCGTGGCGGAGATCATCGAACACCTGAGCCATCTTTTCACGCTCCACCCCGGCGACGTGATTAGCACCGGCACACCGCCCGGCGTGGGCATGGGGATGAAGCCGGAGCCCGTGTACCTGAAGAAAGGCGACGTGATGGAGTTGCGCATCGAGGGGCTGGGGGAACAGCGGCAGCGGGTGGGCGAGGATGCCTGATCTTTTGCAGATCGGCACGATCACCGAGGCGATGCGCGCGCGCCTTGCGGAGGCTTTCACCATTCACCAGCTGGAGGATTACCCGGCGGAGCGGATCACCCATATCGTCACCAACGGCGCGGTGGGTGTACCGCCAGAGGTGATGGCGGCGGTGCCGAACCTGAAGGTGATCAGCGGGTATGGTGTGGGCTATGACGCGGTGGATGTGGAAGAGGCCGTGAGGCGCGGGATCGTCGTGGCCCATACGCCGAATGTGCTGAACGACGAGGTGGCGACAACGGCGGTGATGCTGCTGCTGGCCTGTTACAGGGAGCTGTTGCGCGACGATGCGCATGTGCGATCGGGCGCGTGGGAGGCGAGCGGAGGCGCAGCTTTGACGCGGACGACGGACAATCAGACGGTGGGCATCCTCGGGCTGGGGCGGATCGGTCAGGCGATTGCGCGCAAGCTGGCGCCTTGGAACCCGACGATCCTCTACCATTCCCGCAGTCCGAAGGATGTCGAATACACCTACTACGACGATCTCGTTGCCATGGCCCGGGAGGCCGATGTGCTGATCTGCATCACGCCCGGCGGGCCGGAGACGCATCACATCGTGAACGCCGAGGTGCTCGAGGCGCTGGGGCCGGAGGGGACGCTGATTAACGTCAGCCGTGGGTCCGTGGTGGACGAAGCGGCGCTTATCGCGGCCCTGCAGAACGGGACGCTGGGCTGGGCAGGGCTCGATGTCTTTGAGGAGGAGCCGCATGTACCGCAGGCGCTGCGCGATTTGCCGAACACGGTACTGCTGCCCCACGTGGGCAGCGCGACGGTCGAGACGCGGGCGGCGATGGGGAACCTCACGGTTGACAACCTTTTGCAGCATCTCAAGGACGGCAAGGTGCTGACGCCAGTGCCGGAATGCGCGCATCTTTGAAGTGGCACCCGGATGATTGAATTCGCGCTTGCCGTCTTTTTCCTGCTGATCACACCCGGACCCGGCGTGCTGACCACGGCGGGGATCGGGGCCGCCTTTGGCTTTCGCGCGGGGCTGGGGTTCATGACCGGGCTCTGCCTTGGCGGGTTCGTGACGATGATGATGGTGATCACCGGCATGGCGGCGGTGATCCTCGCCGTGCCCTGGCTGCGGCTCGCACTGCTCTTTACCTCGGTTGCCTATCTCACCTATCTCGCCTGGCGCGTGGCTAGTGCCGGCGCGCAGGTGGGGTTCATCGCCGCGAAAGTGCCGCTGGGGTTCTTCAACGGTTTCGCGCTGCAGTTTATCAACCCCAAGGCCTATGTGGTGGCGACGACGCTCTTTTCAGGTTTCGCCTTTATGCCCGCGCATCCGGTGGGGGAGGTGATCGCCAAGCTGATCATCTTCAACGCGATCTGGATACCGGTGCACCTGATCTGGTTGGGGGCAGGTGTGAAGCTGCATGCGCTGAACCTGAGCCAGCGGACGCAGCGCATTATCAACATCGGCATGGCCGCCGCGATGCTGGCAGTGGTGGGGATCGCGCTTTTCGCGGTGCGGTGACGCTGCTCAGAACGGGTTCAGCAGCCTGACCCCTGTCGGCGCGAAATTTGAGGTGTTGCGGGTCACAACGGTGGCGCCGTGGGACAGGGCCGTCGCGGCGATCATCAGATCGGCGCCGCCGTGGCCGATGCGCGCGGACAGCTGTCCCCAGAGGCGCGCGTCAGCTGCTGTGAAGGGCAGGATACGGTCGGCAAAAAGCGTCTCGGTCCGGTCGAGCCAGGCGCGCAGATCCTTGGCAAAGTCGGGATTGCGGTTGTCCTGCAGTGCGATGCCACGGGCGATTTCGCCTAGGGTGATGGCGCTGAGATAGAGCGCATCCTCGGGCTGGGCATAGAGCCAGGCGGCGAGGGTCTGACTGCGCTCGGGACGGCGGCCGGAGGAGATGACGTTGGTATCGAGGATGAACATTCAGAATTCGACGTCGCGCAGTTTCGCCTGCATCCGTTCGGGCGCGTCGCCGGGAAAGGCCAGCAGGTGATCGGCAAACCGGCCCCGCGCGCCGCCAGCGGCATCGAGAAGGCGGTGGTATTCATCGGCAGACAACACGACGACAGCGGGCTTGCCCCGGCGCGATACTTTCTGCGGTCGTCCGGCGAGAGCAGCCTCAACCACGGCGCTGAATTTGTTCTTGGCGTCTTGCAGGGTCCACATGTCGATCTCTATGTCTTAGCTAGATAGCTAGCTAGATGTAGAACATCAAGGTTTTCATTGGCCTGTGTCGGCTTTGATGATGTGATCCCCCCAACAGCATCAATGTGCCAAGGTGGGTCTGCGATGATCCACAAAAGTAAGACGGTCATGTCGGAGATTATCTCGGTCGGGCTGCTAACAGCGTCGATGTCGAAGGCCAGCAGGAATTGTCCAAATTCATAGGTTTGCATGGTGAGCCCTCCGGGTCAGACAATGATTGCTTCCAGCAAAGAAACGCGCCGCCGCGCGGCGGCGGAAAAAGGTACAATAATAGCGTGAAAGCAAGCAGCCTCTGGTTGATCTGGCAAGAATTCCGAGCAGGTATGGAAAAGCCTCGGTTGTGTGCGGGCGCTCTGGTGGGGATAGTCAGAGGGGAGTAAACGGGGAGAACAGCCACATGACCGAAAAGCTGGTCGTGACCTTCAATGCGGGATCGTCAAGCCTGCGCTCGGCGGTGTACCGGCTGGGTGCGGGCGGACCGGTGAGGCTGCGGAGCTACAGCCTGCGGGGTCTGCCGAACCGGATGATCCTCAGCACCCGCGACCCCGTGGAGGGGACCGGGGAGGAGACGGATTTCGGGGTGCCCTCCAGTACCGAGCGGGCGCATCCCGAGGCCCTCGCGCATATGTTCGGCGCACTCGACGGGCTGGGCGCACTCGGCACGATCTGCGCGTTTTCGCATCGGGTGGTTCACGGGGGGACCGAGTTCATCGCGCCGGTGCGTGTGACAGAGGAGGTGCTTGCGCGGCTCACAGGTCTCGAAACCCTCGCCCCGGCGCATCAGCCGCACAACCTGCGGCCGATTCGCCAATTGCAGGAACACTACCTCGGCATCCCGCATTTCGCCTGTTTCGACACCGCATTTCACCGGACCCAGCGGCGCGAGGCGCAGATTTTCGGCCTGCCGCGCGCGCTGACCGAGGACGGGGTGATCCGCTATGGCTTTCACGGGCTGTCCTACGACTACATCGCACACAAGCTGCAGCGATCTTTCCCGGACCTTGCCGCCAAACGGGTCATCGTTGCGCATCTTGGCCACGGGGTGAGCATGTGCGCGCTTGACCGGGGCCGTAGCGTGGCGACGACCATGGGGATGACGGCGCTGGACGGGCTACCGATGGGGCACAGATCGGGCGCGGTCGACCCCGGCATCCTGCTGCACCTGATGCTGGATCGCGGCTATTCCCCTGAGGACGTACGCGAGCTCCTCTATACGCGGTCCGGGCTGCTGGGTGTCTCGGGGATCAGCGACGAGATGAATGACCTCCTTGCAAGCGACCGGGTCGAGGCGGCGGAGGCGGTCGATTACTTCGTCTTCCGCTGCCGCTGGTACTTCGGCGCGCTTGCCGCGACACTGGGGGGTGTCGATGCGGTTGTGCTGACGGGCGGCATGGGGAAATACATCCCGCAATTGCGCGCGCGACTAGTCGCGGAGCTGGAATGGCTGGGCGCTGAGCTGGACCCTGCCGCCAATGCGGCGGACGGGCCGTTTATCACGACGCAAGAGAGCCGCCTGCCCGTGCTGATGTTGCCTACGGACGAGGAACGGGTGCTGGCGCGCTGCGCCTATACGCTTTTGGGGGAGGGTGGGGGATGAACCAGCGCATGACGACCGGAGAGGCCCTGGCGTGGTTTGATACGCTCGGGACGGTGAGCGTGGAGGAGATGCTGGGCCGCTGGCGGGGCGAGGGGATCGACACCGGCCATTATCTCGACGGGATGCTTGAGGCCGCGCGCTGGCACGGCAAGGTCTTTGAAAGCGCCGATGAGGGGTTTCCGCTGGTCCATTACGGACCATTCGGCGGGCGTTACTGCATCAATCCGGCACTGCTGCCGATCCGGCTCTGCGCGGCGCTGCCCGCGAAGTCGGTCCTGTTTCCCGTGCTGATGCCAGTCCTGCGCCCGATCCTGTCCACCCGCAAGCCGAAATCACGGCTGCGGATGACGGAATATCGCGGCAAGCTTAGCGCCACGATGATCTATGACGCCAAGCCCATCAACGACGTCTTTCGCCGTATCGACGCGGACAGCGTCCTGGGTCTGATGGACCATCGCGGCGATGCCGAACCCTTCTTCTTTAAGCTAATCCGCGAAGCCTGATAGGCGGACGCGCCCCGCCGAATGCGGGCCACGTCGCGCGTGGCCTATTTGGCCGAAGACACCTTGATTTTCCTGGTGTTTTCTACCACCTCGGGCGGTTTGGGGATGGTGACGGTCAGCACGCCGTCCTTGACCACCGCCTCGACCTTGTCGGCGTCGATAGTGAAGGGCAGGGACATCACGCGCTGAAATGATCCTGAGCTGCGCTCGATCCGGTGGAACTCGCGGCCCTTTTCGTCGCTGCGCTCTTCCTTCTCGGATTTCTTCTGGCCCTTGATGATCACCCGATCGCCCGAGACGGAGACGTCGACATCCTCCTCGGTCATGCCGGGCAGTTCGGCGGTGACGCAGAATTCCGTATCGGTCTCGCTGAGATTGGTGCGCACGTTGAAGGCACTTGCATCCTTGAAGAGACCGCCGCCGAAATCGTCGAACAGGCTGTCCACCTCCTTGCGGAGCGAGACCAGCGGGTTTTCGTCATTCGGGCGGTTCTTGAGCCAGTTCATCGGCAGATAATCTTGGTAGGACATCCGGAAATCTCCTTGTGCTGGATGGGACCGGCAAAAGGTATTACCGCAGGCGTTGCCCGGATTGAGCAAAGTCAAGAAATCAGACCGATACAGCCTTTTGCAGCCGGGCGAGCGAAATTTCGCTTTTTGTCCCGCGCAGGGTTGCGGCACCGCGTTCCAGAACGAGGAACCGGTCGCCGAGGTCGTAGGCGAAATCGAGGAATTGTTCGACAAGCACGATGGCCATGTCGCCCCGGTCGCGCAGGGCTTTGATCACTTCGCCGATGTGTTTGATGATGTTGGGCTGAATGCCCTCGGTCGGCTCATCCAGCAGCAGGAGTTTCGGCCGGGTGATCAGCGCGCGGGCGATGGCAAGTTGCTGTTGCTGCCCGCCGGACAGGTCCCCGCCGCGGCGTGAAAGGAATTCCTTGAGGATCGGAAACAGCTCGAAGATGTCGTCGGAGATGAAGCGTTCGGCGCGGGGCAGGCAGGCGAAGCCGGTCTCCAGGTTTTCGCGCACGGTAAGGAAAGGAAAGATCTCCCGGCCCTGTGGAACATAGGCCACGCCCTTTTGCGCAAGGGCGTGCGCGGCGGTTCTGCCGATGGTTTCGCCCTCAAGGAGATAGTCGCCGCCGCTATGGGGGTGCGTGCCCGAGATCGCCTTGAGCAGGCTGGTCTTGCCCACACCGTTGGTACCCATGACGCAGGTCACTTCGCCCTCCCGGGCGCTGATGCTGACGCCGTTCAGGATCTGGCTGCTGCCATAATGCAGGGTCAGGTCGCGGATATCGAGAAGGTCAGCGGCCAAGATACACCTCGATCACTCTCTCGTTCGATGTCACATGGTCGAGGCTGCCCTCGGCCAGGACCGACCCTTCGTGCAGCACGGTGACCTTGCAGCCAAGGCGGCGGACGAATTCCATATCGTGCTCCACGACGATAACCGCGCGGGTCTTGGCGGCCTCGACCAGAAGTTCGGTTGTGTGTTCCCGCTCTGCCGCCGTCATGCCCGCAGCCGGTTCGTCGACCAGCAGCAGGCGGGGTTCCTGCGCAAGCAGCATGCCGATTTCCAGCCATTGTTTCTGTCCGTGCGACAGCTCGCCAGATTTGCGATGCAGGGCAGGGGCAAGGCCGATCTGATCGGCAAGGTCCGCCACCTTTTCTAGGTCCGCTTTGGAAGGGCGGAAACGCAGCACGGAAAAGGGACTCCGGTCTTTCTTAAGCGCCAGCATCAGGTTGTCTGCGACGCTCTGGTCTTCGAAGACCGTGGGTCGCTGGAACTTGCGCCCGATGCCTTCCTGCGCGATGCGGCTTTCGGACATGGAGAGCAGTGAGACGGACTTATCGCCCCAAAAAAGGACGCTGCCACTGTCGGGCCGTGTCTTGCCGGTGATGATGTCCATGAAGGTGGTCTTGCCCGCGCCGTTCGGGCCGATCACCGCGCGCATTTCGGCGGGGCCGATCTGGAACGTCAGGTTGTTGATGGCCCTGAACCCGTCGAAGGAAACGGAGACGCCGGAGACCTCAAGAAGCATGCTCATTTCTCGGCCTCCCGTTCCTGCAGCGCGCCGGGGTCGGGGCCAAGGTCCGCGCCATGGCGGTCGGGATGGCGGCGTTCGGTAATCAGATCGGTCAGCCCGCCGATGCCGCGCGGGGCGAACAGGGTGACGGCGACGAATGACAGGCCCAGCAGGATCGTCCACCAGTCGACCCATTGGATGGTGTAGAACCCGAGGTTGATGTCGGGGGCCTGCCCGCCGGTGAACCAGGTGGAGAGGAGCGAGACGAAGGCCGCGCCGATGACAGCGCCGTAGAGCCTGCCGCGTCCGCCGATGGCGACCCAGACGGCGAGGTAGATAGAGGCGATGGGGGCGATCTCGGCCGGGTTGATGATGCCCGCCTGGGGATAATAGAGCGCGCCGGCAATGCCTGCGATGACGGCGGTGAAAGTGAAGATGAAGAGCTTGTAGGCCTCGACCGAGTAGCCGAGGAAGCGCACACGCGCCTCGTCATCCCGGATCGCGCGGATGACCGAGCCGAACTTGCCCGAGACCACCCAGGCGCAAAGCACGTAGCCCAGGCCTAGGGCTGCGGCCGAGGCCCAGAGGAAGACAATGGAAATGGTTGATTGCGGCACATGGTCAAGGCCCGGCAGGTTCTGCAGACCCGAGAGGCCATTGTTGCCGCGCAACCCGCTGTCGTTCTGGAAAAGGTAGAGCGACAGGGCGAGTGTCATCGCCTGCGTGAGGATCGACAGGTAGACGCCCGTCACCCGGCTGCGGAAGGCGAGCCAGCCGAAGATGAGTGCGATCAAGCCGGGGATCAGCACGACGGCAAGCAGTTGCAGCGGCAGGGAATGGGCGAAAGCCCAGATCGGCGGAAACTCGGACGCACCCACGACGCCAAAGATCTGGCCTGCGATGCCGTCCGAGATCTCTTGTGGTGTCGGGGGCAGGGGGGCGGCGGCGAGGCTCTCGCGCACGATGATCTCGGTCCGCGCATACATCAGCCACATGCCGATGGCGTAGCCGCCGATGCCGAAGAAGGCCATGTGACCGAGCGAGAGGATGCCGCAGTAGCCCCAGACGAGGTCCATGGCGAGGGCAACGAGGCAGAGGCAGAGCATCTTGCCCAGCGTTTTGACGAAGCTGGTGGAGATCACACCGATGCCGAACCCTTCGGCAAGGATCGTGACGCCGAGGGTTAAGAGGGCCAGAAGGCCGAGGAAGATCAGCACCGACGGATAGCGCGCAACAAAGGGGCGGCGGGGCGTGTGTGTGGCGGCGATGTCGGTCATGTATGCGCCCCCGCGAGGCTTTTGCAAAAACCTTGGCAAATTCCTTCGAAGGAATTTGGAAAAACTCTTGAAAGAGTTTTGCTCACGCGCCACATCGTCATGCCTCCGCCGCCCGGCCCTTGAGCGCGATGATCCCGCGCGGCCTGAACTGGATGAAGAGGATTATGAAGAGGATCATGTAGGTCTGCGCCGCCAGCGTGTTCGAGGGGTTCAGCCATTCGATCCCCTTCTGAAGCGTGCCCACGAGCGTCGCCCCGAGCAGCGTACCCCAGATGTTCCCGACGCCGCCCACGACCACGGTCATGAAGCTTTGAACGATGTAGTCCGAACCCATCTCGGACGTCACCTTTGCATAAAGCCCGATTGCCACCCCGGCGATGCCCGCGATGCCGGATCCGAAACCGAAGGTCAGCATGTTGATGCGGTCGGGGTTGATCCCCATGGACGCTGCCATGCGCGGGTTCTGGGTGACCGCGCGCACTTCCAGCCCCAGTCGGGTGCGGTTCATGACAAAGAGGAAGACCGCGAGGAAGATCAGCGCCAGCACGAAGATCGCGATGCGGATGTAGCTGATTGCGATCACGTCGTTGATCACCAAAGACCCGTTCAGCCAGCCGGGCGCTGTCAAGGGTCGCGCCTGCGTGCCGAAGATGTTCTTGGCCAGCTGCTGCAGCGCGATGGAGACGCCGAAGGTGGCAAGCAGGGTTTCCAGCGGGCGGTGGTAGAGCCAGCGGATCACCAGCCGCTCCATCGCCACTCCTGCGCCGAAGGTGATGGCAAAGGCCAGCGGAATGGCGAGCAGGATCGACAGCGTGTAGTCGGGTACGAAAAGCTGCACGACATAACCTGTGTATGCACCAATCATGATGAACTCACCATGGGCCATGTTGATCACCCCCATCACGCCAAAGGTGATGGCAAGGCCGATCGCGGCAAGGAAGTAGATCGAGGCGAGGGAGAGACCATCCAGCGCCAGATCCGCTGTCTGGCTCAGCGCCAGCTTCGCCTCGATATCGCCAAGGGCCTCCTGCGCGGCCAACGCCACGGGTAGGGGTGCGCCGACAAAAACCTCGAAGAAGGCAAAGCGGGCGAGCGAGGCGGCAACGTCCTCCTCGGTGACGAGCGGGGCTGCCGCACCGGTCTCGGCCAATTTTACATAGGCGGCCATGCGCGCGGCATCTGTGTCGAGCGTGGCGACCTGCACGCCGGCGACCTCACCGTTCTCGATATGCGCGATCAGGGTATCGCGCAGTGCCGAAGGGTCGGTGCGGGGTGGCGCAAGGTCCTTGTCCACCAGCAGCGCGTAGGCCTCCGCGGCGGAAAGCGATTTGCCGACGGTCAGGATCCTGACTTCGGGCGCGAGGGTCTCGGTCAGCGGGGCGGCCTCAAGTCGTGTGGCGACAAGAGGGGTCAGTGCGGCGCGCAGGTCGACGCCCAGATCGCCCGAGAATGAATTGATAGCCGCGATACGTTCCGCCTCGACCTGCGCAAAACGGATGGTCAAGAGCCGTTCCAGCCGCTCCTTGCGCGCTTTCAGTGCCGGGTCACCCTCTGACACGATGGAACCGCGCAGGGCGGTCAGATGCGATACCTCCGCGTCACGCTCGATGGCGGTCAATGCGGTGGCGCGGGTGGCAGGATCGGAATCGTTCAGCTGGAATTGCACCAGCGCCGAACCGATCAGCCCGCGAATACCCGAGTTTGGCTTGAGCTGGTCGTAGCGGTCCTTGGAAAACACACCTACCTCGGCACCGCCCGCCACGTCGAAGATGCGCAGCGTGTTGCGGTCTACCTTTTCGGCAAAGACGAAGAGGCCGGTCTCCTCATCCACCCACATGTCCTTGTTCTGCCACTGCTCGAGAACGACCTGTGCGTCCCTGAGACCGCTCGCCGCCAGCGCATCGATCGCGGGCCCGATAGTGCGGCGCGAGGATTTGCGGATTTCCTCCGCATGCTCCTGCAGCAGTGTCTGGATCGGCGAGGCTGCATCCTGAGCTGCGGCGGGCAGGGCCATCGCGATAGATATCAGGATCGTTGCGGCCAGCCGCCTGAACGAAAGCAACATCAAGGAAAGCTCCGGTATCGGATCAGGTCACCGGGGCGTGCGATGCATGCCCCGGTGGATCATCATCGTCAGATCAGTAGTTCGACTTGATCTGCACGCAGGTCTTGGTCTCGGTGTTGTACATCCCGCAGCCAAGGTCCTTCCAATCCGAGACAAGCACGGCCGATTCCGGCAGGAAATCCGTCCAGGCATCGCCCGGGACTTCCTCGGTCTGGGAGATGATGTCGAACTGGCCGTCTTCCTGGATCTCGCCGATCAGGACGGGCTTGGAGAGGTGATGGTTCGGCAGCATGACCGCCGTGCCGCCTGTCAGGTTCGGGAATTCCTGACCGTACATCGCGGTGCGCACCGCGTCGACGTCGGTTGTCCCCGCGCCGGTCGCCGCGTTCACCCACATGTTGAAGCCGATGTAGTGCGCCTCCATCGGGTCGTTGGTCACGCGGTCTTCACCCATGCGGGTCTTCCAGGCAGCGAGGTGACCGACGAGGTTCGTGGTATCGAGGCCCGACAGCTCTTCCTCACCCACCGAGAAGGCGACGACCGGAATGTCATCGGCCGAGATACCTGCAGCGGCGAGTTCCTTGTAGAAACCGACGTTCGCATCGCCGTTGATGGTCGAGATCACGCCGACCTTCTTGCCATCGGCCCCCAGTGCGACAACGTCAGCCACAACCTTGGACCAGTCGGAATGGCCGAAGGGCGTGTAATTGACAAAGATATCCTCTGCAGCGATGCCCTTGTCCTTCAGGTAGGCCTCGAGGATGTTGTTCGTGGTGCGCGGATAAACGTAATCGGTGCCCAGCAGTGCAAATTTTTCAACGCCGAGCTCTTCAAGGAAGTAGTCCGTCGCCGGGATCGCCTGCTGGTTCGGTGCCGCACCGGTATAGAAGACGTTCTTGGAGCTTTCCTCCCCCTCGTACTGCACCGGATAGAACAGCAGCCCGTTCAGCTCCTCGATCACCGGCAGCACCGATTTGCGCGACACGGAAGTCCAGTTGCCAAAGATGACGTCGACGTTGTGGACGGTCAGCAATTCGCGCGCCTTCTCGGCAAAGAGCGGCCAGTCGGATGCGGGATCGACGACAACGGCCTCCAGCTCGCAGCCCAGCAGACCACCCTTGGCGTTCTGCTGTTCGACCAGCATTTCCATGGTGTCTTTCAGCGTTGTTTCGGAAATCGCCATGGTGCCCGAGAGCGAATGCAGCACGCCCACTTTGACCGGACAATCGGCAAGGGCAGGCAGGGCGCTGCCCATCAGCAGCGCGACAGCGGAGGTTTTCAACAGTTTGGGTGACATCGCAGTATCCTTGTTGCGATGCGCAAAGCGCTTGCCAGCGGCGCCGGAACGCCCCATATACATGCGTACGCATCTATTGCGGTTTTGGTTTCCAGGCCGCACCATCGCGCATTTATCCGGGTCGCAGCGACCCTGCGCATGGTGTTAGGCAGTTTTCCGGTTCTGCTGGAGTCGATTGGCGCAGGAAACGCATTTCGCCGCAGTGCAGCGCTGAAAAACCCCGCATTTGGCGAAATGCGGGTGAATATTTGAGCAAAATGCATACTGGTTCACTATATCAACTATCGAGCAGCAGACGGTTGCACGCGGTCAGCCGCGCCTCGGCCAACCGGCGCGCGAGACGCTTGCGCCTGGGATCGTCATGGAAATCTGCATGAGAGAGCAGGCGCGCGTGGACATATTTTGCCTCGATCCGGTGGTGGAGGCGGTCGGCCATCCCGGTGGATGCGGCTGTGGCGTCAAGCAATGAGAGAAACGTGCGACGTTGATGTTCATACGCGTCAGTCGCGGGATCGCCGATCAGCCATGCATGCTCCACCTGCGCCGAGAACCGGCCGACGCAGGTGGCAAAGATACTTGAAAGATCGTCCTGCGCGGCCGCCGGCAGGTTGCTGACAGCGGAAAGGGCGATCGCCAAAACGAGAGTTTTCAAACTGCTCATATATTCAGCATCGCGGCTGAATATGCCTGCGTCAAGATATGGGGAAGGTATTCGAAAAGCGTGACCGCGAGGCCTCAGTAGTGGTTCCAGGCTTTTGGCTAAGCGGGAGCACGAGAGATCGGAGCCATCGAACCCCAAAAGGCGGTACCCCGGCTGACCCGTTTTCCGCTATAATGGATGCAACCCAGGGGAGGCTGAGCCCATGTTTCCAAGTCATGACGATATCAAGAGCGCGTCTGAGCGTATCCTCGAATTGTTCTCGGCGGCTGCGCGGGAAGTAACCCTGGACGCGCATAAGGTGCTCTTCGAGGAAAACGATCTCGGCGACTCGCTCTTCATCGTGCTGGACGGCAGCGTCGAGATATCGCTGCTTTGGCACGATGGTCGGCGTCTGTCTGTCGACGTGATGCGCGCCGGTCACATTTTTGGGGAGATCGCCCTCTTTGATCCCGGCGTGCGGACCGCCACTGCCAGGACTCTCGAACCCTCTCGTCTCGCGCAGCTGACACATGACGATTTGTTACGCGAAGCATCCCACAACCCCTCGCTCGCCCTCGAGCTTCTCATGATGATGGGCAAGCGGATGCGTTGGATGAACCAACAGCTGCACGAGTACGTTTTCATGCCGCTGCCCGCGAGGCTGGCCCGGAAGCTTCTCTATCTCATGGCCGAGGACAGGGACGGGGCCCGCAAGCTGACGCTCTCCCAAACAGACCTGGCCGATTTCGCCGGGGCGACACGCGAGGCCGTATCCAAGATCCTGTCCACCTGGAGCAGGCAGGGCATTCTGAAAACAAGTCGCGGCTCAATCGAGCTGCTGGACCGCTCCACGCTTTTCGAAATCGCCGGTTATGACGACTAGACGCGTTCGGCCCTGCGCGATCCAGGTGCCGGAAAAACACCCTATCTTTATCGCCGATGACGATGCATTGCGAAGGATCTGGAATTTCTCGTGTCTCTGTGAAGCAGTTCACAGACGGAAAACAAGCCGCCTTGCTAGAAGCTAAGCATCGCTGGTTATGGCGAGGCCACCAAAGGACAGAAAAATGCAGACGCTCAGGCTGACATTCTCGCCCGTATCTCGGAACGCTTCTTTCGTGGTAGGAACGCTGTTCTCCACATTCTTGGAGACTCTGCGCCAAGGCGCCGAGATGCAGGCAATAGTCGACGATTACCACTAGAGGTTTTTCACCACTTCATTTTTCCTCTCCCAAGAACTGGCCGACGCTAACCAAGCGTCGGCCTTTTTTTGGTGTGGATGGCGACCCGATGAAAGTGGATTGCATGGCGTTGCTTTCTTATCAGTATTTTACCATAATCTGTCTTACGGGAAAGTAGCTGACAGCAGGGCACGTGCCCTGAGACACTTAGGAGGAAACCCCTTTCAAGATGCTTGCCGGCTGTCCGACCCAGCTCACGTGCAAGAAGGATTTGGCTCGAGTAGCTGCGACGTGCACCAGAGATCGTTCCTGATCAATGATTGCTCGACGCATGGCTGCGTCGACAGCACTGGCCAGAGCAGCATGCGGTGGCAAAGAGCCTTCTTCGGCGCCGGCGATGAAAATCCAGTCAAACTCCAGACCTTTCGACCGGTGCATGGTCGCCAGCCTTAGACCTGGCATCGACGGATCGTCGGCCTGATTGTCGCGCAGTCGGACAGTCTCTAGCCCTAAGTTGCGAAGTCGGTCTCCCATTGCATCAACCTCTCTATTCGTGCGCATCAGAACGCATGCTGATGGTTCAGAGGCTGCTTCTAAATCACTATCTGTGGCCTTTCTTAACGTCGCCAAGCGCTGGAATATCAACTGGGCTTCATTGTCGCGATCGGAAGCGGAAGCAAACTCAGGCTCCACGCCTGAAAAGAGGCTCTTATATCCTGCTTCGGTCTCAGTTCCGTCATCCAAATCATCGATTTCCACACCATCAAGGACGGACACAGCCCATCGCCGAATGTTCTCTGATGTTCGATAATTCAAACGGAGCCTTCTCGACCTTCCACGCACCTCAATCCCACAGGAAGACAATGAAGCACGCCGTTGGTAAATGCGTTGATGAGCATCGCCAACGATGAAGATAGAGTTCTTTCCGCCTTTCTCTCCATCGGGTGCAATGGCGCGGATCAACTTAAAGGCCTGTGGCCCCATGTCCTGCGCTTCATCAACGACGACCGCTGAGTAAGGAAGGGTCTCGGCATCGACTTCCAAGAGAGATGTCGCTTCCCTAAAAGCATCGTCAGGTTCCGCGAGACCTTCTTCGCGCATTCGAGCGCGGAACGTCTCGAAGATCGGCCAAAGGCTGGCGCGAGTTCGTCGGTCGAGACGTGTTCCTCGTCCCGTCCGCGCCGCTTTGAGATAGTCTTCTCGGCTCTGCAAACCTTGCGCCTGCACCACTTGGGACCACTCGTTCTGAATGAACTCGGCGCTCAGCCCCTCTGGAAGAGCATGACTGCTCAAGACTTCGTCCCAAATCGCCACGACCCTTTCATCTCCGCCATAGTATACGATCTCTCGATCGAAGCCTCGACGACGGAGATACTCCCTTATCCAGGTATGACCTTACCTTCGCCCCTCGGGCTGGGTGTGCACTTCGCAATTTTCAGAAGCTAATACTCCTCGGGTACCGCTCCGACGGCTGCTCAGCAGATGAGGCGGCCATTGATCCGTGGTATACGATACCAAGGAACATGCAGGAGATTTGGAATGGCATACAAGCTCTTGCGGCGGTCTGACTGGGCCTCTGCGGAAGGTTGGAATGGAAAATTTGAAGGACGGGCGGTCGATACCGGCGTCTCGTTTCTGTTCAATGAGGTACGTGAGGCTGGAAAGGGGCCGCCACTTCACAAACACCCGTATGACGAGGTGTATATCGTGCGCAAAGGTCAAGGCCATGTAATCATCGGCGATGACGAAATGGAGGTTTCTGAAGGCGATATTCTGATCATTCCAGCCAACACGCCGCACAATGTTCTGACCGCCGGTAGGCAGACCACCGAGATCATCAGTGTTCATGTATCAGACACGTTCAAAGGAGAATTTCTGGAAGGTTCCATACCTGAAAACATCTGATTTGTGTCTCTCTTAAGCGTCCACTTCGGGCTCTTCTGGTTCATCTGATGCTTGTTGTCGTATGACCGCAAAGCCGCCGTCAGCGTACACTTTTACCTAGCCGCATCGAGGCAACGTCTGCTTTTGCCAACACCAGCCACTCATTTTGACTCCGTCCGATGTCTCAGAAGCGGACTTTTCCGACCTTCGGCGTTCCCGCTCGAACTGGGGCGAACGGCCCATTGCGGCGATTGCCGATGTCGTCAAGCTCCGCGGTGCAGCTTCACCAGACCGGACTTTCGCTGCACCGCCGAAGTGCCGCCCAGCTCGAATTCACGGATCGCGGGACAGAGCCGTCATTCCACTTTTAAAGACCGGCCGCACTTTCAAATTTGCGTCCATCACATTCAAAATATTGGCGTTTAGACTTCTGCGACAGCGGTGAGATCTAATCGCTCTCAGAAGATGTCTGGCACCTTCGCGCAGGGTCCCCAAGTTGCAGGGTCGGGTAGACCAGCGCTCGACCATGCTTCCTGGAGCACACGTGAGTCCTCGGACCGCGTACGTGGCAGATCGTCAAGGATTTCGAACCATGGCACTCGGCTCTCCATCCCATTGTGGGCCGCCGGTGCATAGTCCTGCGGATTGTCGAGACTAGTGGTAAAAATCACTAGATGTGCTGCTTCATGCGGGCGCATCATATGGTAAACGAGGCTGGAGCCACATACAGCGCAGAAACCTCGCCGGGCGATCGGGGATGAGGTGAAATACTTTGGCTTGGCACCGGTAAATCGCACTGAAGACGCCGGAAACGCGGTGTAGGCGCATATCGTTGAGCCGGTAAACTTTTGGCATATACGACAATGACAATAACCAGAACTCAGTGCTGGCGCATTGATTTCGTAGCGAACCTTACCGCATAGGCAACCGCCAGTTACGAGTGCGTTCTGGATTGCGTCAGGATCGAGATCCATGAACCCGCCCAACGCGTCGCGTTTCGCACGTGTCATATAGACATGCAACGGCGCATCGCTCTGCTTGAGTTTCTTATATCCCGCATCGTCGAATTCGATATCAATTTTGCCGCGTACTTGAGCCATTACCTCTCCGGAAATAGCGATTCCGCCCGGCTCGGCGAGAGCTTCAAGCCGGGCCGCGGTGTTTACTCCGTTACCCAGCAAGTCGTCATCCTGTACTACTACGTCGCCGACTGACACGCCGACGCGCAACCTTAGTTCGACCGCCGCTGGGTCAGGCTTCCTCAGAGCCATCGTGCGCTGGATACCTATAGCGCACTTCACGGCTTCTAAAGTGCTGGAAAACTCCGCTAAGAAGCCGTCGCCCAACGATTTGAATAGCCGACCCCTGTTGGCTTGAACCAGCATCTCGATGACGTCCCGACGAAGATGCTCCACTTGCTCCAGTGTTCCGCCTTCGTCTTTGTCAACCAAGGCCGCAAACCCGACCACATCAGTTGCCATTATTGCTGCAAGTCTGCGTTCCATAATACCTCCGATTTTTGGTCCGGGATCACCCTATCGCAGATGAGTTTCTCCTCCTATCGGGAGATGAAAATCAGACAGCCGACTTCTGCCGCCTTAGTTCACCGTGATAGCCAGGACTGGAATTTTGCATCCAGATCGTCTCGGTAATCTGCCCACCATTCATAATTGTAGATGAAGGTATTTTTCGCATTTCCCGGATCGGTTGGCATATGTCCGGCCATATCTACCCCCAGTTCTGCGTGTTTGCCTACCAGCGGTGCAGAAGAGCGTCTCGCCGGACCGTAAGGGATATACTTCGCTTGATCAGCAAGCCGCTGCGTGTCCGTCGCAAAACGCACGAAGTCTAATGCAGCTTGCTTGCGGTCATCATCCAAGTCCGCCGGAATTATCCAGCCGTCTAGATCGAAAACCTGGGCGTCCCATAGCATAGCAATCGGTTGGCCTTGCTCCTCGATTACTGAGAAGAGCCTGCCGTTGTAGCCTGATCCAAAAACCACCTCAGCGTCGGCCAACAACTGAGGGGGTTCGGCCCCCGCTGTCCACCAGACGACCTGCTCTTTGATCTCATCCAGCTTTGCAAAAGCTCTGTCCTGCCCCTCTGGCGTTTCCAGAACATCGTACACATCATCTTTTGGAACTCCGGAACATAAGAGTGCCCATTCGAGATTGTTGATCGGTTGCCTCTCAAGGGTGCGCTTTCCCGGAAACGTCTCAAGGTCGAAAAAGTCGCAGACATCGTCCGGTTCTGCACCGCCCCACTCCGTAACATCGGTTCGGTAGCCGAATGCGGTAGAGTAAACGACTTGAGGGATGAAGCAGTCTGACACAATCAAATCTCCAAAATCCTCGGATGCTGGTGTGCCATCTGGTGCGGGCGAAAGCACTTCATCGTGATCAATTTCCATCGCAAGCCCCTCGTCGCAGAGACGGATCGCGTCGGATGCAACCACATCAACAAGGTCCCAGGTGGTATTACCCGCCTCGGTCATTGCACGGAGCTTGGCAACTGCTGCTGCTGAGCTTTCGTCCCAGACGAAGCTGACATTGGGGTGTAACGCCGCGTAGGGCTCGGCATAGGCCTTCTGCTGGCTCGCCTGATATGCACCGCCCCAGGATACAAGGGTGAGGGCAATGGGATCATCGGCGAATGCAAAACTAACGGCGAAAGAGGATACGATCGCCGCTCCTAATAACGAGTTCCTATTCATTTTGCATCCCTCCTTTGGTTTGCCGGTGTATCAGTCCTTGATTGTTCTCAACGTAGGGATGGTAGCCGAAATCGCTGGAATTTGGGAGATAGCCCACCGGAACGGAGAATTGGCTCTGCTACTGATCGACTGAGAAGAAGTCAACACGGCGTTCTCATTGACAGGAATTCGGTCAGCTGAGCTGTTCGGGCGGGTTCGGATCGGGCTCTTTGGGGATATCTGCGTCTTTTTCAAAGATAACGCATTCGTCGCGTTTATCCGTTGTTCCGTTTGGAAACGTTTGATCTCGGGTGGGATCGCGATATCGGATTGCTCGTTGACGATAGCTTAGGGAAATTGTTTCATGTTCCTGAGTAGAAAGGAGAAAACAACGCGTGGGCAAAGCAGCAATGGATAAAGGTTACATGGAATGGTTGGGTGTGTCCTATAAAACCATACTCAGTACAAATGATACCAAAGGCGCGATATGCATTGTAGACAGCACGTCGCCGCCCGAGAGTGGACCACCCCGCCATATCCATCACAAAGAAGATGAAACGTTCGTTGTGTTGACAGGCAGTTGCCGCTTCTGGATTGAAGGTGAGGAACAGGTCGCCGCTGCCGGTGAAAGTGTGTTCATTCCGCGCGGCAAGGAGCACACCTTCAAGGTCAATAGTGAAGAGCCTTGTCGGCATCTCGTCATTCTGACGCCTGGAGGTTTTGAGGGCTTTTTTGCCGATATGGCCGCTGGTCAATTCAGTATTCCAGAAGACATGCCTGCCATCGAAGAGTCCGCCTCGCGTCACAATATGTCATTCACTGGCCCCCCTCTGGACTAAGTATGAAAACTCATCAGATGGCAGGCGGTACTGGGCCTAATGCATGGGCCGCTTATACTTCTGACCCCGGGCGATCGTCGGGCGTTTTCAGGCAGAGGACTGTTCCGCAAACAAAAAAGGACATTTGTTTCGCGGGCAAGAAGTGAATACCAACGCTTACAGACTGGCCAGATGTTCAGTTTCTATTGAAACCTCTCAGCACAACCTGGCATCTGGCTTTCGAAGTGTTTGCACATCCAACCTAACGCTCTTAGTGGTCAGCTAAGGGGAACTCGAAGCTGGGAGCGGATGATTGCAAGCATTTACAGGCATCGTGGCGCTTCTCGTCGGTATTGTTCTGATAATGCTCGGAAACGGCATGCAGTTCACGTTAATGGGACTGCGTGGCGACATAGAGGGCTTTTCCGCACCCGAGCTTGGCGTAATCACTTCGGGGTATTTTGCGGGATTTCTCGTTGGTGCACGCTATACGCCGGTTTTGATCGGACGCGTGGGACATGTGCGCGTTTTCGGCGCTCTCGGCGGTCTGATGTCGGCAGGGCTGATCGCTTTTCCTCTGATGTCTGACCCGTGGACTTGGACTTTCCTCCGCGTCCTGATCGGCTTTTGTATGTCGGGTATATACGTCACTGCAGAAAGCTGGCTGAACGCGCAATCGACAAACGAGACAAGGGGCAAGGTTCTATCAGCTTACATGATTTGTCAGACCGCAGGTATCATTGGTGCGCAGTGGCTGCTCACACTCGGGGATGCGGCGACAGCAACTCTGTTTATTGGTGCATCAATCCTTGTCTCAATATCATTTGCGCCCATCCTCCTGTCAGTTTCGCCCGCTCCGGCCGCTAATGTGTCTCGCGCGATGTCACTCAAAGACTTGTTTTCCAGTTCTCCATTGGGCGCAGTCGGAATTTTCTTCCTTGGTGCCATCTACGCGACCCAATCTGGTATGGGTGCGGTCTTCGGCGTTCAGACGGGCATGACGGCTGATGCAATCTCTTTGTTTGTTGCTGCGCTCTTCGCGGGCGCCATTGTCTTTCAATATCCAATCGGATGGCTTTCTGATCGTATTGACCGCCGCAAAGTGATCTTTGGGTCTGCGGTGATTGGTGCTATATTTTGCGTCCTGGGTTTCTTCGCGAGAGATAGTGAATTTGCACTGATTTGCGCAGCATTCATCGCTGGCGGTATGACGACACCTCTTTATGCTCTGCTGCTAGCCTACACTAACGACTACCTCACCGCCGACGAAATGCCGGGAGCGTCAGGTGGGCTTGTCTTCGTGTTCGGCGCAGGAGCGATTTTTGGGCCGCTGGTTACAGGCTGGACGATGGAGGCGACCGGTCCATTCGCTTTTTGGATAAGCCTCGGGGCGACTTTCATGGTGATCGCGGTCTACGCGCTTTATCGAATGACACAGCGCGCTCATATGCCTGTTGAAGACACTGACAGCTACATCAACGTCGTTCCCGGAGCCACACCGGTTGCGGCTGAAGCAGCGAGCGCTTGGGCAGCGGACAACGCTGAAGCTGATCTGATGCAGGGCACAGTACCACGGTGACACAATTCCTCGCTGCCAGCGGCGGTATTGTTTGACGTGTCGTTTTTTTGTTTACTTCGACCAAAGTAATCTTGTCCGAAACTGTATCGACTGCATTGGGCTGAGGCTGTGTGGAAACTCGCCTGATTTCTGTTTGCGGAGGACGTAGTGCCAGTCTTTACCGGCTGGCTCGGTTTCTTGGCGACTTTGGCGCTCCTTGGGCTGGAGGGACGCGGATAGGGGAGGCTGGCCCGTTATCACGCCGGAAATCGGCGATGGCCTTGTGGTTCGGGGCCAATCGACCCGTCAGCCACATCACCTCGACATTGCGACCGGCCTCGCGTTCCAGCGCCCGGCTGGACGAGACCCGGTTGAGATAGCCGTAGATGAACAGCTTCAGCAGAACCGACGGGTGATACCCCGGCCGACCCGTCAGCGCCGGAGCCGTACGACCAAAGCCCAACTCTACAAGATCGATCTCCTCCACGAAAAGGTCGACAACGCGGACTGGATTATCCTCGCCGATCCAGTCCTCCAGCCGATCCGGAAACAGCGTCATCTGCCCCCGGTCGGTTCCCTCAATGTAGCCCGACATCCCCGCCTCCGGTCTTTGCCGAAAGCATACAACATCCAGAGTTTCCACACAGCCTCGGCTCATCTCAGTCATCTGAGCGTTTTAGTCAGATGTCCGCAAAGCCGCTTGTTGCGGTAACCTCGACAAAAATGTCATTGAAGGTCGGCTGCCCACCCTCGGTCCAGTTGCTGTTGGCCAAACGGTTTGAGACCGGCGAACCATCCTCATTGGCGGTCCACCAAAACTTCCCTTCGAGAACCGTGGTGCCTGTGAGAACGGCATCGGTGACACGGAGCATCGCCGCCAGCGTGCCCTTTCCATTTTGGGCTAGGACCCGATCGCCATCTTGCAACCCCAAGCTCTTAGCATCCGCCGGGTGCATTTCCAGCGTAGGGTTTCCCTGTTGTCCGGCCTGTCTCGGCATATTCGCGAATGTTGAGTTAAGGAGGTAATGTGGCTTGACGGTAAGGAGCCGAAGTTTACCGATCGCAATGGGGTCACGCACGTTGAGGTCCTCCGGCCCGTCGAGGCCCATCGACATCTTCAAAGATCCTCCCATCGAAGCCGGGTCTCTCCTCGGTTGTGGAGCAAAAAGCCAGCCTTGCTGATTGAGCGTCGCCCAGTCGAAGCCGTCCGGCAGGCAGGAACGGGCGATTGTTTCGTCGTCTGCGAAGAGCGCGGGCTCGTCGAGCCCCATTTCTTTTGCCAAGAAGCGCAGGATCTCGGTATGCGGCTTGGACTCTCCGAGCGGCGGGATGGCGGGATGGTTCAGCCCCACATAGCAATGACCCCATGAGCCCTGAACGTCGAAGTGTTCGAGCTGGGTGGTCGACGGCAAAACGATGTCTGCATGCCGCGCGGTGTCCGTCATGAACTGTTCGATCACCACCGTAAACAGATCATCCCGACACAACCCTTGCCTGACTGTCTCGGCATCGATCTGGTTCACAAGGGGATTGTGCCCCCATATCATTAGTCCCTTGATAGGGGGATCGAGGTCCGACGATGTCAGAATCCGACCAAGTTGGCCCCTGTGGAGGCTTCGCGTTCCCTCCGGCGAAAGTTCCGGGCATTCCGGAGCAGCGTTGTCGAAGGTCGGATAGCCCTCGATGGAAAGGCCACCGCCAGGGAGTCTCCAGTGGCCCGACAGGATCGCGAGCGCGCTCAGGCTCTTGACGAAGACATCACCAAACCGGGATTGCTGAGGGCCGATACCAACCCGAAGGGTGCCCGGCCGAGCCGCCCCGTAGATACGTGCGATTCGTACGACGTCATCCGGCGCCACTCCTGTGACCTCGCAGACATGGTCGGGCGTCCAGGCTTTGATTTCCTCAAGACAAGCATCCAGATCGTCGGCCGCCGAACGCGCGTATTCAAAGTCGGCCAGCCCTTCCTCGACCAGTACATTCGCCATGCCTGCGGCAAGAACAGCGTCCGTTCCTGGCCGGATTGAAATGTGCTCATCGCATTTTGCGGCAGTTCGCGTTCGTCTCGGATCGATACTGATGATCTTGGCGCCCCGCATCTTTCTCGCTTCGAGGCAAAAATGCCAGTGATGGTGGGCCGTGGAAAGCAGGTTAGCCCCCCAGAGTAGGATGCATTCGCTTTCCGCCAGAGTCTCGGGATCGAAGCTGATCGGGTGTCCTTCCGCCGCCACGGCGTTACCAGACTGGCCGCACAGGCTGCCGTGGAGGCGGCTTGCGCCGATATGGTGGAACAGGCGCATTAGCGCGCGGCGTTGCAACGCTCCGGCCGAACCCATGTCGTGAAGCGGCATCAGTGCCTCGGAACCCCAGTCATTGATGATGTTTCCAAATTCAAAGGCGATCTCGCGTATCGCTTTGTCCCAGGAAATCCGCTCGAACTCGCCGCTGCCCTTGGCACCCGTGCGGCGCAAGGGGTGCAACAGACGGTCGGGTGCATAGGTGCGGGTCTGATAGTCATTGACCTTGGCGCACAGAACTCCGCGAGTGAAGGGATGCTCCTTTGAGCCGACGACCTTGGTAACCTTGCCGTCCTCTACATGCGCCACCCATGAACAGCCGTCCTGGCAATCGTGTGGGCAGCACCCCAGCACCTCCGAATGTCTCATTTTGCGCGCCTCCCGCAGGTCGATTTCCCACGCTTTGCGGGATAGTAACACAGGCTAGCAGGTCAGCCGAATGTTGTGCTCCTGCAGTCGAAGCGATGGGAAGTGGGAATCAACTGAGCGTCTGCTAATGGGATGAACCGGCTGCTTTCCCCGGTGGGTTAACCTGAGAGGGTTTACCCGAAGCAGAAGGAGAAGCAGTCATGAGCACACGTAAAGCCGAAGACCTTTCTGACCTGTCGGTGATTGGCGTCGACATCGGCAAGGACGTCTTTCATTTGGTTGGTTTCGATGCGGAGGAGCTCCGCCGCCGCGAAATATGCGCTGGCCTTCTTCAGGATCTCATTGGCGGTGCGAAGTTCACGGACCTCACGCTCAAGTTCCTTGACCCGATCCTTCTCGGCGCTGGTCAGCCCGGCACGTTGTCCAGCATCTCGTTCTGCCTGCTGGCACCAGGCGCGCAGACTGTCGGGAGAACAACCAAGCTTCGGCGCGATCGCGCGGTAGGCCGCCGTATCACTGGTGTAATCTGCGCGGTTCTCTCGAAACAGCCGAACACCGCGCTCGCGAAGTTCAGCCGGATAGGCGGGGGTAAATCGTCTCTTCGTCATAGGGCTCATCCTTTGAGTGTTTTACTCTCCGGTAAACCCGGGGCGGTTCAATCAGGCTCCGTCCCAATCGAAACGTCGTTCTTTGTCTGGCTCGACTCTAACGTCCCCTGCCCTTCAGAATTCTATCGTCCCCCTGTTAGATAGAACTCCATCAAGTGCTGCAGCATATCCCCGTTGGTTCTGCGACAAGCACTGCACATGGCCTTGAACTGGAGATATGCCCCCTCCTCCATCCGGATGGACATCTGAACGGTTTGCCGACCAGTTCTCGATTTCTCTCTGCTCTCTTCCAGCTTAAATCGCTCGTCCTGAACCAGATGATCAAGCATCTTATGCGTCGAGATTTCAGTGTCTTTGGAACCAGTGTGCAACATCAGCAGGAAGTCCTTTATGTGATCGATGAGTGGTGTGAACTGCTACAGCTGTGAAGCTTGGAACCAAGGTAAGGAACCAGGGAACTCGACAAGACCATGATCGACGGATGCAACTCTGCAGGGCGAAAATGGTCAGAAGGGGGCTAGTCTCAACTAGCCTTTCACTTCAGCCCCAATTGATGCAGCAGCTCTCCGTCGAAGGAGAAGTTCTGCGATCAGGAGATACGGCAGGAAGAAAGCAACGACCTGGACCCGGTCGAAGATCCCTGTGAGCCCCTCATTCGACCCCAACCCATCGGTGAAGATGAACCAGAGGACATAGTGCATCCGGAAAATCCATGAGCCGACCGCCAACACAATAAGGCGGGTGGCCCAGGCAAAATGACGGTCAAAATCGCGAGCAATCGCAAAGCGCACAGTGTTCATGGCAGACCACATCAAGAGGCTCCCATATGTCGCGAACCAGAACGACATCCACCAACCGCCAATCGTTCCCTGAATGATGATGTATGACAGCCCTCCGATCCCGGTCATCATCGCAAGCACGAATAGGACATATCCGTTCTTCCTGTGCAGGTTCGGCCAGCGGTTCCGAACAATAGGCAATGCCTGAAGAGGTGCACCCAATGTGAGCAAAGCACCTGCCATCATGTGAACAGAAATGCCTGCATTTGCGAGTGGGGCACCATTGATGAACACACGAGAGAAATCTTCTGGGTGATCGGCGAACAACCCATTTGAGCCAAGGTGCAAAGCGTGAGCCACAAACCACAGGAGGTTTAGAGCAAGGAAGAGCAGTAGTGCTGAGACAACAGCGTTTCTCATGGTCTCGATGTTAAGCGGTCATTCCCCGGTTCGCCAGATACCGGGCAGATCAGAAACCTTCGAGTTCTCCAAAGCTTGCCTGCAGCGAAGAAGACCGATGTCTGAGAACCAAGGCCAGACATCTGATCAAAGCCGATTGGTCGGCACAGCCACTGTCCGGATCTGCAAATGCTGCAGAGGAGCCGGTTGGGAACACAGACGATGATTTCCTTGAGGTCATACGACGAAGAAGGATCCTTTCAGGGGTTGGAACCAGAAGAACAGGAAAATCATCACCAACAAAGACGAGTTCTACGGCAACAGTACAGAGGATAACGCTGGTTCTAAAGCTTTTCCAGTTTACGTAGAAGCATATCCGGCCTCGCAAAAGTAGTTCCAGCATTCTTGCGGGGTGTAGAGAT
>NZ_JBFNXX010000090.1:0-1269 GCF_040811725.1 Sulfitobacter sediminis
TTGACCCAGCCCCCTGATCCGGGCCGATCAGGTGTAGAATCCGTTCCTGTTTCTTTCTGTTGATACGGTTGCGGTCAAGGCCTGCTGAGCGGAGCCCTTGCGGAGCTCAAGCGAGGCAGGCCGAGTGGCACGGTTGAGATTGGCGTAGACGGCCGGGGCCAGCCCGCCAAGCGATGTGTGTGGTCTCTGTGTGTTGTAATCGATCCTCCAGTTCTCGATGATCTTCCGGGCTTCGGCGAGGCTGCTAAAGATGTGTTCGTTCAAACATTCATCCCGTAATCGGCCATTGAAGCTTTCCACGAAGGCGTTTTGCATGGGTTTGCCGGGCGCGATGTAATGCCAGCGAACGCCGATGTCCTGGCACCACCTCAGAACGGCATGAGAAGTCATTTCAGTCCCATTATCGC
This sequence comes from Sulfitobacter sediminis, assembly GCF_040811725.1. Lineage (NCBI taxonomy): Bacteria > Pseudomonadati > Pseudomonadota > Alphaproteobacteria > Rhodobacterales > Roseobacteraceae > Sulfitobacter > Sulfitobacter sediminis. Next base: position 408 of record NZ_JBFNXX010000090.1, read on the forward strand.
TGACAATCATGTCCGGCTGGCCCCGCCTGCGGATCAGGGTATCCAGTTCACGTGTCATGCGGGCACCAGACAGGGAACGATCAACGACGGTTGCCAGCGCCTCGCGCGTACAATCATCCACGACGCATAGCACCCTGAACCGCTGGCCATCCTCAAAGGCGTCAGACACGAAGTCCAAGGACCAGCGCTGATTGGCGCGATCCGGAACCAGAATAGGTCTACGCGTGCCCAAAGCCCGCTTGCGCGACCGCCTACGGCGCACCGCCAGCCCTTCTTCCCGATACAGCCGGAACAGCTTCTTGTGGTTCACTTCAAAGCCTTCCCTAGCCAGCAGGATGCCCAAACGGCGATAGCCGAACCTGCGGCGTTCATTCGCCAGTTCACGCAGCCGCTTGCGCAGGGCCTCATCGCCCTGATCCTGCTTCTTATATTGAAAGACTGATCGGGGAAGATCAGCCAGTTTACACGCCCGACGCTCAGACAGGCCGTGCCGATCCATTACGTCCGACACGGCCCTGCGCTTCACATCAGGCGTCAGTAGTTTTTTGTCGCGAGGTCTTTCAGCGCGGCGTTATCCAACATCGCGTCCGCCAGCATCCGCTTAAGACGGTTGTTCTCATCCTCAAGCGCCCGTAGCTTCTTGGCGTCAGACACGTTCATCCCGCCAAACTTGGCCTTGTATTTGTAGAACGTAGCATCACTGATCCCGTACTTCCGACACAGGTCCTGCGCTTTCACCCCTGCCTCGTACTCCTTGATCATCCCAATGATCTGCTCATCTGAAAATCTGCGTTTCATAGTCCATCCTTTGCTTGGACGGATTACTAACACCTCAGTGGCCTGATTTCAGGGGGCTGGGTCA
>NZ_JBFNXX010000091.1:0-1259 GCF_040811725.1 Sulfitobacter sediminis
AGCTACGCGAGAAAGAAGGTAGAGATGCTCTTCGCCCACCTCAAACGCATTATCGGCCTCGACCGCCTCCGCCTTAGCAGGCTGCTGAAAAACGTTTTTGCTGTTGTCTGACAGCTGGGTGTTAGAAGTTTTGGCTTCAGTTTGGGCCACTTTTTGCGGCCTGATGTGGTGTTTGTGGGCTCGGTCCGTGCCCGACGTTTCAGGTCATGCGGCCAGGAGGCCGGGCAGCCTCGCCAGATTGCTTGCCGCCATAGTCATTGTGAACCTGGCGCGCACCTTTTCGATACTGCGATGCACTGTCTGGGCCATGCCTCCAACGGTTTTGGCCCAGCCAAACGGCTCTTCTATCTTCTTTCGGCGCTTCTGCGAGACGGCGTAGCCGGGATGCCGGGTTGTCCGACCGTCGATGGCGGAATGGCGGGCCTTCTGGGCAACATGCGGGGTGACGCAGGCTTTCCTGAGGTCGGCAACAAATTCGGCACTGTCGTACCCTTTGTCCGCGCCAAGCGTCAGCTGCCGGGTCGATCCCGGCGAATGGCGGTGGATCATATCAAGCGCCGCTTTGCGCTCGCCAAACCCATCCGCATGGGTCAGGTCCGCCTGGACGATCAACCCATTCTTGTTCTCCATCAACGTATGTCCCATGAAGCACAGCATCGCGCCTGCGCCGGGCGATTTCTTATAGAGCCGAGCATCAGGGTCACTGATCGACGCATGGGTGGCATTGGATCGCTTCTCGCCCTTGAAATCGACTTCGGTGTTACGGGATTTGCTTTGCATCGGCGGGGTCTCGGGTGGTTGGGGCTGGTCTGGCTTGGTTGGCGTATCATTGTCCGGCGGTGTCGGCGGGTCGCCCAGATCGTCTTCCTCTGGCGGCGCCTTTGGCTGGAAACTCTTCATGGATGCCCAAGCCTTGATCAGCGTGCCATCGACAGAGAAATGGTCGTCAGACAGAAGGGGCTCGACCTCCGGGTGGGCCAGGATCGCTGCCATCACCTTGCGCGACATCTCGGTCGTCAGTAGCCGGTCGCGGTTCTTCGTGAACACCGTTGCAACCCACACCGGGTCGTCGATGCCCAACCCCACAAACCAACGGAACATCAGGTTGTAATCCATCTGTTCCACCAACTGGCGTTCGGATCGGACTGAGAACAGGATTTGCAGCAGGCTGGCGCGGATCAGGCGTTCAGGGGCAATCGAGGGACGCCCTTCATCGGAATAGAGCGCGGCAAAATCTGCATTGAGCCCCGCCAAAGCGT
>NZ_JBFNXX010000092.1:0-1248 GCF_040811725.1 Sulfitobacter sediminis
TGTCCTGTGTGGATGGCTCCTGCAAAGCAAGACATTTTTGAAGTGATCGGCCTTTTGTCAGAAGCGGTCTTGTGTCCGGCCTGTTCGCGCGGTGCACGTGACCGCTGGCCCTGATGGTTTCCGCGGCCCAAGTCCCCATCCTCGCAAGCGGACAGATATCGTCCTGGACAAAACCCGGGGTGTCTTGGGATTGCGGCTGACGCATGTGCCATCACTTCACTGGTCTTGCTATCTCGGTTTATTCCTTTGCCTTTAGACGGTTCTAGTTCTGTAGGGTTCGTTTCGTGCGAGAACTGCCCAGATGATCCGCGCTGTTTTGTTGGCCATGGCAATCGCAGCGAGTTTCGCGGGCTTTCGTTCCAAGATGTCCGAGAACCACGGATCAAACCTTTCTGGCGCAGTTTTGATTTGTTTGATGCGCGATGTCATCCCGACAACCATCAGGTTGCGTATGTACCGATCGCCCATCTTGGATATTCGTCCCAGACGTTCCTTGCCCCCGGTTGATCTGTTGAGCGGCGTGAGCCCCAACCAGGCTGCGAAGTCCCGGCCACACCTGAACTGTTCCGCACTACCAATCGTGGCAACGATGGCTGATGCGGTGATCGGGCCGATGCCAGGGATCGTTTGAAGCAGCGCGATCCGGGGCTCGAACTTCGCGGCTTGTGTCAGTTTACGGCCATACCACAGCACCCGCTCATGCAAGGCCAAAAGCTGTTCACTCAGATCGACGACGGTGTCGAATGCCACTGGCGGGAGCTTCGGGGGTTGCCCTTGGGAGACATGCCTCGCAAACCGGATGGCGTGACCGACACCTTGGGCAAAGACGATCCCGAACTCCGCCAACAGGCCGCGGAGCATGTTGATGGTCTGGGTTCTCTGCCGAACAATCAGACTACGCGCCCTGTGCTGCGAAAGAATGGCCTGTTGTTCAGGCGACTTCACCTCAACGAAACGCATCGTCGGGCGGCAGACAGCTTCGCAAATAGCTTCCGCATCAGCCGCATCGGATTTACCGCGCTTAACGTAGGGCTTCACATAGGCAGGTGCGATCAACCTGACTTCGTGACCCAATCTGGCCAGTTCACGCGCCCAGTAGTGGCTTGCGCCGCAGGCTTCCATGCCGACCAGACATGGTTCCAGGCTCCCGAAGAACGAAAGCACCTGGCTCCGACGCAAAGACCGGCTAACCCCAACAGCGCCATCTTGTGTGACCCCGTGAACATGAAAAACGTTCTTGGCTAAATC
>NZ_JBFNXX010000093.1:0-1217 GCF_040811725.1 Sulfitobacter sediminis
GCTGCTTCGTGGACTGACCGCATGACGCGTCGCCCGGGATCACCTGGGCAGCATTGCGGTTTGAGCGGGCACGCATCGCAGTCGTGTTTTGATGCGCGGTATCGAATGAACCCGTCTTTACCGCCGTTGGGCTTTCGCGGTTTGGAGAAGTTCCGGCGATATGTTCGCAATTCCTTGTTGCCAGGACATGTGTAGCTATCCGTTGCGGGGTCGTACACGAAGTCTTCTCGAGAGAAAGTGCCATCGGTTCGCTTGGATTTGTCCCAGACTGGAATGTGCGGAGCGATACCCCGCTCTTCGACCAGCCACCCCAGCATCTCTGCCGATCCGTAGCCAGTATCGCCGACAAGCTTGTCTGGCGTCATACCAAAGCGGTCTGTGATCCGGTCGATCATTCTGCGCGCGGCAAAGGCTTCTGCAGTTCGGATCGGAACCGATGGCTCGACGTCCACGATCACAGCATTGTCCAAGTCCACCATATAGTTGGTGGAGTATGCAAAGAAGGCTGCCCCGCCATCTGCCCCTGTCCAGCGTGCTGCGGGATCGACAGGTGATATGTATTTCGGAACGACCTTGGTGGAGCCTCCGAAGGCTGCATCGTCCAATGTTTCGAGATACTCCTCAACGACGCGGGTTGTCAGGTCGGGAGGCAGACCTTCCTTGCTTTCGATCCCGCGGGTCTGGTTCGCATTCGCCGGGATCAGACTGGCATCGACGCCGAAGCTCTCGCCGCCGACAAGACCTTCATCAAGGCAGCGCTGAAGCACCGTTTCAAACAGATGCCGGAACAAATCGCTCTCCCGAAAGCGCCCATGCCGGTTCTTCGAGAAGGTAGAATGGTCGGGTACTGGATCGGTTAGATCAAGGCGACAGAACCACCTATATGCCAGATTGACATGCACCTCTTCGCAAAGGCGACGCTCGGACCGAATGCCTTGGCAGTAGCCCAACAACAGCATCCGGATCATCAACTCAGGATCAATCGAAGGACGACCATGAGAGCTATAGGATGAAGCCAGCAGCGGGCGGACGTCGGATAAATCGAGAAACCGATCAATGCCGCGCAATGGGTGATCGGCAGGCACAATCTCCTCAATCGAGAACTCGTAAAACAATGCGCCTTGCGCCACCTGCCTTGGTCCCATCATCGCCGCACCTCCACTCTTAATCAGAGTGAATCAGCGGCAGACCAACCAATCAACGGACTTTTTCAACAC
>NZ_JBFNXX010000094.1:0-1104 GCF_040811725.1 Sulfitobacter sediminis
TCGCCAGATCTCCCTTGCCTCAGGGCAAGTGAATCAGCCGATCACGCTTCGCTCAAGCAGAGTTTTTCAACAACATCCACCAAGAAGCCGACTTTCGTCCTCGAAAGCCTTATCCTCAAGGCTGGCAGAGCGGTATTATATAAAGAGCATACGTTGTAGTGACGGCCACATAAGCCAAATCGCGGCGCCCCAAATCACGAAGAACGGCCATTTTTTCTTCGGTTTCTTTTTTTTGCCCTGCGCCACAATCAATTCCTCGACGCGCGCTTCAACCCGGCGCCCGGCGATAACTGCGCGCATTGCGATCGGCTTCACAGCTGCTTCGCCCCGCGGAGCCGCTTCTTTCATCGCTTCGAAAATCTCTTGTGCCTGCTGTTCTTCGGCATTCGAAAGTGGACGTTGTTCGACCGCTGACCGGTCGAGTACGGGTTCGACGATTTTTGCGCTCAAAGCCCAGGGAGCAATGGGATTGGCTGCGGTGTCGAGATAGTTGCGGACGTTTGGGCTGTCATTTGCCAGATGATCCCCGGGGAGATGCGTGTACCCGCCCGCGTTAATCCGTCTCTGTATGCGCTCAAACAGATCAAGTATCTCTTGCGCGCCCGGCACATCCGGGGCCGCAAAATACTCCTGCCCAAGATCGAGCATGAACAGGACAGCCAAGAGCGGACAGTCTTCACGATCCGCGATGGCGCCCATTGTTGAGGCAACACAACCATCCCAACTGTGACTTCGCACAGCCGCTACGAGGTCTTCTCGAGGCAAAGAGGTCGCGATGGCGCGTTCTTCTTCACATGTCGCGGCGATTTCAAATGGGTAGGTCACGCGGGTCGCTTCCGTTTCGATATCGGGCCTGAGTCGCACTGCCTCATGGCATTATTGAGGCTCAAAGCGGACCAATGGTGATTCAGATACGTGTTTTGTGGGGCATGCAACAGCAAACCCCCAACGACTTTAAGAGCAGGGATCAATGCGAAGGGGCACTCACAAAGCGGTCATTCAGCTGCTGAAATCGAATTTCAGCAAAGTCCGGATAGTGTTGAAGAAGTCTGGGTCAGAGCTGCCGATGAGCGAAGCCCAAAGCCGCAAGGCCGCTCCTCTCAG
>NZ_JBFNXX010000095.1:0-1055 GCF_040811725.1 Sulfitobacter sediminis
TGGCGGTCGCATGTTGAGCGCCTGGTGCGGGCGTGTGTGGTTGTATTGTCTGAGCCAGCCATTGATGACGACTTGTGCCTGTTTGGTGGTGGCGAACCACTCTGCGTTGAGAACCTCGCGGCGCAATGTGCCGTTGAAGCGCTCGTTGTATCCGTTCTCCCAAGGTGACCCGGGATAGATCCTGATGGGCTCTACGCCGATGCGCTGGAGCCAGGTCTTGAAAGCTTCAGAGGTGAACTCGGGTCCGTTGTCGCTTCGAAGGTGTTCCGGTTTGCCGTGGCGCAGGAAGAGCCCGTAGAGGACCTCCAGAACATCATTGGCAGTCATCCTTGTGCGAACCTCTACAGCCAGTGCCTGGCGGGTGTACTCGTCCAGCACGGTCAGCATTTTGTAGGCGCGGCCATTACTCAGCTTGTCGTGCACGAAGTCGACGCTCCAGACATGATTGGGATGGGTCGGCCGGAGCCGAATGATCGAGCTGTCGTGGTGGTAGAGCCGCTTGCGCTTCTTGTGGCGCTGAGGTTGCTGCAGCCCTTCTTCACTCCAGAGCCGCTCGACCTTCTTGTGGTTCACGCGCCAGCCTTCGATCCGCAGCAGTTCGAGAACCTTGCGGTAGCCGTAGCGACCATAACTCTTGGCAAGGCGGATCATGGCGAGCCGCAGATCATCATCGTTCTGCGGGGCAGCCCGATACTGCATCGAGCTACGCGCGAGGCCGATTACCCGGCAGGTCCGCCGCTCTGACGTGGCGAGCTTCTGGCGGGTGTGGATGACGGCCTGACGAAGCTGCTCCGTCGTCAGGCCCTGGGCTTTAGGTGGTTCAGGCTTTCCTTCAGGATCAGCTTGTCCAGCTCAAGTTCCGCCACGATCTTCTTCAGCCGGGCGTTCTCCTTCTCAAGGCTGCGCAGCTCCGACAACTGTGACCGCGCCATCCCGCCGAAGCGCCGACGCCAGTTGTAGTAGGTTGCATCGCTGACACCGACGGCGCGGCATGCTGTCTGCACATCACTGCCCTCCGAAAGCTTCAGTTCAATCTCACGCAGAAGCTTCAGGAC
>NZ_JBFNXX010000096.1:0-1043 GCF_040811725.1 Sulfitobacter sediminis
CCTGAGCCTTCTGTATCTCTGATCTGATATTGATGCCCCATCACCGGGCTTGGCGAAGATCGGTGATGGGGCAGTGTATGGCGTCTGAGCCTTGTGGGTTAGACCACGTTTGTTAGCGAGCCAGCACCGTCTCTCTTCATCATCTCGAACAGTTGCATGTGGCCAAGTCGGACCACGGATCAGAAGGAAGAGAACATGGATACGGTATCACAGGATCGGATCATTGGCATAGACGTCAGCCGGAATTGGCTGGACATTCATTGCCTGCCGGATGGCAAGCGGCTGCGGTTGCCAAACACGGTTGAAGGGCATGCGCGGCTTGTCGACCTGGCAGAGCCAGTCTCCGCACTGGTTTGCTTTGAGGCCACTGGTGGACAGGAATGGCGTCTCTGGTCCGCCCTTGACGCCGCCGGAATCGCGACGCGGCAATTGCCGCCAGCCCAAATCAAGGCCTTCGCCGCCAGCCGGGGCACGCGCGCCAAGACCGACCGGATCGACGCGGAACTCATCGCCCGCTTCATGGTGTTCAGGCCAGGTGCGGGGCGGACCCTACCGCATCAAAAGATACGTCTTCTCAGAGCCTTGGTGCCAAAGCGCGGGCAACTCGTCGAAACGCGCAAACGGCTCTTGGCGCAGATCAAAGCTCATGTGAAGCTCGGATCAGACGAGATGTTCGCGAACATGGACGAAGATCTCAAAGGTTTGCTCGACCGACAGATTGCCCGACTTGAAGCTCAGATCGCACAGATCATCGCAGCTGATGAAAACCTGACCGCGACTGCGGACATTTTGCGTTCGGTCCCAGGGATTGGGCCGGTTGCAAGCACGATGCTGATCGCCGAAATGCCCGAACTTGGGCAGATCACCGGCGAACAAGCTGCCGCACTTACAGGTCTTGCGCCGATCGCGCACGACAGTGGAGCTATGCGTGGAAAACGGGCAATCGGAGGCGGACGACGACTTCTCAGACATGTGCTGTTCCAAGCTGCTCTCGTTGCCAGCCAACACAATCCCATCCTGAAAAACTTCGCCGATCGACTTCG
>NZ_JBFNXX010000097.1:0-981 GCF_040811725.1 Sulfitobacter sediminis
TGGAATGCCTCATCTGACTAGGTCCACCGTTATGTATAGGGAACGGAGGACAGAGAATGGCAAACAAGCGGCACAAGCCCGAGGAGATAGTTCAGAAGTTACGGCAGGTTGATGTGCTTGTCGGCCAGGGTATGCAGCGCGTGGATGCGATCCGCGAAGTGCGCATTACCGAGCAGACCTATTACCGGTGGCGCAAGCAGTATGGCGGTATGGGAACCGACCAACTTAAGGAACTAAAACGGCTCCAGAAAGAGAATGAACGGCTTCGGAAAGCCGTGTCGGACCTGACCCTGGACAAACTAATCCTTAAGGAAGCAGCCCGGGGAAACTTCTGAGCCCCGCCCGCCGGCGTGCCTGCATCGACCTGATCCGAAGTAGGATGAAGGTTTCGGAACGCAGGATCTGCCGGGTGCTGGGGCAGCATCGATCGACGCAAAGGTACTCTCCCCGAGGCCGGGAAGACGAAGACCGGCTTGTCGCGGACATGATTGAACTGGCCCGGCAATACGGCAGCTACGGTTACCGCCGCGTCGCCGTTCTGCTGAGAGATGCGGGCTGGCAGGTCAGCGTCGGCCGTGTTGAGCGGCTATGGAAACGGGAGGGGCTGAAGGTGCCACGCAAGCAACCAAAGAAGAGCCGTCTCTGGCTGAATGACGGATCATGCATCCGCCTGAGGCCTGAGCACCGCAACCATGTCTGGAGCTACGATTTCGTGCATTGCCGCACTGACGACGGCAAGGCGTTCCGTACCTTGAACATCCTCGATGAGTTCAGCCGGGAATGCCTGTCAATCACAGTGAAGCGGAAGCTGAACTCGACCGACGTGATCGACGCTCTCACCGATCTCTTCATCCTGAGAGGGCCGCCGGCATTTGTGCGCAGCGACAATGGCCCCGAGTTCGTTGCCAAAGACGTCCGGGCATGGATCGAAGCCGTGGGAGCCAGGACGGCCTTCATCGAACCGGGCAGCCCGTGGGAGAA
>NZ_JBFNXX010000098.1:0-898 GCF_040811725.1 Sulfitobacter sediminis
CTTTCGTTGAATCAAAGGGGATTCCCATGAGGTGTGTTTTCTGATTCATCCTGTTCAGGAGGATCAGTTCATGCCCAATCCGCTTTCCGCCGATATTCGTGCCCGTTTTGAGTTGCTCTTTGCCCAAGGTCTGACGGGCCGCGAGATTGGTCGCCGCCTGATGATTTCGGCGGCGTCGGCATCGCGTCTGTCACAAAGGCTCAAACGCGGGTTGCGCCTGACGCCCGCCGACAACCCGCGCAATACCGGACATGGGCGGTTGGCTCCGTACCACGATTTTCTCATCGAGCTGATCCATCAAGACCCGGACATCACGCTCAGGGAGTTGCAGGGGGCCTTGGCCGATGCACATGACGTGACCGCGTCAGTCTCTGGTCTTGATCAAGCGCTCAAGCGGCTGGGATACACGTACAAAAAAAGAGCCTCATTGCGGATGAACGCAAGCGCGCAAAGGTAAGACGCGCAAGGGCCGATTGGTTCGATCATCGCGTTCCGGCGATCAGCGCGATGCCTGAACGCATTGTCTTCCTTGACGAAACCTCCGTCAAAACGAACCTGACACGCCTCCGGGGACGGTCCCTGCGCGGGACGAGATTGACGGCATCTGCGCCATTTGGGTCATGGGGAACCCAGACCTTGATCGCCGGACTGGGGCCATCCGATCTGATCGCACCTTGGGTCATCAAAGGGGCGATGGACGGCCCCGCCTTTGTCGCCTACATCCGCGACGTGCTGATCCCGGAGATCGAACCCGGCACTGCCGTGATCCTCGACAACCTGGCCACCCATCGTAACAAGGAGGCCGAAGCGCTCCTGCGCGAACACGGTTGCTGGTTCCTGTTCTTACCGCCTTACAGCCCGGACCTGAACCCGATCGAGATGGCGTTCTCAAAACTCA
>NZ_JBFNXX010000099.1:0-884 GCF_040811725.1 Sulfitobacter sediminis
GCATCGCGGGAAAAACATATCATTGATGACTTGTCGGAAAAATCGGTTTCGGATTCCAACAAATATGCGACAGAGCATTCGCACCATCGCATATCTTTGGTACCTGATAGAACACCTACCGTTACGCGGCTAACCTATTCGAAGTTGCGTTCTACTAACCGGCAATACGCACAATGTTGCGAAAATCGATGTCGATATCGCTGACCATCGAATTGTAGTCATCACTGCCGCGTAAGGCGTTGTAGGTCTTTTCTATGGCATCCATCGAAGGATACCCCACTGCCAGCAAACGGCGGCCGGCATGCGACCCAGTCATAATCGTCCAATAACGCATGAACATCGCGCCATTATCTTCAAAAAGGTGCACCATTCCACGCATTCGATCGACCATCGAATCTGCAGATCCCCAACGTGTCAAAACGCCGTATGCCGGAACATCAGTGGACTGATTTTCCAACTCGAGCGGCTCAACTTTCAGGATATTCCGCAATGTCACATTGACCTTACCGCTACCGATCAATGCCTGATAATCGGCTGATTTGTTATAAACTCCGAATGCCGCATCGATGCCATTTAGCTCCGAGTACCCTTGCATGAGTATCATACTTCCGGCGTGCTCTCCTGTCGCGAGCACCCCATAGCGTGTAATGATTGCACCGGCAGAGGCTTTCAGTTCTTCCGCCAACGCGCCTGTATGCTTTAAAGCCTGGTTCAAGAAACTGGGTTCGCACGAAGCAACGGTAACCATTGTGTAGTTGGTAGCTGTCATTTTACAGATCTCCCCATGTTGCTGCCTCCCCAAAATGGAGAAGCACTTTTTCAGCATACCACAAACCCCGCTCCGCCGATTGCTTGATTTAGCGTGCCGCTTAACACTCGCTCCA
>NZ_JBFNXX010000009.1:0-181697 GCF_040811725.1 Sulfitobacter sediminis
GCACCAGGCGCTCAACATGCGACCGCCAATGCCCGAGACTCTACAAAGAAGTGGCCCAGTCCGTGGGGGCTAGACACGAGATCAACATGCTGTAGCCCCCGTAGCTGCTAGAACGAACAAAATCACCAGACCAGCGAGAAGCCATCGGAACCTTGCTCGTTCTTTTACTATCTCTGGAGCGATGAAAGTTGAAACGTTTGGAGTGTTGTAGATTTCGTTGTGCATGAGCAGACTTCAGTTGGCAGATTAGGGCGAGCATCCTTCTTTTGCATGATGAATGAGGCGAGAAGTTGCCGAGAAGTTGCCGTAACTTGGGTATTTCGGTTGTGCGATGGAGGCCGCTCGAGACTCAGATCAAAGCAATCAATAATACCTGCCATCCCGCGCCAGACAAATGACGTGAAAAGCAACACTCGACATCTACCTAAAATAGAACTGCGCTCAACGTACCAACTCTTCCTATTGCCCCCTTGGTTCACTCACCTGAGCCTTGGGGTGCCTTTTGAGTTCGGGTGGCCTGGGTTTGTTTTCCGCTACTTCCAATTGAGATCAACACAACTGGAGGTTCGCCGGTCAATTCCTAGACAGACTGCATGACATTCGACTAGCCTTAGGCCAGTCATAACGAAATCGATTGCAGCAGAGATCAAAGGCAACCCGGTCGTATGAAGAGCCTCAAGTTCATCCCCCTAGCGGCTTGCCTCCTGTTCCCGACACCATCTTCAGCCTCCTCTCTTCCTGATTGCCCAAGCTCCACGGAGGTGGTTTGGAACAACTGTTACGGGAAGCACACTTACTCTGACGGGGGAGAGTATGTTGGGGAGTGGAAAAATGACGAACCACATGGCTTTGGAGTTCTAACTGAGACCAATGGCTGGAGATACGTTGGCGAATGGGGGGAGGTCAGGCCAACGGTCTGGGTACCCTCACTTTGGCCAACGGTGACAAGTACAAAGGTCAGTTTAAAGATGATCAAAAGGACGGCCTAGGTGTCGCCAGATTTGCAGATGGTCTGACCTTCGTTGGCGAGTACAGTAAAGACCAGCAAAATGGCCGAGGTTACTTGGTTTGGCCCCACGGAGCGGCTGACTTCTGCCAATACACGGATGGCAAACTTTCCGACTGTGTAGGCAAATCTGTTGACGATGTCGCCCCAGCACTTATGGAAGCGTACCTCTCTCTCTCAGCTCAATCACGAGAAAGAATTCAAGACAAACTTTATGTTGCTGGTTACATTCTGACCGACAATTCTAGCGTTTGGAGAAGAGACACATTCGTAGGGCTAATCTCCTATGCTGCACTTGAGCTGGGAACAATTGACGTACAGGGCAAAGTAGCTGCTCGCTATGTGATTGAGGCTTTACTGCAGGACATCCCTCAGCAAGACAGTCCAAGTCCCTCCGCAAGAGCTTCATGCTTCAATGATCCCTCAACCTGCTCTGTGAAGCAGCTTTGCTACATGGCTACGAGCACAATTGATGGCAGAAAGGTTTGGAGAACTTCGGAGAATGGCCCTTTAGAGTATGTGGAAGAAGCCAAGAGGCGAGGGTTAGCTTGCGATGTGGAGGTTCAAGTTGCAGAGCCGCAAGTATCTCAAGACGATGAGACATACAGAGTGGCCTCCGGAACTGGTTTCTACGTCTCTAACCAAGGCCATATCATCACAAACAGTCATGTGATTGAGGGTTGTGAAGAGATCAAAGTTCACTCCAGAGGAAGGGTATTGAACACCATTATCATCGCCAGTGACCAACTGAACGACCTTGCCTTGCTCAAAACTGATGAGACCCCTGCCGCTTACTTCTCGCTCAGCAGAGAGAACCCTTACGCATTGCAGGATGTAATCGTAGCTGGCTTTCCGTTTGGTGACAGGCTCAGCTCTTCCCTGAAGTTCACGCAGGGCATTGTGAGTTCTGTGTCTGGGGTCGGTAATAATTACTCGCAAATCCAAATCGATGCTGCCCTTCAACCGGGGAACAGCGGTGGCCCTATCTTGGACGGTTTCGGGAACGTGATTGCTGTTGCTGTAGCAAAGCTCGACTTGAAGAAAATCTTGGAAGACTACGGCGTGATCCCCGAGAATACCAACTTCGGGGTCAAGTCTTCAGCTGTCCGCAACTTGATGGAAGGCAACCGCATTACACCGGAAAGCCCGAGCAAGAAAACACTCTCGAAGTTCGAGCTGAGCGATCTGGCAACTGATGGCACTGTGTATCTGACTTGCTGGATGACAACCGCTCAAATCGAGCAACTGAAGACCCGTAAAGTGATGTTCGAACAGTTTGAATAAGTGCCTGATTAGGCCCCTTAATGAGTCGCCTGGCGGGTGATCCTTATTGGAGGCGAGACCCCCCCCTAAATCGGCCTCTGAGAGCCTCTGAGGTCCATTCTGGCGGCCTTACCCAACCCTACGCTTGCGGCGTGCCATTAGGCCCAAGCCACCAAGCGCTGCTAAAAGCATGGGGAACGCCGCAGGGAGTGGGACCACAGTTGTTTCGAATAGTTCAACTTCAACGAAGCCGCCATCAAAGGAATTTAAGAAGTCCAAATTGATTGATACGGAGTCTGGCGTGAAGGAAAACCTGTCTGAGCTCAAACCAGTAACATTCGACGTGTAGGAGAGTCCTGCAATCCCTGTTCCAAAATCTAGGCTTCCAAATGTAAGGGGCCCTAGCCCAAACATGTTACCGATTCCTGTTGTCATGTCTAAGCGAATGTCGGAGGCACCTATGTCAACAATAATGTCTGTATTCCCGGTTATTCCAACTATGAATTCGTCACCTGATCCAACAACTGCCGTGTTGTTTACGCATATCCAAGTAGATGTGCCACTGGTTGAGCAATTGACGGTGTCCCCAAGAAGAGATGCGCTGGATGCAGCAGATACTGAACAGGTCAGCAACCCGATAGTAGCAACAATTGTTCTTAAGGGTTTCATGTCGATCTTCGGTTTCATCTTAACATGAGCAGAGCACATAGACGCAAATCGAGTCAACGAGCCCAAACGTATATCTCTTACTCTTTCTGGTGCTCTTATACTTCTTGTTTCAATGAAAATGCTTTTGACAGCATCCGGGCCCTCGTTGCTCTATCTCTTGGGCTTCAACGGACATCTTGAAATACGATATTTGGTAAGAATTCGTATCGGCCCAATCAATCAACACATTGATTTAAAACAAAAATACAGAAGGTGTAATTTGTCTGTATGGGAGCCCAGTACTCGGAAGTTACACCTACACCTTGCCAGTCCAGCCAAACCGACCTTCCAGCTTCTTGATCAGCTCTTTAACCTTTTCATCTCCTTCTTTAGACCAATCGTAGTCTTTGGCCTCAGACCGCTTGGCGTTCTTCACATCATCCGCTTTCGTAGGATACCCTTCAACAGTTAACCAATCGGCTAGCTCTTTGTAGGTACAGTCTTTGATGCCATCTTTGTTGTTGGCGAAGTCCTTCAGGAACTGTCTTTTGCACTGATCAACAAGGGGACCCTTGCCTGAGATAGCTCCGGACGATCTGAGCGAGGCTGTATGTATGAAGCGTTCCCAATCTTTCCAGTTGTCCTCGGTTTCTAGGCACTTGGTCTTTCTCCACTCATCAAACCTCTTCCGCGTCTCCCTAAATGTGTCGATGTCTTTGTGTGGTTTTGACTGTAAGGATACGTGATCGTAGTTCTTCTCGTTGATGACCTGACCAACCATGACAGTGGTGGGAGAGTGAAGCTCTCTTTTCCAGTCAAACTCCAGGTTTGTCTTCTTCCATCTTTCCTCCATCAACAGATCAGAGTCCTTCAGGTGCATGTCTCGCATCGAGGTAAGCTGGCGGGTGAGAACCTCTGTGTCCGGTGTCCGCCTGAGAAACAGTTCCAACATCCAGTTGTTTTCAGCTTCGTCTTTGTCGTCAGCCCTGGGAACCGAAACTCCTGCCTTTGCTGTCAGCGTAGGAAGGACATCGTCAAGGATGCCTACGGTGAGTTGCCCTCTTGTCTTCATGCAAATGACTTGCGGGACAACATGCTTGACCTCAATGATCTTCCTATCGCCTGTAAGACGCTCTGCTTGATCTCTAAAGAAAGTGCACAGGGGTCCACTCAGGTCTACCTCCTTCTTCTCGGCATCCGTAATGAAGCCATCTGTCGTTGCGCTGATAACCGTCTTGTCATCTGGAACACGGGTCAGAAGTTCTCCCAGCGTCGCCCTGACAATGGAGGTAATGTATGCCGCGAGAAACGGTTGCGTGATCTTGGAAGGGGGTAATGGCTTGGTTTCATCGCTCCTACTGTCAAAGACTCTCTTCTTTTGAAGACCTTGAGCCACCTTCCCGTAGAGACTGTTCCCGATTTCCTTCCAAGCGCGCTCGAATATCGACCCTTTCGTGTTCTTCGTTCGCTCGTCACGGACCATCTTACTGAAGAGTTCAAATGGCCTTGTGTTATCCTTCCAAGGCACAATGACGCCAGCTTTGATCTCAACATTAGCACCAATTGATTTCGCCAGTTCGATTTCTGGAGAACCGCAGCAGGATTCACCCTTCAGAGGGAAGATCAATCCATTGTCAGACCGCACAGGAAGACACGGGAACTGACAGTCTTCAGGAAACTCAAACCTTACCCTTGCCAGTCCTAACCGATCCTTGGTGAATTCTTTAACATCCTTAGTGTGATACAGGCTTTCCCAGTCGGGGGTCCTAATAGCAGCCATAGCTGTGGAGTACGCACCTGAGATATCAATGTCCGTCCAGAAGGCGTCTTTGGAGGGACCGAACGTGTAAGCTTCATTTCGACCACCGTGGTAACACTCGGTAGCAAGCGCTTGGTTTTCATGAACTTCAGAGATTGGAACCTTACGCTTCTTCGTTAGATAGGCCCCTTTAAGGAACTTCGTCTCTATGACTTCTTCTTGCCCAAGCACATCATCACTCGATATTCCATTGTGATCCCAAAGACTGAACAGAAGCTTTGTCGCAATAGACCCCAAGGTAAGAGGTACCTTGAAACCCAGCCCTTGCTCCTTAGAGAACTCCGCTAGTTTCCAAGCGTACTCAGCAGCAATCTCAGCATCTCTGATCGCATACTCCTTAAAAAGAGTAGGATCGTCTTTAAGAAGCTTATCCATTGCCACCTTATAGGATGGCTTAATCTCTATCTTCTTTAGGCCAACCAAATCACCGAGTGCTGCTAAGGAAGAACCTCCGGGTGAGATCGTCATCGTATCGCGACAATGAACAGTCACCTCATGTTTATTTCTGCTTTTATCGTAGATTGACCGCTTCAATGGACCTCCAACAGAAGCGTAGGTACCGCGAAGCGAGTCTAATTTTCTGGATAATTTCTTGTAATCCTTGAAGCTTGCAAAATCTGCTCTGCTGAAGTGAGCACACGCATAAACTTCTTTCGGCCAGCCGCCTGTAATAACACCCTTTTTCATTGCCTCGATAATGGCTTCAGCGATCAGTTCATTGAAGGTAAACTTGTCCTCATCTTTCTCGGACTTCGTATATACGATCCCTGTACAAAGGCCTTTATCCGACTTGACGGCGTACTGATAACTCAGGATTGCGTTACGCTTCCCACGCCTTACATACTCGCTATCAAACCCAATAATAATCATAGGCGTATTCCTGCACTACTATGACAAAGTACAAATTTCATTGTGCAAATTCCTAATTCATTACCAAAACTATTGCATCGATCACTTCATTATTTCGCCTGAGAACAACACCTGACCTACCACACATTGCTTCCCAGTATTTTCTTGGGGTGCTGAACTCCCACAACTCATCCCCCTCCTTCAGCTTAGATTTCAACTTAACCCACTCTGGGTTATCCAAATTGATGAGAGGTTTAGGTTTAGCGGGACGGAACCATACGCTCAAATATGGAGGTAGACAGCACTCCTGTATCTGTGATCTCAAGTCTGGAGGTGGAACATTTTCAGCCTCTTCTACTGTCAATTTTCTTGTCAGCCAATCGTGCAAGATCAAGTATTCCGACACCAATAGAAACTCCGATAATGTGGCTGGAGAGATGGGCATGACAATGAGGTGTTTCAACCGTTTGTGGTATATTTCTTTTTATTTACTCACAGCACCAAGCTAATTTGCCCTGACATTTGCGTCTTCATTTGCTTCCAAAAATGACCAAGCAAAGCGTCTACAAATCTAGAGGCACCTCAGTTAGAATGCTGGCTAGGTACCCCACTCTTACTCTCAACCCACTGGAAGTTTCACATGATGAACAGGCTTTTGATAACTCTTGGCGTAATAAGCCTGCTAGGAACACTTTTCTCTTCCCAAGCTCATGCCGCCGAAATCCAAGCCTATCCAGGAGAAAATGGTTACCAGGTTATCATGATCACTGGTCCGATAATGAAGGGGGATGGGGATGCATTCTACGCGATAGCGAGAGAAACTCCAAAGGCGTTTGTCCTGCTCACTTCACCGGGGGGGCTAGTTGAGGAGGGAATCTGGATTGCTGCAGAAATTGCCGCTCGAGGTTATCATACGTGGGTGTTGCCAGGCGCTGGCTGCCATTCGATTTGCGCCGTAATGTGGGTCTCTGGAGCTAGACGCTACATGGACAAGGATTCTAACATCAGTGTGCATGCAGCGTACGAAATGGCCATTATGGCTGATGGAAGCGCCAAATATTCAGTGTCCGGGTCGGCAAATGCTAAAATCGGCGCGTTCTTGAATGAGCTAGAATTGTCTTTCAAAGCAATTGAATACTTCACTCGCGCAGCGCCGGGAGAGCCCCTCAAACCCATAACTCCTGATATTGCACTGTGGTTGGATATTGATGCGCATATTGTAGACGGGGAAGAGATTGCTCGTCCAAAAGACAGGCCCACTCCACGCAAGATCACTGATCGGGTGGTCCAGTATTCTGGCATGGCAGCGTACTGCACTGATGTCTTTGGTGTTTCCGAAGAGTTTTTTCGTTCCCAAGCGCGCGCAGTCTTGTCAGCTGGGCATGAAGTCTACGGAGGAGAAGTGTTTGCCGGACTACTAGGAGAGTACAGTGACGCGGCAAAGGATGAGATTGCTGATATTGGATTTGCCCGCTGGTGTCTCGATGTGGAGAAGAGACTCCGATCGCAGTCTATGGATACGGGCATAAATGGTCCCAGCTTCAACTGCGCTAAGGCCGAAACCCCAACTGAGTTTGCCATCTGTCGGTCTGAGGACATGTGGGCACTTGATCGCGCGATGAACTGGATATTCTTTATTTATCGAAGGAATACAAAATCAAGCGTTTCACGCGAGTTCCTTAGACAACAAAGGGATTGGTTGAGTCGTCGAGATGAATGTTCAGACAATTCCGATTGCTTGATCCGAAAATATCAAAGCAGGCTGATCGAATTTGGTTTCTAAACCTACCAGACATGGAGCCGCGGTTGTCTCACTGGACCTTGCCCCAGGGACATATGAGAAAAGTGCCTCAAACGTATACAACTTTTCAATTAAGCCTGATCTAGGTTCAATCGGAGAAGACAATGACAAAGCCAGAGATCGCCCAGAAGGCCCCCTACCCAACTGAAGTCGAAGCCGGAAAGAACTACTTTTGGTGTGCCTGTGGGAAGAGCAAGAACCAACCATTCTGTGATGGGAGCCACAAGGGGACAGACTTTTCGCCGGTTAAGTACACTGCAGACAAGGATGGGAAGGTCTTCTTCTGTGGGTGCAAGGCTTCGGGTAAGTCACCGTTGTGCGATGGAAGCCACTCGAAGATATGACCAAATCTTAATCAAGCACTCGCCGTATTCCTACGCCATCCGACAGACGTGAAAAGAAACACTCGACGTCTACCCAGAATAGAACTACGCACATCGTACCAACTCTTCCCTATTGTGCCCCCTTGGTTCATTCTCCCGAGCCTTGGGAGTTACTTTTGGGGCGGGCCTACATGATAGCCACCAGTAGCATCGGCCTAGCCACAATAATCGCGAACAGTAGCGCAGTGATTAGCAGCAGCTTAACTCGTTCCGGCCTGTACTGCTCCGAAGACAAGAACTCGCCGAACGCAATCAGGGAGTGCAGAACCCAGTGGAAAAAGCCTTTTCCCGTCGGGTCGAGCCGCTCCATTGAAACTCGTGTCAGTCGCCAGAGAGTTCTAAACGTGAAACCGCACCAGATTACAAAAACTACGGTCATTATGGCCAGCCAAGTAAGGTTCAAAACAGTCACGATCCGACCTCCTGATTTGGCTAAAGAACACGCATGGACCAATCCGTTACTCGCTAGTGAGCCGTGCCTTCATTCTTTGGCGACATTAACATAATCCGGGCCTTCGTGTAGATCGTTATCCGAACAGGTTCCTATATATACCCTATAGCACTTTGTTCGGTTAAGGCTTCTTCGCTCATTCCTCTGGCCCCGACCTCTCGCATCCTGTGAATGGGCCAAAACTCCACCTTCAGATCGTGGACGCTTCCTGCACCTCGCTCAACGTGTCCATGTGCATAGGAAGCTTGATCAGTGCGCAAGATGGCGGCAACATCAAACTGTTAGTGTTCTAGATGACGAATGCTAATTAGGAAATTCCTGCTAGGGGGGAACATGCATGCCTGACCTAAGAAAAGCCGCGGACAAAAAGCCCGGCAGAAACAAGCTCAAGGAACTGGAAGGAGACAAAGCTTATTGGAAAGCATATGACGCTTACGTGCAATCTATTTTAAGCGAGCCACTCTCTCGGCTGTATGATCTCGAGAATAAACTCGCACCTCATTTGAAAGTAGCGCGCAGCTTTTATACTGAGAACGAAAAACGCATGAAGGATAAGTCATACTCGAAGGAGGACCTCGATTGGCTAAAGAAGCACCGGAAGTTTGCTTACGACCTCGGTGTCCTACTGCGCGATGTTGAAAAGGCACTAAAGAGCAAAAAATTCTAGATTGCCAAGAGTGAGATGCGTTGTTGATGGAGTAGTTTTATTAGGGACGCAAGAAACCCGGAAATATCCCGTAACCTTGAAATATCCGTTTGGGGTGCGCAGGCAGGTTCAGAAAAACCTAAATTCTACTACTATGACCGTGTATCAGTTCTTTTTTTCCCATATTTAGCTAGCCATCGCGTCGATAAGTTCTACAGACTTCTTTTCCACTTCCGCGATCTGAGCCTTTAATGAAACAAGCTGCTTTTCAAGAACTGAGATCATGGAAAGGTGCGTCTTGATGGCACTGTTCATTTCTGCCTTGTAGCCTTCTGCAAGTTTTACTAGCTCCCTAACCTTCTTTTCAGCATCTTCGCTGATTGAACTCCACGACCAACCGCCTCCACTAACTCCTCTCGTGAACACCCACATGTAGTGTGCATAAGATGTGGCATCATCATAGAAGCGTAGAGCTTTTCCAAGACCCGTATCGGCGTCGGTTCCCTTTGCACCAAAATCCACTGCGAGAGATTGAAGCCCATCAGCCTTGTCCTGCAGAACTCCAAGCCCAATAAGATGGCTTTTGGTTACCTGGTCACCCTCTGAGATCATCTTGCTTTTCAAGAGGCGACTTCTCGATTTCTCAATTTGCTTTAACGTTTGCTTTTCGATCTTCTTCTCAAGCTTCGATCCACCCTTAACAACCACTTTCTTTAGACCTTCTTTGGCAAGGGTATTGTGCATTGTCGCAAAGCTCTGAATTAAGTCAGCATGGTCACGCGCGTCCTCAGCCTTTTTCATATATTTCTTAATCTCTGCGACCTTCTTTAGGACCACATCATCAATACGTTTTATGTAATACTGAATGTAGCCATTTCGCTTTTTTAAATCAGAGATACGCGCTTTGGCATCTTCGCGGGCCTCCAAGAGGCTGTTTCGGTGGAGGTTCATATTCAGCAAGACAACTTCAAGTTCTTTTAGAACCCATTTCGGCATCGGCAAAAAGAGGACATCACCCGGCTTCAACTTCGGAGGCAGTTTTTGCTTCCCCTTCTTGGCGGACTTGGCCTCTGCCTCCCAAGCTTTTCGTAGTTTGGTATTCCTCTTATCTTTCCATATAATATCAATATTTTCATATTTGTACTGTCGGGCGATACTCTCAAGTGTTTCGCCCTTCTTAACTTTATGAAGTCGCTTTTTTGCTGCCATTGCCGCCTCGACCAAAGTACGGATTAAGATTGCCTACTCATCAAGGGTACTAAAGGGACGCACCTGTACACAACGTCAAAGACAGGCCCTCTGCAGCCATTCCCTGACCTGCTCCACCGCGTACCCCCTTCCGTAGCTCACTCCCACACCCCCAACAGTCCTCCATCCACCGATCTGGTCAATTAGGTCATTGGGACATTCCAGGGCTCTGAGACGATCTCTCATGGTATGCCTGAGGCAATGGGCAGTCATTCCCTCGAAGTCCCTCTTCAACCACTTGTTGAGGGCATTAGACGCGTGTGTGGCCTTGCAGGTGCCACCCTTGATGTATCGGGGGAACAACCACTCTCTTTCTGACCTTTGTATTACCTGCTCTATGGCCAGCTTGGCGTATCCCACCAGAGGGAGTGTCCGTGTCGAATTTGGTGTCTTTAGTCTTCTGGCTGAGTTTGGACGAATGTGGATCAGGTCCTCCTGAAGGTCGATGTCTTCCAGTTTCAGGCCAACAATCTCTGCCAATCGACACCCAGTTTCTCCCAACAGAGGCATCAGGAGCTTCACCGTACTGCCTGAGGACAATGCCTTGTCGTATCCCTGCTTCAGTTGATCATTGGTGAAGGTACCACGCTTGAGGCTGTCCTCTCCTTCTCCCTGTATCAGAAGACGTGTGAAGGGATTGCGCTTGTCGATGTCTAGCTCAGAGTAGGCATAGTTCAGGATAGCTGACAGGCTGTTGATCCTACGGCGGATGGTAGCTGTCTTGTTGCCCCTCTTGAGCAGATGACACACGAATAGCTTGGCGTCCTCACGAGTGTATCCTGCAACGTCCCTATTACCTGCCAGGGAGATAAAGGTAGCCAAAGCTGATCTTGGTGGTGTTTCGTCGATCCTCCTCAAAGACAGATACTCCTCTGACATTTCAGACAGAAGAACGGACCGTGGCTTGAAGCTTTCCACCACAGCAGCGACGTCAACAGGTTTCACACAGGACGGGTTCACCCAAGATGCCTCTAGCACATTACTTAGACGTTCTGCATAGGCAGCTGCTTCATCTGGGTCTTGAGAGAGTGCTTGTCGTATGAACTGGCCGTATGCTTCAACGGCATGTTTGGGTACACGGCGGTTGTAGTAAAACGTGCCTGAACGGAAAATTGTGTACGGAATGTGTGCCACAGAAGTAGACCTTCAGTTGGTTAACTTGAAGGAACTTCAGGGACTTATCTAAGGATGTATGGTGCCGCTGAAGGGACTCGAACCCCCGACCCCATCATTACGAATGACGTGCTCTACCAGCTGAGCTACAGCGGCGCTCCGCGAGCGCTTTAGCAAAGGGCGAAGGCCAGCGAAAGCCCTATTTATCGGCCCCCTGCCCCTCTTTTTCACCCACATCGCCATCGCCGACGATCTCGGCATCCTCGATGTCGCTGCGCGTGGCGATCTGGCCTTCCACCTCCGCGCCCGACTTGTCCTCAACCGCCCCAACGATCAGCGGCAGCATCTGAACACCGCCCGGCATCGCAACCTCCGACATCGGCGGCGTCTTCCATGTCAGCGTGTCGAAACTCTTGCAGTTGATGCAGATCGGACGCCATTCCGCGTGGATGTGCTGGCAATTGTCGCAAATCCACTGCGGCCCGCGCGGCACTGTCAGCGCCCGCGCCAGCCAGCCTTTCACAACCGTGTCCGACGCCCCCTCGCCCCGCTCAATCGCCGCCATCAGCGTCACCGACCGCGCCGTCGGATCGGTTTCCACCAGATCGCCCAGAGCGCGGCGGGCGGCGGGGAAGTCCTCGTCCGCAATATGCAGCTCGGCCTTCAGCATCTTGGTTTCGGGATGGTCCGGTTGCGACTTGGTCAGCGCCACGAACCGCTTGATCCGCGCGGAGGGCTTTTCGTCCGGCGCGATCTCGGCAAAGGCCGCGGCGAGGTCCGGGTGCGGATGCACGCTCCAGGCCTTGGTCAGAACGCGCGCCGCGTATTTCGGCTTGTTCTTCTCGATGTACCCACGTGCCGCCATCACCGCCGCCGGAATGAGGTCCGGTGACAGGCGGTTCGCCTCGATCGCCGCCTCGCGGGCGTCGATATCACTGCCCTCGTGGAACACGTCCCGCGCCTCCGACAGCGCCAGAACCGCATCGCGCCGCTTGTGCACATCGCGCGGCAAATGCCCGTTCTTCAGCTTGGCGCTCAGCGTCTTGCGCGCGCCCTTCCAGTCCTCTTTCTCGGCCTGAAGCTGCAACAGCAGATCGCCGGTTTCCTCGTGCTTGGGCTTCAGGGCAAAGGCCTTCTCGGCCAGTTTCAGCGCAGTGTCGGTGTCGCCTTCGGCCAGCTTCTGCTTCATGATCCCGCGCACACCCACGAACCGCGTGGATTCGTTCTCGACCAGCTTGCGATACGTCTCCTCGGCCTTGCGCCGGTCGCCCGCCATTTCGGCGGCCTGCGCGGTCAGCAAATTCGTCAGCTCCGGCTTGTTGAGATACTTGTCCGCCTTCTGCGCCTTGGCCAGCGCTAGCCGGCCCTCGCCGCTGGCTAGCGCCATCAGCCCTTCGGAGAGCGCGTTGAACCCCTTGCGCTCGCGGTTACGGTCGAAATAGCGCGACAGCGCGGTCTCGTCGCCGTTGAGGAAATGCCAGGTTGCCACGAGCAGGGACATGATCTTGAGCAGCAGCCAGACGGCAATCACCAGGACCACGACCGCGATGACGGACTGCAAGGGACCAAAGCTGTACTCGGTTCCCATCACCGTCACCTGAACGCCGCCCTGGCTTTCCAGCAGGTATCCCGCCCCCCAGGCCAGCGCCGCGATGGCGGCGACGAACACGATAATCTTGATCAGTGACCAGAGCATAAGTTCAACTTCCTCAGTTTGCCGTCAGGCGTTGGGACAGGTCCTGCACGGCAGCTTCGGCATCTGCACGGGCGCGCGCGTCTGCGAGCCAGCTTTCCATGGCCGCCTGCGCCTCGGCGGGCAGCGTTTCTATCTCGGCTAGGGCGTCGGCGATACGACCGTCGCGCACCGCGGCCTCGGCCCGGGACAGCACAGCATCTGGGTCCGATCCCTCGCGGGGCTGAACCGACCGCGCGCCCAGCTGACGGCGCAAGAAGGTACCAATCCCGTCGGTCTCGCCATCTGCCCCGGCGGCGCGTGCGGCGGCAAGCGCGGCACGGGCGTTGTCCGGGAATTCCGTCTGCAGCCGCAGCAGCGTCGGCACGCCGTCGTTTGCCGGGGCGGCGAGGGCGTCGGGCACTTGTCCGACGCCGTTGGCGCTCAGGTCATCCAGCGCGGGGGCGTATCCGCTTCCGGTATTCAAGGCAGCGGTGATGTTGGTGAGCGCACTTTGAAGCGCGGCCTGTCGCGCGGCATTTGCCGTCGCTTCCTCAACACTCTGGGCGTTGGCGATCAGTCGTTCGATCTCGGCCCGCTGGGCCTCGATCGAGGATTGCAGGGCAGCAAGTTCCGCACTGTAGTCCTGTGCCGGTCCCGTGGATGCATCACCCGGGACAGAGGGACGCGCCTCCAACTCGGTCAAGCGCATTTCAATACCAGAGACGCTTTCGGACAAGGCGGCGAGGTTAGCGTCGATCCCGCTAAGGTTGGGCATTTCAACCGTCTGGGGCGCGGCAGGTTCGGCACTTTCAAGAGCTGCGATGCGATCCCCTTGCGCTGCAATCATCTCGCTGATTTCAGCCGTCTCGACCCGGGTGTTGAAAACGTTCATCTCTGACGCGGCAAACCCGACCGCGCCAGCAAGGATACCGCCAAGAAACAGCGGCCAGAACACGCTTCTTTGCGGCTGACGACGCGTCGCGGCAGGTGGAGCGGAACGCGGGCTGGTGTCAGCCGATGCCGTGGCACCTGGTGCCGAAGTCTTTGCGGCGTCCGCGCCCTTGGGCGTTTCGGGCTTGGCGGATGTCGGTTGATGCTTACCGGTCTCTTCTGGCTTCGCGTCCGTGGCATCAGCCTTTTTGGGCGCTGCCGTCTTGGCCACATCAGCAGCCTTTGCCGGCGCCTTGTCGCCCCCCTCACTCACCGCTGGCATGTTAGCCTTCTCTGGCACAGCCGCGGGCTTTTCGACCTTGGCAGAGGTCTTCGGCGGACTTGCCTTTGCGGTTTCGGATGTAGCGCTTGACGTGTTGCTGGTCGCCGTGGTCTTGGCCTTCGCCACCTCGGACGCCGACGATGTCTCAGTCGACTTTTCAGTGCCGGGGAGCGCGGTATCGCCCGCAGCCTTCGATGATTGTGGCGTGGTCTTGCCGCCAGAGGCCGGTTTCTTTTCTTTCGCCACTCCGATGTCCTTTCTGATTCTGATCGCCGGACCAGATGAACCCGCTAACCTTACCCGGCAACGCGCACCGCCTTCAAGCTAAGCTATCCTCACGCAAAAGCATTTCAACCGCATCACGCATTCCGTCGCCAGTGGGCGAGCACGCGATATGCAGGCATTCGACGTCAAGCGCGCGCAACGGCTCCGCCACCGCCTCGCTCATGGCGACAAGGCGCAATCGCGCTGCGCCTTGGACCTCTTGCGCGAACTGACCGGCGGTGCGCGGAGAAAAGAGCGGGGCTACCACAGGACCCGACCCTGCAAGCAACGCCCTCGCCTCGTCCGAGAGGGGTCGGAGCACCTGGTCGTAGATCGCAAGCGCATCCGTTTTCAGCCCTGCCTCAGACAGTCTCTCGGCCACCTGTCCCCGGCGATGGGTGCCGCCCAGATGCAGGAGCGGCGTATCGACAGGGTCCTTCAGAAGTGACGCAACGAGTTGATCGGCATCCACCGCAATCCGCTCAACCCGCCAGCCGCGTTCTTTGGCCAGTTCCGCCGTCTTCGCACCGACGCAACAGGCGGGTCTGCCCGCTCCGTTTTCAGTAATCTCGACTGTGGTCGAAGAGGTGAAAATCACCCCGGCATAGGCCGAAAGACCGATATGCACGTCCAGTTCGCAAATGTCGATCAGCGGGGAGATCACCACACGGACGCCCTGCATAACCTCTGTATCAAGGCGCGCGACGAAGGCCTCGGCACCTTTTCTCGGGCGGGTCAGCAGGAGGGCGGGCTTTTCCATGAACGCTCTCGGCATTGTTTGGCACGGGTCTCGGTGTTACCTGCGGTGCAGCAACCTTGCAACGGAAAGCGCCCATGCCGCCGTCTTTGACAATCCTTGGACTGGAAAGCAGTTGCGACGACACCGCAGCGGCCATTGTGCGCATCGGGGATGACGGCACAGCGCAGGTGCTGTCGTCGGTGGTCGCGGGGCAGACCGATCTGCACGCGGCCTTCGGCGGCGTGGTACCCGAGATCGCGGCACGCGCGCACGCCGAGAAACTGGATATTTGCGTTGAACAGTCTCTGATAGAGGCCGATCTGGCCCTTTCGGACGTGGACATGATCGCGGTGACCGCCGGTCCCGGGCTGATCGGGGGCGTCGTGTCGGGGGTCATGTGTGCCAAAGGCCTGTCGGCCGCGACGGGCAAGCCGCTCTACGGTATCAATCACCTTGCAGGCCACGCGCTGACACCCCGGCTGACAGATCAGGTGCCCTACCCCTATCTGATGTTGCTTGTGTCTGGGGGGCACTGCCAGTTCCTTCTCGTTCTGGGCCCGGATGAGTTCACGCGCCTCGGCGGCACGATCGACGATGCGCCGGGCGAGGCTTTCGACAAGGTCGCGCGCCTGATCGCGCTGCCACAGCCCGGAGGCCCCGCAATCGAGGCCGCAACACGAAAGGGCGATCCCAACCGTTTCGCTTTTCCCCGCCCATTGCTCGACCGTGACAACTGCGACATGTCGTTTTCGGGGCTGAAAACCGCCGTGCTCCGCGCCCGCGATGCAATCGTTGCAAAGAAAGACGGTTTAACCAGGCAGGACCAGGCGGACCTTGCTGCCGGATTTCAGGCGGCGGTTGTCGATGTACTGGCGTCGAAGACACGCCGCGCCTTTGCCCAGTATCCCGACGACGCGCCAAGGACCCTTTGCGTGGCGGGCGGTGTGGCTGCCAACCAGGCAATTCGGTCTGTGTTAGAGACTGTTTCGAAGGATTTTCGGGCACAGTTTGTCGCCCCGCCCCTTGCACTCTGTACCGACAACGCAGCGATGATCGCCTATGCCGCTGCCGAACAGCGCGCGCTGCGGGGTCCGGACGATCTGACGCTATCGGCGCGCCCTCGATGGCCGCTCGATACCGCGCGGCCTGCCATGCTGGGCAGTGGCAAGAAGGGAGCAAAGGCATGAGCATCGCCGTCCTTGGTGCGGGTGCCTTCGGCACGGCGCTGGCCATATCGCTGGCCCAGAACGGGCCCGTGATACTCTGGGCGCGTGACCCGGGCGACATGGCGCACCTGCGCGAGAACCGCGCCCGACTGCCGGGTTGCCGTTTTCCCGATGGGCTGAGTGTGACAGGCGATCTACCAGATGCGGCCGCCGCCGATATCCTGCTGATTGCTGTGCCGATGCAGAAACTGCGGGCCTTCCTGTCCGACCACGCAAAGCATTTCGCCGACAAGACGCTCGTCGCCTGCTGCAAGGGCATCGAGCTCGAAAGCGGGCTTGGCCCGGTGGCCGTGATGTCCGAGGTGCTTCCAACCGCAACACCTGCCATCCTGACAGGGCCCAGCTTTGCCACCGATATCGCCCGTGGCTTGCCGACAGCACTGACTTTGGCCTGCGCTGAAGACAAAAAGGGTCTGCGTCTACAACAGTCTCTAACAACGCCAAATCTGCGGATATACCGCACCACCGACACCATCGGCGCAGAGCTTGGCGGCGCGCTGAAAAACGTTATTGCCATCGCGTGCGGTGCCGCGATGGGTGCCGGACTGGGCGAAAGCGCGCGCGCCGCCCTGATGACGCGCGGCTACGCCGAGATGCAGCGGCTTGCCGCCCGTCTTCACGCCGACCCCCGAACCCTTTCCGGTCTCTCCGGGTTTGGCGATCTGTCGCTCACCTGCACCTCGACCCAATCGCGCAATTACCGGCTAGGCCTGTCGATTGGAAAGGGAGAGGGCTTCGACCCCGCCGTCACGGTCGAAGGGGCCGCCACCGCGTTGGCGGTCGATGCGCTCGCGCGGAAACTGGGGCTCGATCTGCCGATCACCGCCGCCGTTGCGGGGCTGGTCGAGAACCGTCTAGATGTCAAAAGCGCGATGGAGAACCTGCTTTCGCGCCCGCTCAAGGAGGAATGAAATGCTTGTTGCCCTCGTCGCCCGGGACAAATCCGGTGCACTGTCGATCCGGCAGGAAAACCGCCCCGCGCACCTCGAATACCTGAAATCCACAGATCTCGTCGCGCAGGCAGGGCCCCTGCTGGACGCAGACGGCAGTATGATCGGATCGCTGATCATTCTCGATGTCGCGGATATGGCACAGGCCAAAGACTGGGCCGCGAACGATCCCTATGCCAAGGCGGGCCTCTTCGAGAGCGTGACACTGACCCATTGGAATCGGGTGATCGGCTGATGGCATACTGGCTTTTCAAATCCGAACCCAACACCTGGGGCTGGGACGATCAGGTCGCCAGGGGAGATGCGGGCGAGGAATGGGATGGCGTGCGTAACTACCAGGCCCGGAACTTCATGCGCGAAATGAAGAAAGGTGATCTGGGCTTCTTCTATCACTCGATGAAAGAGAAATCCGTCGTCGGCATTGTCGAGGTCATCGCCGAAGCGCATCCCGACAGCACCACCGACGACGACCGCTGGGAGTGCGTGGACATCAAGGCGGTTCGCCCCTTTGCCAAGCCTGTTTCTCTCGATCAGATCAAGGCGGACGGACGGCTAGACGACATGGTCCTGGTCAAAAATTCCCGCCTGTCGGTGCAGCCGGTCACGGACGAGGAATGGCGGATCATCTGCAATCTGGGCGATACGAAGCCGTAGCGCCAGGACATATTCGGTTGCATACTTCGCCTATCCACCTGGGAGAGGAGAAGACCATGGGTTTCCTTGCAGTGATTGTCGCGGCGATTGTCGGTTTCGCCTTCGGGGCAGCCTGGTACATGGCCCTGCAAAAGCAATGGGTGGCCGCGTCGGGCATTGCGGTCGACGAAAAAGATCAACCAATCAACGCCTCGGCCACCCCTTTCGTAATGGCGGGCATCGCGATGCTTCTGGTGGCGGGGATGATGCGGCATGTCTTTGTCCTGTCGGGCATCGACACACCGATGGAGGGATTGGTCTCTGGTCTTGGTGTCGGGCTTTTCTTCATCAGCCCCTGGATCATGATCAACAACGCGTACGGACAGCGGCCCTTCGCCTTGACGGTGATCGACGGTGGTTATGCCACCTTCGGCTGTGCGATCATGGGGCTGGTGCTGACCCTCTTCTGATACGCAGCCAACTTGAAACAAGAAAGGGTTCCGACGCCAGCGCCAGAACCCTTTCTCACCCCGTGTGCTCCCAAACCACCACACACGTATAGAAATCTGTTCTGGCCATCCTGGCCGTCTGAACTGCCATAGCAAGACGGCGTGATTCAGCCAAGGAATTGATGTCTAAGAATTAAATCAAAAGAAAACGCCCGCGGCGAGCCACGGGCGCGATCCCTTCCACAAGGGCCGTGTCAGCCGTAGACGGATTCTTTACCGAAGTGCTTGGTCAGCATGTAATAGATAACCGCGCGGTACTTGTTGCGCTCGGACTTGCCGTACGTCTCGATCGCCTTGTTGATCCCTTCCATCAGGTTTGGCCCATCCGGAAGACCCAGCTTCTTCATCAGAAAGTTCTTCTTGACCAGTTCCAACTCGCTTTCCTGGCTGGAGGCAACGGTCTGCGCGTCGGCGTTATAGATCGAAGGGCCGCAGCCGATGGTCACCTTTGTCAAGAGGTCCATGTCGGGCGTCATGCCGCATTTGTTCTTCAGATCATCCGCGTATTTCGCGATCCACTCGTCTCGTTTCCCCATTCAGAATTCTCCCACCTTTAATCAAATTTCAGGCCTTCACCGGCCTCGAAACCAGCCTAGTCAGATATTTCCTCAATCAAAAGGAAATATTTCGCGGGCTTTTCCCAGCAAAAGAAGATGCTCAGAACGGAGATGCACCGGGCAGATCCCTGCCGCCGAGGACCATTAGTCGAGCCTTACGCCTTCGCGCACGCCATGGTTTGTGCGGCGGTCAAAGGCAAGATCGATCTCGTTGTATTTTCGGATGATCTGATGCGGCCGTTTGCACCGAGACTCGGAAATTTCACGGGCCGCGCTGATGCCGTTCCTGCCGTGCTGCCGCTCGTGCGCCATCAGACGTTCCAACATGGTCTGGAAGCTCTGTCGCATCCTGGGGTCCATCGCATCGGGGTTGCGATGCCGGGGCATGGTGTAATTCACTTGCACTTTCACATTGCAACCGCCGGACCAGCGAATTTCCCAACGTGTATAGGCCCAGAACCCCTTGGGCCCCTTCCTGCGCATTTCATTGGCAAGGCCGCGGGCCGTTGTAGCGCTCACCTCGTAATGGCGCAGGGTCTCGGTGATCTGCGGCTCAGCCAGCGCCGGGGCCGCGAACAGCCCCGTCGCCAGAATGATCGTCAGGATATGGCGCACCAGAACCACGAACCGCCTAGTACCGATAGTGTTCCGGCTTGAACGGCCCCTCGGGCTTCACGCCTATGTAGGCTGCCTGCTCGGCATTCATCTGTGTCAACTTCACACCGATCCGGTCCAGATGCAGGCGCGCGACCTTTTCATCCAGATGCTTGGGCAGGATGTAGACATCGTTTTTGTACTGGTCGCCCTTCGTCCAAAGCTCGATCTGCGCCAGCACCTGGTTGGTGAAGGACGCCGACATCACGAAAGACGGATGGCCGGTGGCATTGCCAAGGTTCAGAAGACGGCCCTCGGACAGCAGGATCAATCGATTGCCATTCGGCATCTCGATCATGTCCACTTGTTCCTTGATATTCGTCCACTTGTGGTTCTTCAGCGCCGCCACCTGGATTTCGTTGTCGAAGTGGCCAATGTTGCCGATGATCGCCATGTCCTTCATCTCGCGCATGTGCTCGATGCGGATCACGTCCTTGTTGCCGGTTGTGGTGACGAAAATGTCCGCCGTGCTCACCACGTCTTCCAGCGTCGTCACCTGGAACCCGTCCATCGCCGCCTGCAGCGCGCAAATAGGGTCCACCTCGGTCACGATCACCCGCGCACCGGCACCCTTGAGCGACGCGGCAGAGCCTTTGCCCACATCACCGTAGCCCATGACCACCGCAACCTTGCCGGCCATCATCGTGTCCGTCGCCCGGCGAATGCCGTCCACAAGGCTCTCCTTGCAGCCATACTTGTTGTCGAACTTGGACTTGGTCACGCTGTCATTCACGTTGATCGCGGGGAAAGGCAGATGACCGTCGCGCTTGAGCTGATAGAGGCGGTTAACGCCGGTCGTGGTCTCTTCGCTGACACCCTTGATCTGGTCCCGCATCTTGGTGAACCAGCCGGGCGAAGCCTTCATGCGCTTCTTGATCTGCGCCTTGATCACGTCCTCTTCCTCGGAGGTCGGGACGGGGATAATCTCTTCGCCGGCCTCGGCACGCGCGCCAAGTAGGATGTAGAGCGTCGCATCGCCACCGTCGTCGAGAATCATGTTGGGGCCCTCTTCAAAGAGGAATGACTTGTCGAGGTAATCCCAGTGTTCTTTGAGGGTCTGGCCCTTGATGGCGAAGACGGGAACACCGGCTTCGGCGATTGCCGCCGCCGCATGATCCTGTGTCGAAAAGATGTTGCAGGAGGCCC
Organism: Sulfitobacter sediminis; assembly: GCF_040811725.1. Taxonomy (NCBI): domain Bacteria; kingdom Pseudomonadati; phylum Pseudomonadota; class Alphaproteobacteria; order Rhodobacterales; family Roseobacteraceae; genus Sulfitobacter; species Sulfitobacter sediminis. The sequence goes on from NZ_JBFNXX010000009.1 coordinate 20,794, forward strand.
AGCGCACATCCGCGCCAAGCGCTGTCAGCGTTTCGATCAGGACACCCGTCTGAATCGTCATGTGAAGCGATCCAACAATGCGCGCACCCCTGAGTGGCTTTGCCGCGCCATACTCTTCGCGGAGCGCCATCAGGCCCGGCATTTCCGTCTCGGCGATGTCCAGTTCCTTGCGGCCATAACCGGCAAGATTGATATCTTTAACGATGTAGTCGTTGGCCATGCGGCACCTCATCCGTGTCTGTTGAAGGCCAGCTAGCACTTTTGCCGAACTGCCTCAACATGTGATGCGGTCACATGGCTGACGGACGATTAATCGGAAAGTCTTGCGATGACTGCAGCCTCGTCGCGGCCGGTCATCCAGCCGTCTCCCTGTGCCAGAACACAGGCATTCCCGTCCGAGAACATGCGGATCATCGTCCAGGTGCCTGTCTCCTGCGACACCCAGATTTGCTCGTTCGTCTCGGTCGGCTCTGAAATCGGGCGTTCGCCGTACCAGTCGATCAGGGCCGCTTTCATCTCGTCGGCCGTCATGCATACCTCCTGCGCCTGCGCTGATGGCGCGGCGGCGAGGGCAAAAGCCAAGGCTAATACAGAAATAAGCGGTTTCATCGTTTTCTCCTTCGTGGGAAAAACAACGGGTTAACCAAAAAGTTCCCCGGAACATCAGACGTGAAGGCATCCCGAGATGGCGCAGCAACCAAGGGCATGGCAACGCATGTTATCGGGCAGGCGGCTCGACCTGCTTGATCCGACGCCAATGGATATCGAGATCGAGGATATCGCCCACGGGCTTGCCTTCGTGGCGCGCTGGAACGGTCAGACCCGGGGCGATTATGCCTATTCGGTGGCCGAGCACTCGCTACTGGTCGAAACGCTGTTCGGGCGGATGAATCCCAAGGCACCGCCGAAATGGAAACTGGCCGCGCTCCTGCACGACGCGCCGGAATACGTGATCGGTGACATGATATCGCCGGTAAAGGCTGCTGTCGGGCCGGGATATGGCGCGCTTGACGATCGTCTAACAGCCGCGATCCATTTGCGCTTCGGACTGCCCGCAACGATCCCCGCCGCGATCAAACGCCAGATCAAGAAAGCCGACAAGATCAGCGCATGGATGGAGGCCACCCAGATCGCCGGTTTCTCCGAAGCGGAATCGACGAAGTTCTTCGGCAGGCCCGACGCGGCCCTGATCGCGGACCTTGGCATTCTGCTGCGTCCGCCGGTCGAGACGCGCAATGCCTTCACCGCCCGGCACGCTGCTTTGCTAGCGCATATGACATGATCCGCGTCCGCACGCCCATCGCACTCGACCTGCCAGACATGGCGCGGCTTTTGAACGCGATCATAGAAGAAGGCGGCACGACCGCACTCACCCGGCCCGTCACGGGCGACGATCTGGCCGAATGGATGGATTTCGCACCCGACCGCAGCGCCTGGCACGTGGCCGTGGACGCAGATGAGCGCTGTGTCGGTTTCCAGTGGATCGAGCCGCATGACACCCTGCCGCCCGAGGTCGCGAACATCGCCACCTTCGTCAAGATCGGCCAGACCGGGCTTGGCATCGGATCAGCGCTTTTCGAGGCGACGAGAAAGGCTGCGAAAGAGCTAGGGTATGTCTGGATCAACGCAAACATCCGCGCGGATAATGAGGGCGGTCTGATCTATTACCAAAGCCGGGGATTTCAGGATTACCGGGTGATCGAAGGGGTCGAGATGGCCAATGGTCAGGTGGTGGACAAGCGGCTGAAGCGCTATGACCTCTGACCTACCTTGGCGACCGTTTTGCCAGAATCCGCTGAAGCGTCCGTCTATGCATGCTCAAACGCCGGGCGGTCTCTGAGACGTTCCGGTCGCATAGCTCATAGACCCGCTGGATATGTTCCCAGCGAACCCGGTCCGCACTCATCGGGTTCTCGGGCGGCGGGGGCAGATCGTCCCCCTTTGCCAGCAGCGCGTTGGTGATGTCATTGGCGTCAGCGGGCTTCGACAGGTAATCGGTCGCACCGATCTTGACCGCCGCCACGGCAGTCGCAATCGCGCCGTAGCCGGTCAGCACGACCACCCGTGCGTCTTCGCGCCGCTCGCGCAGCACCTCGACCACGTCAAGGCCGTTGCCATCCTCAAGCCGAAGGTCGATTACCGCGTAGGCCGGTGGCCGGGCGGTGGCGATTGCGCGGCCACCGGCCACGCTATCGGCTGTCTCGACCTCGAAACCGCGCTTCTCCATCGCCTTGGCGAGGCGGCGCAGGAAGGGTTCGTCATCGTCGACCAGAAGGAGGCTCTTGTCAGGCCCGATCTCCGTCATTTGCTCAGTCACGTCTCAGCATCCATGCTCAATACAGCTTCCCGCCTAATATGGGTCCGCGCATCGAGTGGTCAAATCTGATCGAGGAAACAACCGATCTGGTCGGCCATCTGCTGGGGGCTGACTTCACGACGGAAATAATCGACGAACCCGATCTCGGGCAAAACGAGATAACTGAACGTGGAATGATCCACGAGATATTCGCCATCGACCACGGGTTGCGCCTTGTAATAGGTCCGATACGCCGTGCTTGCGGCCTTGATCTGTTCCGGCGACCCGGTCAGTCCGATCATACGGGGATGCATCACCTCGGCGAATTCGCCTACCACCTCGGGCGTGTCCCGCGCGGGGTCGACCGAGATGAAGACCGGCGTCACCATCTGGCCCCGCTCTTCGAGAATTTCGACCGCGGAAGCGTTGCGGTCCACGTCCAGAGGACAGACGTCAGGGCAGTAAGTGTACCCGAAATAAAGCAGCGAGGGGCCGGTGATCACATCTTTGTCAGTCACCGTTTCGCCCGCCGCATTGACCAATTCAAACGGGCCGCCGATGTCGCCGGCGACAGTGCCGCTGCGGCAGGATGCAAACTGGTCCGACCCTTTGCCGCCGTAGAAGGCAAACCAGATCGACCCCAAGAGGAACAGCGCCGCGACAAGAACGGAAGCGATGGCAAGTTTTGAGCGCATGTTAGCCCCTCCTGCGCCAATGGGCGCTCTTGATCGTGCATTTCCGCACTCCTACGCTAAGTCACTTAAGTAAGAACCGCAGGAAACAAAAGGTGCGCACATGACGCAGCCAACCATTCGTCCCCTGAGCGGGCGCACAAGGGCGAACTGGATCAGGCTGCGCACCATGATCCTGTTGCGCTGGGTGGCGATCGTCGGGCAGCTGATCGCGATCACGGTGGCGCAGATCGTCTTCGGTCTGCAACTCGAGATGGGGCTGTGCTACCTCGCCATCGGTGCATCGGTCATCGCCAACCTGATCACCACCTTCATCTATCCAGAAAACAAACGCCTGTCGGAATATGAAAATCTCTGGATGATCCTGTTCGACCTGCTGCAAATCGCCTTTCTTCTCTACCTGACGGGTGGGCTGAATAATCCTTTCGCGCTATTGCTGCTGGGTCCGGTGACCATCTCGGCGACGGCACTCTCCCTTCGCTCCACCATCGTCCTGTGCTCGGTCGCCATCGTTGCGGTCAGCCTGCTTGCCGTCCTTCACCTGCCGTTGACCACCCAAGGCGGCGATGTTCTCGAAATTCCGAGCCTGTTCATATTCGGCCAATGGACCGCCCTTGTCATCGCGATCCTCTTCACCAGCGCCTATTCCCGCCGCGTGGCGACCGAAGTGCACTCGATGGGCGATGCGCTGGCCGCGACCCAGATGGCGCTGGCGCGGGAACAAAAACTGACGGACCTCGGCGGCGTGGTGGCCGCCGCCGCGCATGAACTCGGGACACCGCTGGCGACGATCAAGCTGGCCAGCGCCGAATTGCTCAATGACCTCAAGGATCACCCCGACCTTGCCGAAGACGCAGCACTAATCTGCGAACAAGCGGACCGGTGCCGCGATATCCTCCGTAATATGGGCCGGGCGGGCAAGGACGACCTGCATCTGCGCCAGGCCCCGCTTGAGGCTGTCGTGCTGGAAAGTGCAGAGCCGCACATGGATCGCGGAAAGGACGTCTTGCTCTCGCAGGTACCAGGTCCCGATCAACGCAAGGATCAGCCGACGATCCCGCGCAAGCCGGAAATCATCCACGGTCTGCGCAACCTCGTGCAGAACGCCGTCGATTTCGCCCACAGCACTGTTTGGGTCGAGACAAGCTGGTCGGAGAAGGACGTGTCGATCCGCATCATGGATGACGGGCCCGGCTTCTCGGTCTATATCCTGAGCCGGATCGGCGATCCCTTCATGCGCGAACGGTCCCGTTCCCAGACCGCGATCACCCGTCCCGAATATGAAGGCATGGGTCTGGGACTTTTCATTGCCAAGACCCTCCTCGAACGATCCGGCGCGCGGCTGCGTTTTGCGAATGGATCGGCGGAAAACCCCGAATCCCATGCGACCGGCGCCGTGGTCGAAGTGACATGGCCCCGAAGCGCGCTCGAGGTGGAGAGCACCGTCAGAGACGGGGCCATCGGACAGAACCAGCCGATCACGGTATGAGACGCCTTCGGGCTTTTTAACCATCCGTTAACCAAAGTTCACAAAACTCTACGGCGGAACAGCGGATCGGGACAGAACCCATGTTGCAGCCCTCTGAGCTCTTGCTCATTCTTGGTGTGTCGGTCATCGCGGCCATCGCCGCGGTTCTGCTGTTCGAGGGTCGGCAACGGTTGCCGAACCGGCAAGCGTCTGAAACCGCCGAAAACGTCGCCCTGCTCTTTGACGATGAGGTGCTGCACCACGCGACACAGCCGGCGCTCACCCGGTTTGCGCTGTTTCCGGGTGCCCATGTGTGGGACGATCTGCGTGCGGCTCTGCTGCCCCGGTTTCCCGATTTTCCCAAAGCGGCAGGGCCCACCACCCAGGGCAACATGACGATGCGGCCCGATGATCCCGACGATCCATCCTTCATAGAAATCGCCTGGCGGGACGGCATGTCCTGGGTCGCGCTTCACGAAGAACCCGTGCCCAACAATCTGACGCATGCTCAGACCGACTCACTGGTCCTGTGCTGCGAAACCTTGCCGACGCCAGCGTGGGAAACCAGCGCCGATGGGAGCATCGCCTGGCGCAACGCCGCGTACCAGACACTCGCCAAGGCTCTGGGCAAGGAGCCGCATGCGGAAATATTCGAGATGCCCCAAGAGAAGGAAACCGCGCGTACCAGCGTCAGGGACGTGGCGGGCAATCACGACTGGTACGAGATCACGACCCATCGCAAGGATGACAGGCGTCTGCATCACGCTGTTCGCATCACGCCGCTGGTACAATCCGAAACCGCCCAGCGCAATTTTGTCCAGGCCCTGGCCAAGACCTTCGCACATCTGTCCATCGGGCTTGCGATCTTCGACCGCGATGGTCGGCTGAGCATCTTCAACCCCGCTCTTGTCGATCTGACGCGGCTTCAACCCGGCTTTCTCGCCGGGCAGCCAGACATGCTTTCCTTCTTCGATCAGCTCCGGGAAAACCGCGGCATGCCAGAGCCCAAGAACTATGTCACGTGGCGGCAGCAGATCACCGAGGTCATCGCCGCCGCATCCGGCGGGCAGTACCGCGAAACATGGACTCTGGAAGACGGTCGCACCTTCGCCGTTCAGGGCCGCCCTCACCCCGGTGGGGCCACCGCCTTCCTGATCGAAGACATAAGCCCCGAAATCACGCTGACCCGCAATTTCCGCACCGAGATGATGCAATACGAAGTGCTGCTCGACACCGTGGAGACCGCGATGGTCGTGTTTTCCGCAAGCGGCATCCTCACTTTCTGCAATGCAGCCTATCGCAAGATGTGGAGCCAGAACCCCGAAAGCGCCTTTGCCGACGTCACCGTGCACGACGCCGTAACCCTGTGGAGAAAGGATGTAACGGGGGACACACCCTGGGAGTCGCTGCTGGATTTCGTGACCACGCTCGGCCAGCGCGACCCGCGAAGGTTGCCCCTCGGGTTTCGCAACGGAAAGCTTATGGATTGCGAGCTTGTGCCCATTTCATCTGACGCGACCCTTGTCCGATTCGTCAGACACCCGGCAGAGAACCAAGCGGGCGAAAAGGCGATGCTCGATCAGCGCGCGTGACGGGCTGCCGCGCTTTCGGCTTGCAGAGGGCCGGGGGCGTTGCCACCATGCAGTATGGCCACGAAGACCCGCTCATTCCACTCCAGTTCTCCCGATGAGACGGCCCGCTTCGCCGCGGGCCTTGCCGCAAAGCTATCACCGGGCGATGTGATCCTTCTGGAAGGAGACGTGGGCGCTGGAAAGACGCACTTTGCCCGGGCGCTCATCCAATCCCTTCTCGAGCAATCGGAAGACGTGCCCTCGCCCACGTTCACGCTTGTCCAGACCTACGCAACGCCGCGGGGCGAGATCTGGCACGCCGATCTTTACCGCGTGACCTCCACACTGGAGATTGAGGAACTGGGCCTGATCGACGCCTTCGGCACAGAGATATGCCTCGTCGAATGGCCGGACCGGCTCGGCACGTTGGCGCCAGCCGACGCGCTGACGCTGGCATTTCAGGCCGGGAAAACGGACGAGGCCCGCCAGATCACCGCCCGCTGGAGCGCAGCGCGGTGGGACGACCTGTTGGGGGCATTGGCCGCGTGAGCGCGAGGGAAAGCCAGATCCGCACCTTTCTTGCGCGCGGCGGCTGGTCGGATGCCGCCCGGCGAGGAATCGCGGGAGACGCCTCCAACCGCCGGTACGAACGGCTGACCAAGGACGGCGGAGAGAGCGCTATTCTGATGGATGCGCCTCCCGAAATGGTCGAAACGACGCGTGCTTTTGTCAAGATCGCGGACCACCTGCGCGCCCACGGACTCAGTGCACCCCGCATCTATCTCCGCGATGAAACTGAAGGCCTGCTGCTTATCGAAGATCTCGGTGACGGGCTTTTCGCCCGGTTGATGGCACAGGACGCCACGCTGCAAATCCCGCTCTACCGTGCCGCCGCCGATGTGCTCCTCGCGCTGCGCGAGGTGCCGCCGCTCGATCTTGACCGCTGCGATACGGCTTGGCTGGTCGACATGCTAGAGCCCCTTTTTGAATGGTATGCAACCGGCGCGCAGACCGGCGCTCGCTCCGCTTTCGAGAGGCTCTTCCGCCCCCTCGCGCAGTCGGCGACGGATGTGAAGCCGGTGATCATGCTGAGGGACTATCACGCCGAGAACCTCCTGCTGATTCCCGGCCGTGAGGGCATCGCCTCTGTCGGCATTCTCGATTTCCAGGACGCGATGCGCGCCCCACCCGCCTATGACCTCGTCTCGATCCTGCAGGATGCACGCCGCGACGTTGCCCCCGTGCTGGAAAATGAGATCGTCGATCACTACCTCGGCCGCTCCGGCGATGATCCTGCGCGTTTCCGACAGGACTATGCGCTGCTTGGCCTGCAGCGGAACCTGCGTATCCTCGGCATTTTTGCGCGGCTCTCGCGCAGGGACGGCAAGCCGCATTACGTCGATATGATCCCCCGCGTCTGGGGGTACGTGGAACGCAATCTTGCGCACCCAGCCCTGCGATCTCTGGCCGCCCCACTCGCCGACATACTACCCGCAGCGACACCCGACTATCTCAAGCGCCTGAAAGAGCCATGTTCCAGCCACCCTGCCCCGTGATGATGTTCGCCGCGGGCTTCGGGACGCGGATGAAGGACCTGACGAAAGAGCGTCCAAAACCGCTGATCGAGGTCGCGGGTAAGCCGCTGATCGACCATGCGCTTGGCCTGGCGTCGGAGGCACGCTGCGCCCCGATTGTCGCAAATCTGCACTACAAGGCGGAAATGCTGGAAAAGCACCTCGCGCCGCTCGGTGTCACGACGATCACCGAGGCGCCCGATATCCTCGACACAGGCGGCGGCCTGCGCAACGCGCTGCCGCTTCTCGGTGCATCGACGGTTGTCACCATGAATACCGATACCATCTGGGCCGGGCCGAACCCCATCGCCATGCTGAAGCACGCGTGGCAACCGGATCGGATGGACGGGCTGCTGATCTGTGTTCCGCTAGACAGCGCTGTTGGGCATGCGGGCAGCGGGGATTTTCTTATCTCAGAGACCGGTCTTCTCGAACGGGGGCCCGGCGCGGTCTATGGCGGCATTCAGATCATCAAGACGGACTTGCTGCAGACCATCGAGGAAGAAATCTTCTCGCTCAATTTGCTGTGGGACAGGATCCTGTCCGCGGGGCGTCTTTTCGGGCTCAGTTATCCGGGAAAATGGTGCGACGTCGGGCACCCGGCTGGCATTGAGCTTGCAGAGGAGATGTTGAGGGGGGCGCATGTTTGACCCCTCGGACCGACCGCGCCTGTTCGGCGTCCCTCCGGGCGTCGATTTCCCCGCCGCGCTGATCGCGGGGCTGCAGGACAGGCTGCAGGGGCAGCCTCCGCACGCAATGGCCCAGGTCGACCTCATTGTGAACACCCGCCGCATGGCACGTCGCCTGCGCACCCTATTCGATGCCGGGCCACCGGGCTTCCTGCCGCGCATCCGGCTGCTGACCGAGATCGAAACGCTGGTGCCCGGCATCGTCTTGCCACCCGCCACGACGGCATTGCGCCGCCGGTTGGAACTGATCAAGCTCATCTCCCGTCTGCTTGAAACCGACAGCGCAATCGCGCCGCGCGCATCGCTTTTTGCCCTCGCGGACAGCCTTGCCGGGCTCATTGACGAGATGCAGGGCGAAGGCGTCAGCGTCGAAGACATCACCGAGCTGGACGTCAGCGATCAGTCCGGTCACTGGGAACGCGCACAGGCGTTTCTTGCCATCGCCCATGCGTACCTCGATCGCTCGATCGGTCAGCCGGATACGGAGGCGCGGCAGCGCCAGTTGGTCGAGCGTATCGCGGCACATTGGCAAGAGCATCCGCCGACAAACCCGGTGATCCTTGCAGGCTCTACCGGGTCGCGCGGCACGACGCAGCTTTTGATGCAGGCGGTCGCGGCGCTGCCGCAGGGCGCGCTGATACTACCAGGTTTCGATTTCGACATGCCCAAGCATCTCTGGGGCATGCTGGAGGATCGCGAACCGCCCGAGGATCATCCGCAATACCGTTTCATCGACCTAATGAAAAAGCTTGATCTCACCCGCGGCGACATCCTGAACTGGGCCGGTATCGCGCCGCCATCGCCCGCACGCAATGCGCTTGTGTCCCTGTCGCTGCGGCCGGCCCCGGTGACCGACACCTGGCTGACCGAAGGGCCGAAGCTGGACGATATTGGCAAGGCGACCGATGGGATCACGCTGATCGAAGCGCCAACGCCACGCACTGAGGCACTTGCTATCGCAATGCGGCTGCGCAAGGCGGTGACGGAAGGCAAGACCGCCGCACTGATCACACCGGACCGGATGCTCACCCGGCAGGTCACATCAGCGCTCGACCGGTGGAACATCCTGCCGGACGACAGCGCGGGCACGCCGCTGCAACTCTCTCCGCCGGGACGGTTCATGCGCCATGTCGCAGCGCTCTTGGTGCGCAAGCTCGATGCGGAGGCATTGCTGACGCTGCTGAAACACCCGCTGACCCACAGCGGTTCTGGCCGCAACCTGCACCAGCTCAATACCCAGCGGCTTGAACTTCTCATCCGCCGCGAGGGTCTGCCCTACCCCGATGCCGAAAACCTCGGACGGATTGGGGCGAAGGCAACCAACACCTCCGAGGACGGCGCGCAATTCGCGGCGTGGATTGATTGGGTCGGCAGCACCTTCTGTCACCGCGCCGCCGGTGTCGCGCATCTGTCAGATTGGGTCGAGACGCATCTGGCGCTGGCGCACCAGATCGCCGCGGGTGCACCGCAGGATGCGGCCCACGAGCTTTGGCAAAAGAAAGCGGGGCAGAAGGCGCTGGAGGTGATGGAAAACCTGCGCGCCAACGCGGAATACGGGGGTGAGATGACAGCCTCCGATTACGCCGATCTCGTCGGTGCGCTCTTGTCGACCGAAGAGGTTCGCGACCGCGATGCACCGCATCCGCAGGTGATGATTTGGGGCACGCTCGAAGCGCGCGTTCAGGGGGCCGATCTGGTCATTCTGGGCGGATTGAACGACGGTACCTGGCCCGAAGCGCCGCCGCCCGATCCCTGGCTCAACCGCCAGATGCGGCTCAAGGCGGGGCTGCTCCTGCCGGAAAGGCGCATCGGACTCTCCGCACATGACTACCAACAGGCTATCGCCGCGCCGGAGGTTTGGCTGACGCGGTCGATCCGCTCGGACGAGGCGGAAACCGTGCCGTCGCGCTGGCTGAACCGGTTGCAGAACCTGCTCAAAGGGTTGCCGAAGTCCGACGGTGCGGCAGCCCTGGATGCCATGCGGGAGCGTGGCAAACACTGGATCGCACAGACCGAGGCGCTGGAAGCCTACGCCCGCGCCGCCCCCGCCACGCGACCGTCCCCGCGTCCGCCCGTCTCAGCGCGTCCGCGCACGCTGTCGGTCACGGAGATCAAGCGGCTGATCCGCGATCCCTACGCGATCTACGCCAGACATACGCTTGGCCTGCGACCGCTCGACCCGCTGGTCCAATCTCCCGATGCACCGGTGCGCGGGATCGTCCTGCATCAGATATTCGAGGCTTTCGTCAAATCAGTCCGCGATGACCCATCGCTGCTGACGAAAACCAACCTGCTCGCGATTACAGATCGGGTCCTGCAGCACGAAGCCCCCTGGCCCGCCGCCCGGCTGATGTGGCGGGCGAGGATCGAGAGGGTTGCGGATTGGTTCATCGAACGCGAGGCGGCCCGCCAATCCTTTTCGGAACCCGCGCTTTTCGAGGCGCGGGGCGAGATCGCCTTCGATGACATCGGCTTCAAACTGCGCGGCTACGCCGATCGCATCGACCGCACCGAAGACGGCGACGCGCTGATTTACGACTACAAAACCGGCACGCCGCCCAGCAAACGCGAGCAGGAGTTCTTCGACAAGCAGCTTCTGCTCGAGGCGGCGATGATCGAAGAGGGCGGGTTCAAAGATATCGGACCCGCCCATGTAGCCCGCGCCGTCTTCATCGGGCTGGGTGCCAAACCGACGGAAGTCGACGCACCCCTGACCGAGGAAACACCGCAGCAGACGCTGGCCGGGCTGCGCAAGCTTGTCCAAAGCTACCTTGACCCGGCCCAGGGTTTCACCTCTCGCCGGGCCGTGAGGACCGAGGCCGCGCCGGGCGACTACGACCAGCTTGCGCGCTTTGGCGAATGGGATGGCACGATGCCCTCCACACCGGAGGATCTGACCTGATATTCAATGACGCAACCCGTGCGCAGATAGAAGCGGCCCGGCCCGACGTCTCCACCTGGTTGGGGGCGAACGCCGGATCGGGCAAGACGCGGGTTCTGACAGACCGCGTGGCGCGCTTTCTGCTCAACGGTGTGAACCCTCAGAACATCCTATGCCTGACCTACACCAAAGCCGCTGCGTCGGAGATGCAGAACAGGTTGTTCAAACGGCTCGGGGCCTGGGCGATGTTGGGGGACGACGACCTGCGCGCCGCGCTGGCCGAACTGGGTTTCGAAGGCACCCTCGATGCGGAGAGACTGCGCAGGGCACGCACGCTCTTCGCGCTTGCGATCGAGACGCCGGGCGGCTTGAAAATCCAGACCATCCACTCTTTCTGCGCGGCCCTGCTGCGGCGTTTCCCGCTCGAGGCGCAGGTGAGCCCGCAATTCACCGAGATCGAGGATCGTGCCGCCGATCTGCTGCGCGCCGATATCGTCGACGAAATGTCCGACGGGCCGGAGGCTGCGCTGGTCGCGGAGCTGGCGCATTTCTATTCGGGCGAGGATCTTGGACGACTGACGAAAATGATCGTCGGCATGCGGGAGGCCTTTGCCACGCAACTGTCACGCGGCGATATTCTTTTTCAACTCGGACAATCCGCCGATCTGGACCAGGACCGGATCGAGGCGACCGTCTTTACTGGCGAGGAAACGGCGCTGATCCGTGGAATCGTTCCTGTGCTTCTGGAAAAAGGCGGAAACGACGAAAAGGCGGGCCGGGCGCTTGAGGCGATCTCGCGCTTTGATCTCTCGGCATTGCCGGAGCTTGAGCGGCAATTTCTTTTCGGCGCATCTGCCAAGGCGCCCTTCTGCGCCAAGATCGACAGTTTTCCAACCAAGCTAACCCGCGCGACGCTGGGTGAGGCGACAATGGATAGGGTCAATGCCTTCATGCGCCGTGTCGAGGACGCGCGCGACGCGCGGCTTGCCTTGGAAACCGCCGAAAAAACCGTCGCACTTCACGCCTTCGCGCGCGCCTTCCTGAGGCGATATGAGGCGGCCAAGCAACAGCGGGGGTGGCTGGATTTCGACGATCTGATTCTGAAAGCCCGGGCACTGCTGCGTGACGATCGTGTCGCGCCATGGATTCTTTTCCGGATCGACGGCGGGATCGACCATATCCTTGTCGACGAGGCGCAGGACACCTCGCCGCGGCAGTGGGACGTGATCGAGGCGCTGACGGCGGAATTCTACAGTGGCGCGGGGGCTCGCCCCGATGTCGACCGGACGCTCTTTGTGGTCGGCGACAAGAAGCAGTCGATCTACTCTTTCCAAGGGGCCGACCCGCAGGAATTCGACCGCAAGCGCGAGATGTTCGGGGAGAAGTTCGAAGAGGCGGGCAAGGTGTTCCAGAAGCTCCCCCTTGAATACTCGTTTCGCTCATCATCGGCCATATTGCGCCTTGTAGACACTGTTTTCGATCCACGGCGTCGGTCCGGCTTTGACGCCGAGAACCAGCATATCGCCTTCAAGGACACCCTGCCCGGCCGCGTCGATCTCTGGCCTGTCGTCGATCCCGCAGCAACCGACGACGATGGCCCATGGACCGATCCGGTGGACCGGCGTAGTGCCCAGCACCATACCGTCGTCCTTGCCCAACAGATCGCGGAAAAGATCAAAACGATGATCGACCCTGCAGACCCTGCGTTCATTCCCGATGACGCCGGATCGAAGGGATCCCTCATTCGCCGCCCGGTCAGAGCGGGCGATTTCCTGATCCTCGTGCAGCGCCGTTCGGCGCTCTTTGCCGAGATCATCCGTGCCTGCAAGGCCGAAGGTCTGCCCATCGCCGGAGCCGACCGCCTAAAGGTGGGCGCGGAGCTTGCTGTAAAGGACCTCGCGGCGCTGCTGGCCTTTCTCGCCACGCCCGACGATAGCCTCTCCCTGGCGACGGCACTGAAATCACCGCTCTTCGGCTGGCGTGAACAGGATCTCTTCACCCTCGCCAATGGCCGCAAGCAGCCTTCTCTATGGGAAACGCTGCGCAAGGCCGAAGACCTTTATCCCGAAACGCTCTCCGTTCTGCGCGATCTGCGTGCTCAGGTCGATTTCCTTCGCCCCTTCGATCTGATTGAACGTATCCTCACCCGCCACGAGGGCCGCAAAAGGCTGCTCGCTCGGCTGGGACCGGAGGCGGAAGACGGGATCAATGCGATGCTGACGCAGGCGCTCGCTTACGAGCGCACCGATATCCCAAGCCTGACAGGCTTCATCGCGTGGATGCAAACCGACGATCTGGAGATCAAGCGCCAGATCGACAGCGCCTCGGACCAGATCAGGGTGATGACGGTCCACGGATCGAAAGGGCTGGAGGCGCCCATCGTGATCCTGCCCGATACCGGAAAACGCGACATCACGATCAGGAATGAAATCGTGAGCCTGAACGGTACACCCGTCTGGAAACCCTCGGCAGATGACATGCCGGCCCCGATCACCGCGCGGATCGACGAAATGAAAGCAGCGGAACACGCGGAGCGTCTGAGGCTTCTCTACGTCGCGATGACGCGGGCCGAGAAATGGCTGATCGTCGCGGCCGCGGGTGAATTGGCGAAGGACAATTCCACCTGGTACCAGATCACGGAAGAGGCAATGGGCCATATCAATGCGGAGGAGGTCGGAAAGACAGGCATTCGCCGTTTTCAAGAAGGGGATTGGGATGGGCTTTCCAAGGTTGAGGAGGCCGAAAGAAAACTCGAAAAGCGTCATTTAGAGACTGTTTTTCTGGCCCCGGCACCCGACGCCCCCGTTATCGCCGAAGTCCTCACACCATCGGACCTTGGCGGGGCCAAGGCCCTACCCGGTGATCTGGGCGAGGAAACCGAGGCGGCCAAGGACTACGGCTCTGTCCTACACGAACTTCTGGAAAGGCTCCCTCAGCTGGAGGAGCCCGCCCGAACCTCCGCCGCGCGCCAGATCACTCGTCATCTCGACAACGAACGCAGCGCGGAAGCGATTGCAGAAGCCGTGCAGGTGATTACCTTGCCGACCCTTGCCGATGTCTTTTCTCCGAATTCGCTGACCGAAATCCCGATTACCGGCACCGTCAGCGGCAGGCGTCTTCACGGGGTGATCGACCGGCTCCTGATCGGCGACGACGTCGTGCAACTGATCGACTACAAGACCAACCGGCAGGTGCCGGACCGGCCCGAGACCTGCCCAGAAGGCCTGCTGCGCCAGATGGGCGCCTATGCCGCGCTCTTGTCACAGACCTTCCCGGCGCATGAGATCAAGACCGCCATTCTATGGACCGCGAATGCGACGCTCATGCCGCTTAGCCACGATCTCGTGACGGCGGCTCTGTGGCGGTCAGATCACCTTGACGCGGGGGATGCGCGTTCCTAGGTTCTGCGCAACGCATTCACGCATTTCAGGAGAGCATCATGGCCACCGTCGCAGTCACGGACGACACATTCGACGCCGAAGTTCGGCAATCCGACATCCCTGTCGTGGTAGATTTCTGGGCCGAATGGTGCGGTCCCTGCAAGCAGATCGGACCCGCGCTTGAGGAACTCTCGGCAGAGATGGACGGCAAGGTGAAGATCGTGAAGGTCAACGTCGACGAGAACCCGAACTCCCCCGCCCAGATGGGTGTGCGCGGCATTCCGGCGCTGTTCGTGTTCAAGGACGGTCAGGTCGTGTCCAACATGGCAGGCGCGAGGCCGAAGGCGGCGCTGCAAAGCTGGATCGAAGATTCGATCTGATCCGGATTACCGGAACGACATTAAGAAGGCGCTCCCTGCGGCACGCCTTCTTTCATGGGATCGGCCATCCAAAACGCCTGAGCCGGTCAGCGATCTTCGCCCTGGCATCGTCGCGGCCTGCGTTGATGGATTGATCCTGCCAGAACCACCAGACGTACTTGTCGAAGGGCGGCGCCGCGCGTGCAATTTCATCGAAGCTTGCGCCCAGCGCGTCCATGTCCGCGCGCACAGCGATGTGATGAAAGTCGATCTGACCGAACAGAAGCGCCGGTTTCCCAAAGAAAAAGCCCGAGAAAGCTGCACCGGAGTTCTGCGTAACTACGAAGTCGCATCCCTTCAGATGCGAGACCATGTTTCCGGTGTCCAGCCGCAACCGATCGTGCCGCCGGGCAAGCGTTTCAAGTTGGCCGAGTTCACGCCGCGTATAGCTTTCGTTGGGATGCAGCGTGGCCACGATCTGCCGCCGGGGGTTAAGGGCTAGACAATGCTCGATCATCTCCATTGGGCTGCAAGCCTGAAAAAGCCTTTCTTCGGTCAGGCGGCCCTGTAGCGGGACATAGACAAATCCATCGCGTCCGGCCTGATTGGGCGCATCGCCGAAAAGACGTTTCTGCCAGAAGCTGTAGAACCGTGGCGCATCCCGGGATGCAGTGTCCGGATCGAAGGTTGCCCGCGCGACATCCCAGTGCCAGCGCTGGGCCACCGCCTCGATCTGCCAGAAGGGGTAGTGATAGACGCGCCGAAAGACGAGGCCGCGGTCATTGGGTGGGTTCACCATGTGGCTGAGCGAAAATCCAGTTGTCGGTTCGCCACGGATAGGCAGGTCTTCAAAGACCGGATGGAGGCCGGCAGCTTTGAGGACATACGCTACCAGATTAATGAAATTGTGTTCGCCGCGCGCAGCGGAGGTGCGAAATGGTTCCTCGAGATAGAAATGAACTGTCGCGTCCTCGGCCATGTCCGGACGCTAGCGCCCGTTGATCCCGCTCACAAGCCACGCGCCCTTGTGCCCCTCTGCCATGGGGGCCATATAGCCACGAAGAACAACGGAGGCTTTCATGGCGCAAGAGGATTTCCCAGGCTGGCACGGCACCACGATTATCGGCGTGAAGAAAGGCGGCGAGGTGGTGATTGCGGGCGACGGGCAGGTAAGCCTGGGCCAGACCGTGATCAAGGGGACGGCACGCAAGGTGCGGCGGCTGTCGCCCGGCGGGTTCGACGTGGTTGCTGGCTTTGCCGGATCGACGGCGGATGCCTTCACGCTGCTGGAGCGGCTGGAGGCAAAGCTGGAGGCGACGCCGGGACAATTGCAGCGGGCGAGCGTGGAATTGGCCAAGGACTGGCGCACGGACAAATACCTGCAAAAACTCGAGGCGATGCTGATCGTCTCGGACGGGCAGGAGCTGCTGGTGATCACCGGTGCGGGGGATGTGCTGGAACCCGAACATAACGTGGCGGCCATCGGATCCGGTGGGAACTATGCCCTGGCCGCTGCGCGCGGCATGATCGACAGCGACCGCGATGCCGAAGCGGTGGCACGCGACGCCATGGCCATCGCGGCGGACATCTGCGTCTACACCAACGGCAATCTGACCGTGGAGAAAATCTCGAAATGACCGATCTCACCCCCCGCGAAATTGTCTCGGAACTCGACCGGTTCATCATCGGCCAGAAAGATGCCAAACGTGCCGTGGCCGTGGCGCTGCGCAACCGCTGGCGACGCAAGCAGCTGGGTGACGATTTGCGCGACGAAGTGTACCCGAAGAACATCCTGATGATCGGACCCACAGGCGTGGGCAAGACCGAGATCAGCCGCCGGTTGGCCAAACTGGCCCGCGCGCCTTTCCTCAAGGTAGAGGCAACGAAGTTCACCGAAGTCGGCTATGTCGGCCGGGACGTGGAGCAGATCATCCGCGATCTTGTCGATGCCTCCATCGCGATGACGCGCGAGCATATGCGCGAGGATGTGAAGGCCAAGGCGCATCAGGCGGCAGAAGACCGGGTGATCGACGCGATTGCGGGGGCAGATGCCCGGGAAGGCACGCGCGAGATGTTTCGCAAAAAGCTCAAGTCCGGCGAGTTGGACGAGACCATGATCGAGCTTGAAGTGGCCGAGACCGCCAGCCCCTTTCCGATGATGGAAATCCCCGGCCAGCCCGGCATGGGCGCGGGGATGATGAACCTGGGCGATCTTTTCGGCAAAGCCTTTGGCGGGCGGACGGTCAAGAAACGCCTGTCGGTCGCGGACAGCTATGAGGTGCTGATCGGCGAGGAGGCGGACAAGCTGCTGGACGATGAGACCGTAACGAAGACCGCCATCGAAGCGGTTGAGCAAAATGGGATCGTATTCCTGGACGAGATCGACAAGGTCTGCGCGCGCTCGGACATGCGCGGAGGCGACGTGAGCCGGGAGGGCGTACAACGCGATCTGCTCCCGCTGATCGAGGGGACGACCGTCAGCACAAAGCACGGGCCGGTGAAGACCGATCATGTGCTTTTCATCGCGTCAGGTGCTTTTCATATCGCAAAGCCTTCCGACTTGCTGCCGGAACTGCAGGGACGTTTGCCGATCCGTGTCGAACTTCGGGCGCTGACCGAAGAGGATTTCGTGCGCATCCTGACCGAGACCGACAACGCCCTGACCTTGCAGTACACTGCGCTGATGGGGACCGAGGATGTGACTGTCTCCTTCACCAAGGAAGGCATCGCGGCATTGGCCAAGATCGCGGCGGATGTGAACCACACCATCGAGAACATCGGGGCGCGCCGTCTTTATACCGTGATGGAGCGTGTCTTCGAAGAGCTGTCCTTTACCGCGCCGGACCGGGCAGGGGAGACGATCGAGGTGAACGCGGACTTCGTCGAGAAGAACCTTGGGGAGCTGACGAAGTCGGCTGATCTGAGCCGCTACGTGCTTTGATCCGGGCTGGGTGTCGATTTCTTTGAAGAAATCGGGATGGTCTTTTCGAAAAGACCGGTCGCTTCGCCACGGTTGGCTCTTTCCATTTCTGGCGGCAGGGCAGATGAAGGCGCATGGGTTACCTTCGCTTTCTCCGCGCCAACTGGCTGTTCCTGCTTGCGGGATTCCTGCTGACCTTCACTTCGTCCTATGGGCAGACCTATTTCATTTCCCTCTTCGCCGGTGAGATCAAAGGCGATTTCGGGCTGACTGACGGGCAATGGGGCGGCATCTACACCGTCGGGACTACCGCATCGGCCATTGCGATGATCTGGGCGGGTGTCTTGACGGACCGGTTCCGGGTGCGTGCCCTCGCCCTGGCGGTGATGATCGCGCTGGCGGCCGCCTGCGTTGCGATGGCCCTCAATAAATCCTGGGTTCTGCTGATGGTCGTGATCTTTGCCCTGCGCCTGACCGGGCAGGGGATGATGTCGCAGCTTGGCGCCGTGGCGATGGTCCGATGGTTCGAGGCGACGCGGGGCAAGGCGCTGTCGCTTGCCTCCATGGGTTTCTCGGCGGGGCAGGCCATTCTGCCGGTTGTCTTCGTGGCGCTTTTCGCAGTGGTGTCCTGGCGCATGTTGTGGGTTCTGGCAGCCGTGCTGGTGCTGCTGACCATCCCGGTCTTGCTGATGCTTCTCCGGCAAGAGCGAACACCGCAATCCATGGCCGCCGAGGCACAGATCGCGGGGATGGAGGGCCGACACTGGACGCGCCGCGAGATGCTGCGTTCGGGGCTGTTCTTTCTGATGATCCCGATGATCGTCGGACCAGCGGCCTGGGGCACGGCGCTGTTCTTCCAGCAGGTACACCTGACCGAGGTGAAAGGTTGGGAACTGGTCGCCTATGTTGCCCTGATGCCGATCTACACGTTGGCTGCGGTTGTCTCCACCTTTGCCTCAGGCTGGGCCATTGATCGTTTCGGGGTCAGCCGAATCGTTCCCTTCCAGATGCTGCCCTTTGCGGCCTCCTTTGCGGTGCTGGCCTTCGCCGATACGATCTTTGTCGCGGGCATCGGGCTGGTGATCTTTGGTGTGGGGCAAGGGTTGCAGGCAACAGGCGTTTCGACGTTCTGGGCCGAATACTACGGCACGCGACATATTGGTGCGATCAAGTCCGTTGCGGCGGCGTTGATGGTCTTCGGGTCGGCCATTGGTCCGGGGGTAACAGGCTGGCTCATCGACCTTGGTATCGACTTCCCCGACCAAATGCTTCCTATCTCGGTCTATTATGTGATTGCTGCAGGGATGGCGACGGCGGGTATCCTGCGGTATCGCCCGACGCTTGGCCGCTAGCGCTGTTTGCGGAGATAGACGTAGTAAGCACCGGTGCCACCGTGGCTCACATGCGCCGGAGTGACCTGCAATACAGCGGAGGACAGCGGCGGCATTCCCAGCCATTGCGGCACCTGATGGCGTAGAACGCCGTGGCGCAAGGGGATCGGACCGTCGTCATCACGTTTTTTCCCCTTACCTGTGATGACAAGAACAAGCCGCTTTCCACTCTGATGCGCGGACAGGATAAACCGGCTGAGGGCGGGATAGGCGCGCTCCAGCGTCATGCCGTGAAGGTCGATCCGCGCCTCGGGCACCAACTTGCCACGTTTCATCCGACCGAAGGCTTTCTTGTCCATCTGTACCGGCGCGCGGTTCAGCTGATCCGTGATCGAGGGCAAGAGATCGTGGGAGTTGCGGGAGGGTCTGGCGCGCGGCTTGCCCGGGATCGCGGTTTTCGATGCCTCGAACCTGGCGGGGGCAGGCGTATCGACGTCGGGCGTGAAGAGGGACTTCAGATCGAGTTTCTCGGTCCGCTCCGTCACCTTGCGCCAGAGGGCGAGGTCCTCATCGTTCAGGCGTCCGTGTCTGCGGTTCCGGGTCACAACGCGCTCTCCGGCAAGAGCGCATAGGCGCGCTGGATTGGCATGAGCACCACCATGCGGCCGGGATCGCGCAGGCGACCCGCGGCCTGGCCCGCCGCATCGCCTGTGCCAAAGAACACATCTGCCCGTTGGGCACCCTTGATGGCAGAGCCGGTATCCTGGGCGATCATCAGGCGACGCATCGGTTTCTTGCCGTCCTTCTCGATCCAGACCGGCGCGCCGAGTTTTACGTAAACGGGATCAACCGCAATGCTGCGCATGGCGGTCACCGACCGGTTCATCGCGCCAAGCGGCCCCTCGTCAGAAGGCACCTTGCTGACTTCGCGAAAGAAAACGTAAGACTCGTTGTGATAGAGGAGTTCGCGCCCCGCCTCGGGATTGCGTCGAACCCAGTTCTTGATCACTTCGGCGCTCACCTGATGCGCGTCATAGATGCCGCGCCGCACAAGTTCGACGCCGATGGAACGATAAGGATGCCCGTTGGAACCGCGATAACCTACGCGCAGGCGCTCTCCGTCAGGAAGTCTAATGCGGCCAGACCCCTGAATTTGCAGAAAAAACAGCTCGACCGGATCATCGACCCAGGCAATTTCGAGCCCGCGACCCTCCATCACGCCGGTTTCGAGGATTTCCCGACGCGTCAGCCACGGGTTCGATTCAAGCGCCTCGTTCGGCATCTTGTAGACCGGGTAGCGATACCGCACCGAACGATAACGATCGCCGTCCAGTTCCGGCTCGAAGTAACCGGTAAAGAGCGCCTCTTTCCCATCGTTAATCAGAACCGGGCGAAAGAATAGCTCGAAGAACTCACGCGCGTCCGGATTGGCTTCGGCGAAACGGCACAGGGCGCGCCAGTCGACGTCGTCCATGTCACGGCAGGTCTTGAGAAACACCTCAAGCGCCGCCGCGTGATCGTCGTCAGCCCATCCGTCGAGCTGGTCAAAATCGAGAACTTCGTATGTCACATCGCTTGCCTTGGCCGGGGTCATTGCAAAGACCCCCGCGCAAAGCGATGCCGCAAGTGCATGGCTTAGCCGTCTGTAGAGACCAGCAGCCAATTCGGATCGTCCGAGCCCATGATCCGGGCAAAGACCCAGGTATCCTTCTGGCGCTTGACCTCGGTCAGGCTGCCCTCGACAATATCGCCAGCTTCGTCCCGAACGGCAGAGGTCAGCTCGCCCACGAAGCGGATCGTCATCTCGGCTTCCTTGGTGTCAGGATCGAGAGAGGCGTTCACCAGCTCGGTCTCGCGCACACCGATGAATTCAGCTTCGATGGTCAGGCCCTGATCCTCGCGCGCGGCAACACCGTCAACGAAGCTTTCGTAGATTTCCTCGGAAAGGAACGGCTGGATCTTGTCCAGCTCGCCGCGTTCGTAACCCAACACAATCATCTCGTAGGCCTGGCGCGCGCCGGCGAGAAAGCCGGTTACCTCGAACGAAGGCTCGATGCGCTTCATCTCGGCCAGCGCTTTGCCCGCGGGACTGTCCGCGGGAACGTGATCGGTGATATCAAGGTCCGGGCCGCCTTCGATGACCTCAAAAGCCGGGCTATTGCTGCGCCGCGCGGGGGATTGATCGGTCACGGGCGGCTTTTCAAACCCCTCCCGAGAACCAAGCACGTTTTTCAGACGCAGGATCAAAAATACGGCAATACCGGCCAAAACCAGAAGCTGTATCATGGGTGAATTCATCGGAACCTCTGAGGTCAAAAAGTGGAAACGCGTGCTTTGAACCCTTATGTAGGTGCAGAACCGGGGTGAGTCCACTCTGGCACCAGCAAAAGGATGCCGCGCCGATGTGGCTTTTGATCGCATTCATTACCGTTCCCATGATCGAGATCGCCCTGTTCATCCAGATCGGCGGTGCCATCGGTCTTGGGTGGACTCTGGCAATCGTGCTGATCACGGCCATACTGGGCACCTGGCTTGTCCGCACGCAGGGAGCGATGGCGCTTGGGCAGTTGCGCGCATCCTTTTCCGACATGCGTGACCCGACCGAGCCGCTTGTACATGGTGCGATGATCCTTTTCGCCGGCGCGCTGTTGCTGACACCGGGGTTCTTTACGGACGCTGTCGGGTTCTCCCTGCTGATACCGGGCGTCCGGCAGGCAGCTTACCGCGCCATCCGTGCCCGCGTGAACGTCCAGACCTTCAGCACGCATGACCAGGCACGTTACCGGGGCGGCCCGCAGTATCCCGATGCCAGCGGCGACGTGATCGAGGGCGAGTTTCATGAAATTCCCGAGAACGCCAAGCGGGACAAGGGCCCATCTGGTTGGACTAAGCATTGAGGGCCAAAGGCCCATCTGCTAAGCCCCCGTGAATGCAGTTTTCATGAGGGAGATACCCATGGCCGAAGAAGCAACAGCACAACAGCAACAGGCGCAGATGCGCGTGCTGGGTCAGTACATCCGCGATATGTCGTTTGAAAACATCATGTCGCAAAAGGGCGGCAACGCAGACGTGCAGCCGGACGTGCAGGTCGAGGTCAATCTCGACGCCAAGAAGCGGCCGACGGAGAACCAGTACGAATCCTCGATCAAGCTGAACGTGACTTCGAAAGACAAGAACAGCGACGCCACGCTCTTCATGCTCGAAGTCGACTATGTCGGCATTTTCTACATCGCGAACATCCCCGATGAGCAGATCCACCCCTTCCTGCTGATCGAATGCCCGCGGATGATCTTTCCGTTCCTGCGTCGCATCGTCAGCGACGTCACCCGCGACGGCGGTTTCCCGCCGCTGAACCTTGAGAACATCGACTTCGTTCAGCTTTACCGGAATGAACTTGCCCGCCGTCAGGCGGAACAGGGCGCGCCCAAGGCCGACGCCTAAGTCTTGGACCAAAGAGCACCGTCGCCCAACTGCTCGACAAAAGCAGCGTGGGCGGCGGCTTCTTTTTCGGTAATCCGTGACGGCAGAGGTGTCGGACGCGGTTGCGGGGTCCAGACGCTGCCTGTGTTCGCGTCTGTTGTGACCGTGGTTGCCGATAGCGCAAAGTTGGGTTGCCGCCCGCCGATCAATTCAAGATAGACCTCGGCCAGAATTTCACTGTCGAGAAGCGCGCCATGCAACGTGCGCGCGGAATTGTCGATGTTGAACCGTCGGCACAAAGCGTCGAGCGATGCGGGTGAGCCGGGGAAACGCTTGCGCGCGATCTCGAGCGTATCGACCGCGCGCTCCCACGGGATGAGCGGGAGCTTCATCCACCGGAGTTCTGCGTTGAGAAACTTCATGTCAAAGGCCGCGTTGTGGATCACCAGTTTCGCATCGCCGATGAACTCCAGGAACGCCCCGCCGATCTCGGCGAACTTCGGCTTGTCGCGCAGAAAATCATCGCCCAGGCCGTGCACCTCAAAGGCTTCTTGCGGCATCTCGCGTTCGGGGTTGATGTATTGGTGGTAAGTGCGTCCCGTCGCCACGTGACCCATCAGCTCAACAGCGCCGATTTCGACGATCCTATCGCCGGTTTCGGGGTCGAAGCCCGTGGTTTCTGTGTCGAGGACAATCTCACGCATTCTTCAGTTTCTCCCGAATATCCCTGACCACAGATTGCACCTGCGTCCGGGCATGTTCAATCGTATCGGTCTCGATCACGTAGTCGGAGCGCGCGCATTTCTCGGCCGACGGCATCTGCTTGGCCTTGATCGCCTCAAACTGGGCCTCGCTCATCGTACCGCGGGCCATCACCCGTTCTTTCTGCGTCTCATCATCCACTGTGACACAGGCCACGGCATCGACGCGGGCATTACCGCCTGTCTCAAAAAGAAGGGGTATGTCCAGCACGACGATGTCCGTCTGCGCTTGCGCAATGAACATTGCACGGTCCTCACCCACAAGGGGATGAACGACGGCTTCGATCTGTTTCAGCGCATTGGGGTCTTTTCCTATGATCTCTTTCAATGCCGGACGTGACACCGCCCCATCAACAATCGCTTGAGGGAAGAGAGCGCCCATCGGTTCGACCGCAGCGCCGCCATTTGAATAGAGACGGTGGACGGCTGCATCCGCGTCCCAGACGGCGCAACCTTCATCGGCGAAAAGCTTGGCCGTTGTGGATTTGCCCATCCCGATGGACCCGGTCAGCCCCAGCAGGAACATCAGCGCAGCGCCGCCGCGCGCGTGGCGCGGTCCACCTCCGGTCGGACACCGAACCACCGTTCGAAGGCCGGCACCGCCTGATGGAGCAACATGCCAAGACCATCAACCGTGGTGCAGCCGACTTCCTCCGCTGTCTCCAGGAGTCTTGTCTTGAGCGGCGCATAGACCAGATCAGTCACCACCGACTCCTTTCGCAATCCGTCGAGGGGGACACGCAATTCGCTCTTTCCGATCATACCAAGCGACGTGGTGTTCACCACCAGCGCTGCGTTATCCAGCATATTGCCTGCTTGCACCCAGTCGAAAATACGAAGACGGCTGCCGAAATCGGACTTGAGCTTTTCTGCCCGGACACGGGTCCGGTTCGACAGCATGATCTCGGGCACACCCGCGTCAAGCAGCGACGCGATCACCGCGCGCGCCGCACCACCGGCACCCAGTACAGCAGCGGGTCCGGATCGTGGGGACCAGTTTGGCGCCCCGGTCTTGAGGTTCTCGATGAACCCATAGCCATCGGTGTTGTCCGCATGGATTTTTCCATCCTTCCGGAAGATCAGCGTATTCGCCGCCCCGATCAGGATCGCGCGGTCCGTCACCTGGTCCGCAATCGAAAGGATCGCCTCCTTGTGTGGAATGGTGACGTTCACTCCGACAAAACCCATCCGGGGCAATGTCCGTACCACGTCGGCAAGGTCCTGCGTGCTGACATCCATGGGAATGTAGTAGCCCTGTATGCCTTGGGTCTGCAGCCAGTGCCCGTGGATTTGCGGAGACTTCGAATGCGCGATGGGTGATCCGATCACGCCAGCCAGCGGAATCTTGGGCAATGTCATGTGGCGAGGTCTCCGCGCAGGGTCAGGTAGTTCAGCAGTTCAAGAAGTGGCATGCCGAGAACGTGAAAGTAATCCCCTTCCATCGAGGTGAAAAGCCGAACACCTTCTTCCTCGAGTTTGTAGCAGCCAACCGAATGGCGGATGCTGTCCCAGTTGCGGGAAACGTAATCCTCGATGAATTCATCGCTGAGGTTTCGCATCCGAAGGCGCACCTGCCCGATCTGCCGCCAGATGGGTTGACCATCCTCGCAGATGACCGCCGCGGACAGAAGCGCATGCCGGTCATCTCTGAGCGTCCGAAGCTGGGCTGCGGCATCAGCGGGGTCTTCGGGTTTCGACAGGAGCGTGCCCCCATGGTCGAGCGTCTGATCGCACCCGAGCACCAACGCACCGGGGTTCTTTTCGCTGATCCGACGCGCTTTCATCTCTGCCAGCGTGTCCGCGATATCGCGTGGCGTTGCATCCTCCGCCAATAGCGCCTGCTTGATCATATCCTCGTCAATCCGGGGGACATCCACGACAAAGGAAATCCCTGCCTGCCGCAGAAGCTGGGCCCGGATGTCGGATCCCGAGGCAATAATGAATGGCTGCGGCATGGGGATAAGCCTGTGTGCGCGGTTAAGAAATTGTTAGGAGGTCTTAGTGCAAAACTCGGGAAGGGGCCACCACGGTTGGATCAAGGGCGATTTTTGCGTTCGCTATCCCGTGTTGTGCCCGCGTGGAAAAGGAAAAACGGTTTCGCTGGAGGAATCGGTTTACCCGGAAGTTACAATAGACTTTTGCACAGCGCGATCAGGGAAAAAGATCGCTAAGGTTCTGATTTAAATAGCGATAATCTCTATTTACAAACAACGATCCACAGGGGGCGGACATCTTTCCAACCGCGTTGAGGAACCTGCGGATATCTGGGTAATCCACAGAAACCGGCTTCTCTACAAACAACATCATCTTTCTTCTTTTATCTATTTATATAAGAAGGGCCTCGAGAACGGAGTGGGATATGTTTGACTTCCTTGCCCTTGCCTACCCTTGGGTTCTGGCCTTGCACATCGTCTCCGTGATCTCATGGATGGCGGCGCTTTTCTATCTGCCGCGCCTCTTCGTTCATCACACCGAACGGGTGGGCCTGGAAGGTGAGACGCACGCGCTTTTCTCGATGATGGAATTCAAGCTTGCGCGGATCATCATGCGGCCCGCGATGCACGCGACCTGGACCTTTGGTCTGATTCTGGTTTTTACGCCGGGTATCGTGGACTGGTCGATGGTCTGGCCTTGGACCAAAGGTGCAGCGGTGATCGCTATGACGGTCTTTCACACGTGGCTCATGTTTAGGATGAAAGCTTTCCAGCGCGGAGAGAACCATTTGACGGGCCGCCAGTACCGGATGATGAACGAGGTGCCGACGGTGCTGATGTTCATCATCGTATTCTCGGTGATCGTGAAGTTCTGATTTGTTGACAGGGTCCTGACCGCCCCCTATATCCGACGCACCGCTCCGTCCGGGGCAGGTATCTGCTTTTACATCTCACACACGACCAGCGCGCGGATGTCACGCGGCTGCACGGGACCGTTCCATGAAAATCGAAAGACTGAACCTCGCCGATCTCAAGGCGCAAACGCCCAAGAACCTGCTGGCTATGGCAGAAGACCTGGAGATCGAGAACGCCTCGACCATGCGCAAGGGCGAGATGATGTTTCAAATCCTCCGCGAACGTGCGGACGAAGGATGGGAGATTTCCGGCGACGGCGTTCTTGAGGTTCTGCAAGACGGTTTCGGCTTTCTGCGCTCGGTCGAGGCGAACTATCTCCCGGGTCCGGATGATATCTATGTCTCGCCTGACATGATCCGTCAGTGGTCGCTGCGGACCGGGGATACCATCGAGGGACTGATCAAGGCGCCCGACGATAACGAGCGTTACTTTGCGATGACCGAGGTAACCCGGATCAACTTCGAAGAGCCGGAGAAGGCGCGCCACAAGGTGGCCTTTGAAAACCTGACGCCGCTTTATCCCGATGAGCGGCTGACGATGGAAGTGGATGATCCGACAATCAAGGACAAGTCGGCCCGGGTGATCGATCTGGTGGCGCCCATCGGCAAGGGGCAGCGTTCGCTGATCGTGGCGCCGCCGCGTACGGGTAAGACGGTGATCCTACAAAACATCGCGAACTCGATCGAGAAGAACCATCCAGAGTGTTACCTGATCGTCCTTTTGATCGACGAACGGCCGGAGGAAGTGACGGACATGCAGCGGTCGGTGAAGGGCGAGGTCGTGTCTTCGACCTTCGATGAACCGGCAACGCGGCACGTTGCGGTTTCGGACATGGTGATCGAGAAGGCCAAACGCCTCGTCGAGCATAAGCGCGACGTGGTGATCTTGCTTGACTCCATCACCCGACTGGGTCGCGCGTTCAACACCGTGGTCCCGTCGTCGGGCAAGGTTCTGACGGGCGGTGTCGATGCGAACGCGCTGCAGAGACCGAAGCGTTTCTTCGGCGCTGCGCGGAATATCGAGGAGGGAGGTTCGCTCACCATCATCGCCACAGCGCTGATCGACACGGGTTCGCGCATGGACGAGGTGATCTTCGAGGAATTCAAGGGCACCGGTAACTCCGAAATCGTTCTTGATCGCAAGATCGCGGACAAGCGCGTGTTCCCGGCGATCGACATCCTCAAGTCCGGTACACGCAAGGAGGATCTGCTGGTCGATAAGGCAGACCTGCAGAAGACTTTCGTGCTGCGTCGTATCCTCAACCCGATGGGCACGACGGATGCCATCGAGTTCCTGCTGGGCAAGTTGAAGCAGACCAAGACAAACTCGGACTTCTTCGACTCGATGAACACCTGATTGTTATTTATTAACAAGAGGTTAAACTGAAATGACCACGATTTTCGCGCAGGCGACAGCCGCGGGGCGCGCTGGTGTTTCGGTGATCCGTATCTCGGGTCCCGACGCGCTTCGGATCGGGTCATCCATCGCGGGACGGCTGCCCCCATCGCACCAGGCTGGCTTGCGCAAGCTTCGCTTCCCGGATGGAGAGGAGATCGACCGCGCGCTGGTCCTCTCGTTTCATGCGCCCAGCAGTTTCACTGGCGAGGACGTGGTGGAGCTGCACCTGCATGGCAGTATCGCCGTAGTCGATGCGGTGCTGCGGTTGCTGGGAACCTTCGAGGGTAGCCGACTTGCCGAGGCTGGGGAATTCACCCGCCGCGCACTGGAGAATGAGAAGCTTGATCTGACCCAGGTCGAAGGGCTTGCCGATCTGATCGATGCTGAAACGGAGGCACAGCGGAAGCAGGCGTTGCGGGTGTTGTCAGGTCATCTTGGTGATCTGGTCGAAGGATGGCGTGCAAGTCTGATCCGCGCGGCAGCGCTTCTGGAAGCGACGATCGATTTTGCCGACGAAGAGGTGCCCGTTGATGTGACGCCAGAAGTTACCGGGTTGCTTCAGGGTGTCGCGAGTGGTCTGGAAAAGGAAGTCGAGGGCGCGAAGGTGGCCGAGCGGATCAGAACGGGGTTCGAGGTCGCCATCGTGGGTCCGCCCAACGCGGGTAAATCGACGTTGCTTAACGCGCTGGCCGGGCGTGAGGCGGCGATCACCTCCGAGATCGCTGGAACGACCCGCGACATTGTCGAGGTGCGGATGAATCTGGAAGGTCTTCCCGTAACGCTGCTCGATACGGCCGGTTTGCGGGAAAGTGAGGACGTCATCGAAAGTATCGGCGTCGAACGGGCGATCAGCCGCGCATCGGATGCCGATCTGCGGGTTTTTCTCGCAGAACCCGGAGAGACATTGCTTCTGGAGCCGAAGGCGGACGACATCGTAGTCGCCCCGAAGGCCGATCTGCGGGACGGAACGCCGGGCGCTGTTTCCGGAAAAACGGGGCAGGGTGTGTCGGAGTTGGTTTCCAAAGTGACTGCGGTCTTGAAAGAACGTAGTTTCGCCGTCAACGTCGCGACGCACGAACGGCATAGGCTGGCTATGGCTGATGCCATCAACAAATTGATGGGTGCGCTTTCTATGGTGGAAAGGGGCCCCGACACATACGATATAGCCGCAGAAGAAATGCGCTCGGCAATCAGGAGTCTTGAGACTGTCGTCGGTCGGATCGGTGTCGAGGATTTGCTGGACGAGATCTTCTCGAGCTTCTGCATCGGAAAATGATGGAGTGTTTCACGTGAAACATTTTGAAGTTGTTGTTATTGGCGGCGGTCACGCCGGGGCGGAAGCGGCCCATGCCGCTGCGCGCATGGGCGTGCGGACTGCTCTTGTGACGATGACGATGGACGGTATCGGTGTGATGTCCTGCAATCCGGCCATCGGCGGTTTGGGTAAAGGTCACCTGGTACGCGAGATCGATGCGATGGACGGGGTGATGGGTCGGGTCGCCGACCGTGCGGGTATCCAGTTCCGTCTGCTGAACCGACGCAAGGGCCCAGCAGTACAGGGCCCGCGCGCGCAGGCGGATCGGAAGATATACCGCGAAACGATGTTGGCCGAGATGCTGGACCGTTCCAAGCTTGAGATTGTCGAGGGGGAGGCAACGGACTTTGTCATCGAGAACGATCGTATTACTGGCGTCGAAATCAATGATGGAGAGATCATCAAGGCCGCCGCCGTTGTTCTGACGACCGGGACATTCCTGCGCGGGGTGATCCACATTGGTGATGTATCCCATTCCGGCGGCCGCATGGGCGATCGGGCTTCGAACAAGCTTGCCAAACGACTGGACGCTCTTGCGCTGCCACTTGGACGGTTGAAGACCGGAACGCCGCCACGCCTGGATGGGCGAACGATTGATTGGAGTGTGCTGGAGAGCCAGCCAGGCGATGAAGACCCAACGCTGTTTTCCTTCCTGTCGAGCTCGGTTTCGGCGCGCCAGATTTCTTGTGGCATCACGCACACCAATGAGCGGACTCATCAGATTATCCGGGAAAACCTGGGCCGTTCGGCGATGTACGGTGGCCATATCGACGGTATCGGCCCGCGCTATTGCCCCTCTATTGAGGACAAGGTCGTACGTTTTGCGGATAAGGACTCCCACCAGGTGTTCCTTGAGCCGGAAGGAGCCGACGATCACACGGTGTACCCCAACGGTATTTCCACCTCCCTGCCGGAGAGTGTCCAGGCAGATTATGTCCATACCATGCGAGGTCTGGAGGATGCCGTGATCCTCCAGCCAGGATATGCCATCGAGTACGATTACGTTGATCCGCGCGCGCTGAGCAGCACACTTGAGCTTCGTGCGCTGAAAGGGCTGTACCTTGCAGGGCAGATCAATGGGACGACAGGTTACGAGGAAGCCGCGGCGCAAGGACTTGTCGCCGGTCTGAACGCGGCCTTAGCTGTCCGGGGAAAATCCGCGGTTCATTTCAGTCGCGCCGACAGCTACATCGGCGTCATGATTGATGACCTGACAACCCGGGGCGTCAGCGAGCCCTATCGTATGTTCACGTCCCGCGCCGAGTTCCGTTTGTCTTTGCGCGCCGACAACGCCGACCAGCGTCTGACGCCACTGGCATTGGATCTGGGATGCGTATCCGGGGAACGTGCGGAGGCCTTCACGGCCAAGATGGAAAAGCTGGAACGGGTAAAGCAGCGCCTGACGGGGACGAGCTTTACCCCGTCGGAGGCGGCAAAATCCGGGATTTCCGTCAGCCAGGATGGAACGCGGCGCACCGCTTTTCAATTGCTGTCATTCCCGGATGCGAAATTTGAGGATGTGATATCGCTCCTCCCGGACCTTTCGGAAACAGAGCCCGAGATCCGTCAACAGATCGAGCGCGATGCGCTCTACGCCAATTACCTGGGTCGTCAGAAGGCCGAGATCGAAACCTTGCGAAAGGATGAGGCGCACAGGATCCCAGAAGGCTTTGCTTATGAGGCGCTCGAAGGGCTGTCCAACGAACTCAAAGCTAAACTCTCGGCCGCGAAGCCCGAGACGCTGGCTCAGGCCGCACGGGTGGATGGGGTGACACCAGCAGCCCTGACGCTGATCCTCGCCACACTGCGTCGCTTGTCGGACAAGAAATCGGCGTGATGACCTCTGAAGACCTGAATGTTTCACGTGAAACATTTGCCAAGCTGGATGCTTTCGTAAAGCTCGTTCAGAAGTGGACAGCGAAAATCAACTTGATCTCCCGACAAAGCGAAGCCGAGCTTTGGGAGCGGCACATTTTGGACTCAGCGCAACTCTTCGCTCTTGCGCCCCCCTTCGAAACATGGGTCGATCTGGGGAGCGGGGGCGGGTTTCCCGGGATCGTGGTCAGCATTCTTGCTCAGGAGAAAAGCAGGGATCAGCGGTTCGTTCTTGTCGAAAGTGATCTACGCAAGGGAACCTTTCTGCGTACCGCTATCCGCGAGCTGGGTCTGAATGCCAAGGTTATTTCTGGGCGGATCGAAGAGATTGAACCGTTGAACGCTGATGTCCTGTCCGCGCGCGCGCTTGCGGAACTGGATGTCCTCCTCGAGTTTGCCGAAAGACATCTGAAGTCAGGGGGGACAGCGCTTTTCCCGAAAGGTTCCCTTTGGGAAACGGAGCATCAGAAGGCGCGAATGCGGTGGTCATACGAATGTGATCCCATTAGAAGCAAAACCAACCCCGACGCCGCGATTCTGAAGATCAAGGATATCTCTCGTGTCTGACTTGTCCCGCCCCGCTGGCCCCAAGATCATTGCCGTTGCGAACCAGAAAGGGGGTGTCGGCAAGACGACCACATCCATCAACCTGGCCGCGGCTTTGGTTGAACAGGGCAAGCGGGTTTTGCTTGTGGACCTCGATCCGCAGGGGAATGCGTCGACAGGTTTGGGGATTGACGTGGATGACCGGGAATACACGACATACGAGCTGCTTCTTGATGATATCGCGCTTGATAAAGTGGTAATGAAGACGTCTTACGATGATTTGTACATCGTGCCGGCGACGGTTGACCTGAGCTCTGCGGATGTCGAGCTTCTTTCCGCTGAGAAACGCAGCTTTCTTCTGCACGATGCCCTGCGGCAGACGCAGATCGACACTTTCAACCTCGACTACATTCTAATCGATTGTCCGCCCTCGCTGAACCTTCTGACCGTCAACGCGATGATCGCGGCGCATTCGGTATTGGTTCCGCTGCAAAGTGAATTCTTCGCGCTGGAGGGTCTCAGTCAATTGATGATGACTATTCGTGAAGTGCGTCAGAGCGGAAACAAGGAATTGCGTATCGAAGGTGTTGTGTTAACCATGTACGACAAACGCAATAACTTGTCCCAGCAGGTTGAGCATGATGCGCGCAGTAATCTTGGTGAGCTTGTGTTCAAAACGGTGATCCCGCGCAACGTTCGGGTCAGCGAGGCGCCAAGCTTTGCCATGCCGGTGCTGTCCTACGATCCGCAATCCAAAGGGGCGATGGCCTATCGGTCCTTGGCCAAGGAAATCATCAAGAACAACGTCGCATAGAGGGTGACCATGGCAGACAGACCAGAAAGAAAACGCGGCCTGGGACGGGGTCTGTCGGCTTTGATGGCGGATGTGGCAGAGACTGAGGCGGTTGCAGCCAAGGGGCCGGCGGCGGCAGAGCAATTTGTTGCAATTGAGCGAATCTCGCCAAACCCTGATCAGCCACGTAAGAGGTTCGAGAAATCCGAACTGGACGATCTGGCGGCGTCCATCAAGGAAAAGGGCGTGATTCAGCCCCTTATCGTCCGTGCCCGCGCAGACGGCAGTTTCGAGATCGTTGCGGGGGAGCGGCGCTGGCGGGCGGCACAATTGGCGCAGCTTCATGAGTTGCCGGTGATCGTGCGGGACTTCACCGATGTTGAGGTTCTTGAGGTCGCGATCATCGAAAACATCCAGCGTGCCAACCTAAACGCCATTGAAGAGGCCGCGGGGTATCGGCAGTTGATGGACAAGTTCGGCCATACGCAGGAAAAGATGGCAGAGGCTTTGGGCAAGAGCCGCAGTCACATCGCGAACCTCCTGCGGCTTCTCAATCTGCCTGATGCGGTGGTCGAGATGGTCCGTGAAGGTGCACTCAGCGCAGGACACGCGCGGGCGCTTGTTCCGGCGCAGGATCCGGTAAAGATGGCGCATCAGATCGTAAAGGGCGGGCTGTCGGTTCGGGCTGCGGAAGCACTGGTCAAGAAAGAGGCTTCGGCTTCCGAAAGTGGCGAGACACCGAAGCGAAAAGTGCAGACTGAAGAAAAGGACGCGGATACCAAGGCGCTTGAGGGCGATCTGTCGGCCTCGACCGGTATGAAGGTAACGATCGATCACAAGCCGGGCCAGGAAGGCGGGCGCTTGACGGTTCAGTATGGCTCCCTTGATGAACTGGATACCCTGTGCCGCATGCTGGGCGGGGGCTAGTCCGGGAGAAGCGCTTCAATTACGGCGTTCAAGACGACAAACCCTTGATTTGTAACGGTTAATCTGTCTTCGGCCAGCTGAATCATGCCGATCTGTTGAAGATGTTCCAGGTTTTCACGTCCCAGGCTTTTTCCACTCAAGTTGGCGTAGCGAGACAGGGAAACCCCTTCTTTCAGGCGGAGACCCATCAGGAGAAACTCCGTCGCCTGCGCGTCGCGGCCAAGCGCCTCGCGATCCCGTTCTGTCTGACCCAACGCAGCACCGGAAAGCCAACGGTCGGGATTGCTGAAACACTCCGTGGCCCAGCGCGTCCCGTTCTTCGTCAGGCGCCCGTGCGCCCCAGGACCGATTCCCAAGTAGTCCCCACAGCGCCAGTAGATCAGGTTGTGCCGCGATTGCGCGCCATCGCGGGCGTGGTTCGAAACTTCATATGCTGCCATTCCATGAGCGCCACAGATGTCTTGCGTCAGCGCATAAAGGTCCGCGCCGAGGTCTTCGTCCGGCAACCCCCGGAGCTTGCCCTTGGCATAGCGGTCGCCGAACGCCGTGCCTTGTTCGATGGTCAACTGATAAAGGGAAATGTGGTCAATCGCCAATGATAGAGCCTGATTCAGCTCCGCTTCCCAATCCGCAAGCGTCTGATCCTGTCGGCCGTAGATCAAATCGAAACTGACTCGCTCGAAGTGATTACGCGCAATGTCGAAAGCAGCAAGCGCTTCGTCGACGCTGTGGAGACGTCCGAGTCTTCTCAGATCGGGATCGTTCAGCGCCTGGATACCCATGGAGACACGATTGACGCCGGCGGCGCGGAAGGCGGCAAACCTTCCCGCCTCGACCGAGCTAGGGTTGGCCTCAAGCGTGATTTCGAGATCATTCGCAACGGGCCAGTGCTGACGGATTACGGCGATGATTGCGGCCACCGTGTCGGGGTCCATCAGGCTGGGTGTGCCACCCCCGAAAAAGACCGAGTTCAGGACGCGGCCGGGTGTCTCATGCGCCGCGCGCCGGATTTCTGACAGATAGGCCTCGCGCCAGGCTGACTGGTCGATGGAGCGGCTTACATGGCTGTTGAAATCGCAGTAGGGGCACTTTGCCTCACAGAACGGCCAATGAATGTAGAGGCCAAAGCCGCCCTGGCGCCAATCCTCAGTCAAAGCAACCCTTCAGCAGCTTTGCAACCGCATCCGCACGGTGGCTGATGGCGTTCTTCTGATCCGCCTCCATTTCGGCGAAGGTCGCATCGTATCCGTCCGGCTGGAACATCGGATCGTACCCATGACCAAGCTTTCCGCGCACCGGCCAGACCAGCGTACCAGAGACTGTTCCGGCGAAAACCTCGTCATGTCCGTCGGGCCAGGCGAGGACCAGCGTGGCGCAGAAGCGCGCCTTGCGGGGATGCGCCGCGCCGCGCTCTTCGAGGAGATTATGTGTCTTGGTCATTGCCATCATGAAATCGCGGCCATTCGGCGTTTCGGCCCAATCGGCGGTATAGACACCGGGTGCGCCGTCAAGTGCCTCGACCTCGATCCCTGAATCATCGGAAAGCGCGGGCAGACCGGTCGCCTTGGCGGCGGCGTGTGCCTTGATCCGGGCATTGCCGACAAAGGTGCTTTCGGTTTCTTCGGGTTCGGGCAGGTTCATCTCGGCAGCGCCCACGACGGTAATGCCGCGCGGTGCGAAAAGCTGCTGCATCTCTTCCAGCTTGCCCGCGTTATGCGTGGCGATCAGCAGTCGGTCCGAGGTGAATTTGCGTGTCACGCGGTCGCGCCCTTCTGGATTGCGACCAGCTCAGTGACACCTTTCTCGGCCAGATCCATCAGGGCGTTCATCTGGTCACGGGAATAGGTCGACCCTTCGGCGCTCATCTGCACTTCAATGAGGCGCCTCGACCCGGTCATGATGAAGTTCCCATCGACGCCAGCCTCGGAATCCTCGGGGTAGTCAAGATCGATAACCGGCTGGCCCGCGTAGATGCCGCAGCTGACGGCGGCAACCGGATCGGTCAGCGGATCGCTGATCACGTCGCCCGCCTTCATCAACTTGTTTACCGCGAGTCGCAGCGCAATCCAGCCACCGGTGATCGAGGCGCAGCGCGTGCCGCCGTCGGCCTGCAGAACGTCGCAGTCGACCGTGATCTGCCGCTCGCCCAGCGCCACGCGATCCACACCTGCGCGCAGCGACCGGCCGATCAGGCGCTGAATTTCAACAGTTCGCCCACCTTGTTTGCCCGCCGACGCTTCCCGCCGCATCCGGGTATTTGTTGCACGTGGCAACATCCCGTATTCTGCAGTGACCCAGCCCAGCCCGGACCCCTTGATAAACGGCGGCACGCGATCCTCGATTGTCGCGGTGCAGAGAACATGGGTATCCCCCATCTTGATCAGGGCAGAACCCTCGGCATGCTTTGTGAACCCCGTCTCGACAGAGACGGCACGCATTTCATCTAAGTTCCGGCCAGAGGGGCGCATGGCATTTCCTTTTATGGTACGGGCCGGGCATACTCCTCCCACGATGCGTGATGCAACCCCGATTGACGTTTGGAACCGGGGCACCTTTATTACAGTATCATGAGTCAACCCCAGTCAGACACTTCCAAGCTGCTGCAAGAGATGAACGACCGCTCCCGCGAGGTCTTTCGCCGAGTGGTCGAAGGCTACCTTGCAAGCGGCGATCCGGTAGGATCGCGCACGCTGACCCGGGACTTCAGCGAAAAGGTCAGCGCGGCCACCATCCGGAACGTCATGCAGGACCTGGAATACATGGGTCTTCTCGGCTCCCCCCATATCAGCGCGGGTCGTATCCCGACGCAGATGGGCTTGCGGATGTTCGTGGACAGCATGATCGAACTTGGCGACCCGACGGAAACGGATCGCGAGATGATCGATGCGACACTCGGCGACAATGCTTCTGATGTGACGGGCATCCTCGACAGGGTCGGTTCGGCACTTTCCGGGGTGACGCAAGGCGCGTCGCTGGTACTGACACCCAAGCACGAGGCGCCGATCAAACACATCGAATTCGTGTCTCTGTCGCAGGATCGCGCGCTGGTGGTACTGGTGTTTTCGGACGGACATGTGGAAAATCGGCTTTTTACCCCGCCGCTTGGGCAGACCCCAAGTTCCATGCGCGAGGCGGCGAATTTCCTCAACGCCATTGTCGAAGGCAAGACAATCAGCGAACTGCAGCGCACAATTGAAAGAGAGATTATGCTGCGGCGGCAGGAGATCGACATTCTTGCCCAGCAACTGGTCGAAAGCGGTTTGGCCCTTTGGGAAGGGGGGGACGAGAACTCCGAGAGATTGATCGTGCGCGGGAGGTCGAATCTGCTGGCGGGTGAGGCCGAGGAAGAAGATCTGGCACGCATCAAGACGCTGTTCGATGACCTTGAGCGCAAGCGTGATATCGCTGAATTCCTCGAACTGGCCGATGATGCCGAAGGCGTTCGCATTTTTATCGGCTCGGAAAACAAACTTTTCTCACTTTCGGGTTCCTCTCTGGTGGTTTCTCCTTATATGAACGCTGATCGAAAAGTGATCGGTGCGGTCGGGGTCATTGGGCCCACGCGTCTGAACTACGGACGCATCGTGCCAATCGTGAACTACACAGCACAGCTGGTGGGCAAACTGGTGTCCGACCGAAGCTAGAGGTGAAAGATGGCCGAGGCAAAAGAGAACGATTTTCTGGATGACCTGGAAGAGGCGATGGCGGAAGAATTCGCCAACCAGGATGCTGAGATCGACGATGATGCGATTGAGCTGGATCAGTTGCGCGCAGAGCGGGACGAGCTGAAGAACAAATTCATGCGTGCGCTGGCAGATGCCGAGAACGCGCGCAAGCGGTCCGAGAAAGACCGTCGCGAGGCGGAGCAATATGGCGGATCGAAACTGGCCCGCGATATGCTGCCCGTCTACGACAATCTGAAACGCGCACTGGAGGCGGCGACGGAAGAGCAGAAGGCGATTTCCGCCGCTTTGCTTGAAGGGGTCGAACTGACGATGCGTGAGCTGCTCAACGTCTTCAAGAAACACGGAATCGAGGTCATATCACCGGAAGTCGGCGACCGCTTCGATCCGCAACTCCATCAGGCGATGTTCGAGGCACCGGTGCCGGGTACCAAATCCGGCGATATCATCCAGGTGGCTGCCGAAGGGTTCATGCTGTATGACCGCCTGCTGCGCCCCGCACAGGTTGGCGTGTCGTCGCAGCCTGCGTCCTGAGACCCGGATCCTTTCAAGTCAACAGAGGCGGTCAGCCCTTGGCCGCCTCTTTCAATTTGTAGATCAGATCAAGCGCCTCGCGCGGGGTCAATTCATCCGGGATGATCTCTGCTAGCTGCTCTTCGACCTTCGATGATTTCTGAACCGGGGGCCGAGGTACCGGTGTGGCCGAGAAAAGCGGCAGATCGTCGATGAGGGTCTTCTGCGTGGCCCCGCCTTCGCGCTCGCCTTTCTCCAACGCATCCAGCACAACGCGCGCACGGGCGATCACGCTGTCAGGCAGTCCGGCCAATTGGGCAACCTGCACGCCGTAGGATCGGTCCGCGGCACCCTTCCGAACCTCGTGCAGAAAGATCACTTCACCTTCCCATTCCTTGACGGCGACCGTTGCATTGTCGACGCCGTCAAGCTTGCCGGCCAGGGCGGTCATCTCGTGGTAATGTGTCGCAAAGAGCGCGCGGCATTTGTTGACGTCGTGCAGATGCTCCAGCGTCGCCCAGGCAATTGAGAGACCATCGTAGGTCGCCGTACCGCGGCCGATCTCGTCGAGAATTACAAGCGCGCGGTCATCCGCCTGATTGAGAATCGCCGCGGTTTCCACCATTTCGACCATGAACGTCGACCGCCCGCGCGCGAGATCGTCCGAGGCACCGACACGGCTGAAAAGCTGGCTGACGATACCGATATGTGCGGAGCTTGCAGGCACGAAGCTGCCCATCTGGGCCATCAGTGCGATCAATGCATTCTGTCGCAAAAAGGTGGATTTGCCTGCCATGTTCGGTCCGGTCAGAAGCCAGATATTCCCGGCATCGTCCTCTGCGCTCAGATCGCAGTCGTTGGCAATAAATGGCTCGCCCGATTGCTGAGAGAGGGCACGTTCTACGACCGGATGACGGCCGCCCGTGATCTCGAAGGCGCGGGTGTCGTCGACCCGGGGCCGCACCCAGTTCTCGGTACTGGCCAGTTCGGAGAGAGAGAGGGCAAGGTCAATCTCGGCAAGGGCCGATGACGTCTGACCGATTTCCGCCGCCACATCGAGAATTGCTTCCTTGAGCCTTTCATAGAGCCGTTTCTCGATTTCCAGCGCATGGTTCCCCGCGTTCAGAATCCGGGTTTCGAGGTCCGAGAGTTCGACCGTGGTGAACCGGACCTGGTTCGCAGTCGTTTGACGATGGATGAAGGTTTCGCTGAGCGGAGGCGACATCATCTTTTCCGCGTGGGTCGCCGTCGTTTCTACGAAGTAGCCAAGGACATTGTTGTGCTTGATCTTGAGTGACGAAATCCCTGTGTCAGAGACGAATTTCTGCTGCATTCCAGCAATCACACCGCGTCCCTCATCCCGTAGCTTGCGTGCCTCGTCGAGTTCCGTGTTGTAGCCCGGTGCGATGAAACCGCCGTCGCGGGCGAGCAAGGGCGGCTCTGCAACAAGCGCTTCGTCAAGAAGCGAAATCAGTTGCCCGTGCCTCCCAAGGCCTCCAGTAGCGTTGGCGAGGAGATCCGGCAGGTCTTCAGATTGCAAGCGCCCGGCCAGCCGTTCGGCTTCGGCCAGCCCATTGCGTATGGCGGCAAGGTCACGGGGGCCGCCACGGTCGAGCGACAGACGCGACAGGGCGCGGTCGAGATCGGGCACCTTGCGTAGCGTTTCACGCATATCGCGGGCCAGTCTCATGTTGTCAAAGCCAAAGCTGACTGCGTCGAGGCGAGCGGTGATGACGTCACGCACGCGCGAAGGGCTCGAGATTCGCCGCTCGAGCAGTCGTGCGCCCCCCGCTGTGCAGGTCCTGTCCATCAGCGCGAGGAGCGATCCAGCACGCCCGCCCCCAACACCGTGTGTCAGTTCAAGGTTGCGCCGGGTCGCGGTGTCAATCTGAACCGTGCGTGCCGCGCTCTCCTTTTGCGGCGGGCGCAGCAGGGGCAGCTTGCCCTTTTGCGTAATCTCGAGATAGGCGATCAGAGCGCCCATTGCCGCCACCTCGGCGCGATTGAAGGTGCCGAAGGCGTCGAGTGTCGCGATGGCGAAGAGATCGCAAATCCGTTTCTCGGTCCCGGTGCTGTCGAAAGCGGATCGTGAAAGCCCGGTCAGCGCGATGCCGAAATCAGAGACTAACTGAGCCAATTCACGCTCTTTCGCCTCTGACACAATCAGTTCCGAGGGGGCCAGCCGGGCCAGTTCCGGCCCCAGCCGCACTTGCGCGATTTCCATGACGTGAAACGCGCCCGTCGAAATATCGACCCACGCAAACGCGCTATTGTCCCGTACCTCTGCAAAGGCGGCGAGGTAGTTGTGCCGCCGCGCCTCGAGCAGGGAATCCTCGGTCAGGGTGCCCGGTGTAACCAGCCGCACCACGTCCCGTTTGACGACCGCCTTGTAGCCTCGCTTTTTTGCCTCTGCTGGGCTTTCCATCTGTTCGCAGACGGCAACACGAAATCCCTTTCGGATCAGCGTCAACAGATAGCCTTCGGCGGCATGGACGGGTACGCCGCACATCGGGATGTCTTTTCCATCGTGCTTGCCGCGCTTGGTCAGTGCGATGTCGAGCGCTTCTGCCGCAGCGACCGCATCATCGAAGAACATCTCGTAGAAATCGCCCATCCGGTAGAACAGCAGTGCCCCCTCGTGCGCCGCCTTGATCTCCAGATATTGCGCCATCATCGGCGTTGTCTTTGCGTCGCTCAACATTGTCCCCCCGGCCGTCCCCTGTCTGTACAAAACCACGGTGTCGGGGGAAAGGGGCGGCACAAACCCCTTCGCGCTAGACGGGTAGGGTGCCCATGGTACAACGGGTCAGTCAAAACAAAAGCTGGCTTGGGCCGGGTGAGCAGCATGACCGACTTCCTGTCGCAGCCCGATGCGGTGTTTCTCAATCCCTGGCGGGATGGGGGGCTGCAGCTTTTGCGGCGGCCCGAAAAAACTTGGCAATCGATGCCAAAGACGCGGATCGCCGGTGTCGCCGCGAGCGCCGAGAAGGAAACCACTGCGCAGCTGGAAAAGCTCATTCGAACGGCAGAACGCGATCGAAACTTTGCCGAGGCGATTTGTTTCGCAAGTGTACCGGTCCTGATCGACAATGCGAGTTTTGTGAAGTCTTACGTGGCGGTGCGGGATCAACTGCTGCTCAGTGGGGCAGTCGGCACGCGTTTGCTGAACCGCTACAGGTGGGTTCACGAGGAGGCGGGTCTCGACGGGAATGACCGGCTTGACGCATATTTCGCAACCTGCCGAGAAAAGAATGCAGCGGCTGAAATACCGGCGATTTCCGACTTGTTAGAGACTGATATCGCGTTTGCTGTCCCCTGCAGGAACACGTTCAACTATTTCCATTTCCTCACCGAGTCGCTCTGCCAGTTGACCCTGCTGGACGAGATCAACTTTGAGGGTGATATCATCTTTCATTTCCCAAATCCCGAAGACCGGCAGCGCCCCTTCGCCAAGGCCTTTGTCGAGGCGCTCTTTCCCGAGTACGTCGGGCGCGTGCACTTTCAGCGGGCACCACGGCACTACGACAAGGTTATGACGGGTTACGACATGGCAGGCGGCCTGTTCCAGGCGCCCGAAGCCGACATCGCCGGGATTGCGGATCTCTTGCCCGATAGCCTGAAGAAGAAGGGGGGCGTGACATCCGTCGCCGCGCGGCGGCCTCTTTCGGCAAACATCGTGAACGCATCGCTTCTGGCGCTCCGTGAACGGGCCCTGAAGGCGATTGAAGGCCAGGATTTCAGCCACCTGCCCAAGCGGTTCTTTGTCGGCCGCGACGATCGGCGCAGTCGGATGCGGCGGATGGAGGGGGAGGACATGCTTTTTGAGCATCTCGATCTCTTCGGCTTCGACTACGTTGTCTTTGAAAGCCTTGATCCGCTGGAACAGATCGCCCTGATGGCGGGGGCCGAGATCATGGTGTCCTATCACGGTGCCGGTTTCACCAACATGCTTTTCGCCAATCCTGACGCCTGCGTGATCGAGTTGGGCAACTTGCAGACAGCACAGCAACGCTGGGGGGACTTCTGGCCGTTGGCCCATGCGGCGGGTTGTACCTACGTCACCTTTTTCGGAGATACCAAGGAGGAAGACCCCGAAGAACTTGCGCAACGTGACACCGGCGGGCTTGCCTCCGTTTCGATCTCGCGCGAGGCGACGGGGCAGATCATGGCCTTTATCGTCTCTTTTCTCGGCCAGTACCCGACGCTCAAGTCCGCCGGGACGGTTGAAAAACTGGCCCGCACCCTGCTACGGGTGGGGGCCAAGGAACATGCAATGGCCGTTCTTGAGAACCACGCGGAACTGCTGGCAGGGCACGCCGAACTTTGCCTGCTCAAGGCAGACTGTCACAAGGCGATGCATGAGACGAAATCCGAGCTTGTCGCTCTCGATTCCGCATTCAAGGCCGATCCGTCGCGATGGCAGATGCTGATCCGCATCATCTGGTGCGCGAACAGTTGCGAAAGGCCACAGGTGATCCGCTGGGCGCTGTCACGGCTCAAGGCCGACTTTCCCGAAAGACACGCGGCATTCATCAGCAATCATGACTGGATTCGCTACGTCGCCTGAGCCATGGCGAGATTGTGCACCGCCAAGATCAAAGCTACGGTGCGCGAAAAATAGGGAATTCACCGACCGTGACCAAGAACCGTATCACCTCGGAAGAGGCGCTTGCCTTTCATCTTGAGCCGACACCCGGCAAGTTCGAGATCACCGCCACCGTGCCGATGACCACCCAGCGCGACCTGTCGCTGGCCTATTCGCCCGGCGTTGCCGTGCCCTGCGAAGCCATCGCGGAGCAGCCGGAAACGGCCTACGATTATACCAACAAAGGCAACCTCGTCGCCGTGATCTCGAACGGGACGGCGGTTCTGGGGTTGGGCAACCTCGGCGCGCTCGCGTCCAAGCCGGTGATGGAAGGGAAGGCGGTTCTCTTCAAGCGGTTTGCCGATGTGAACTCCATCGACATCGAGCTGGATACCGAGGACACGGACGCCTTCATCAACGCGGTCAAACTGATGGGGCCGACCTTTGGCGGTATCAACCTTGAAGACATAAAGGCGCCCGAGTGCTTCATCATCGAACAGCGCCTCAAGGAAGAGATGGACATCCCCGTCTTCCACGATGACCAGCACGGCACGGCGGTCATCTGTGCGGCAGGGCTGATCAACGCGCTGCATATCTCCGAAAAGAAGATCGAGGACGTGCGCATCGTGCTGAACGGCGCGGGGGCTGCCGGGATCGCCTGCCTCGAGCTACTCAAGGCGATGGGAGCCCGGCACGATAATTGCATCATGTGCGACACGAAGGGCGTGATCTATCAGGGCCGTACCGAGGGCATGAACCAGTGGAAATCGGCCCATGCGGTCAAGACCGAAATGCGCACGCTTGAAGAGGCCATGAAAGGGGCGGATGTGTTCCTTGGCGTCTCGGTCAAGGGTGCGGTGACACAGGCGATGGTCGAGAGCATGGCGGACAATCCGGTCATCTTTGCCATGGCGAACCCGGACCCCGAGATCACGCCGGAAATGGCGCATGAGGTGCGGCCGGATGCCATCGTGGCGACGGGACGGTCGGACTACCCGAACCAGGTCAACAACGTGCTGGGTTTTCCATACCTATTTCGCGGGGCGCTCGACATCAATGCGCGTGCGATCAACGACGAGATGAAGATCGCCTGTGCCCATGCGCTGGCGCATCTCGCACGAGAGGATGTACCGGATGAGGTCGCGCTGGCCTATGGCAAGACGCTCAGCTTTGGCCGCGATTACATCATCCCGACCCCCTTCGATCCGCGCCTTATCCACCGGATCCCGCCAGCAGTGGCCAAGGCCGGAATGAATACCGGTGCCGCGCGGCGGCCGATCATCGACATGGAAGCCTACGAGGTCAACCTCAAGTCGCGTATGGATCCGACGGCCAATATCCTGCGCGGGATCAACGCGCGGGCGCGGGCGAACCAGGCGCGCATGATCTTTGCGGAAGGCGACGATCCACGCGTGCTGCGGGCGGCGGTGACCTACCAGCGCTCGGGTCTTGGAAAGGCGCTGGTCGTGGGCCGGCCGGATGACGTGAAGAAAAAGCTGGAAGATGCGGGGATGTCGGATGCCGTACGCGAGCTTGAGGTCGTGAATGCGGCCAAGACCGATCATCTCGATACTTACAAGACATACCTCTACAACCGGCTGCAGCGGCGCGGCTTTGACGCCAAGGACATTCACCGACTGGCGGCCCGCGACAGGCACGTCTTTGCCGCGCTGATGCTGGCCCATGGACATGGCGATGGTCTCGTTACCGGCGCCACGCGCAAGTCGGCGCATGTTCTCGACCGGCTGAACCATGTCTTCGAGGCGAATGCCGAGCACGGGGCGGCGGGCTTTACTGCGTTGCTGCACAAGGGACGAATCGTCTTTATCGCCGATACGCTGGTGCACGAATGGCCGGACGAAAACGACCTTGCCAACATCGCGGAACGCGGCGCGCGTGTCGTGCGCCACCTTGGGCTCGAGCCGCGTGTCGCCTTCGTCAGCTTTTCGACCTTCGGCTATCCGTTGTCCGAGCGCGCGGTCAAAATGCACTCGGCCCCCAAGGTGCTGGACGCACGCGGCGTGGATTTCGAATACGAGGGCGAAATGACCGTCGACGTTGCGCTGAACGCGGCGGCGCAGGCGCACTATCCATTCTCGCGCCTGACGGGACCTGCGAATATCCTGATCGTGCCCGCACGCCATTCGGCAAGCATTTCTGTGAAACTGATGCAGGAGATGGCCGGAGCTACGGTTATCGGTCCGATTCTGACGGGTCTCGACAAGTCGATCCAGATTTGCTCCACGACGGCGACGGCGAATGATATCCTCAACATGGCTATCCTCGCGGCCTGCAAGGTAGGCGAATGATCTGGAACCTCGGCTCGATCAATGTCGATAATTTCTATCACCTGACCCATCTGCCCGCGCCGGGCGAGACGATTGCGGCGACGCGCTTTCACCAGGGTCTGGGGGGCAAGGGGGCAAACATGTCTGTCGCCGCCGCCCGGGCGGCAGCGCGGGTGGCGCATCTCGGGGCCGTGGGGCCGGATGGAAAATGGGCGGTCGAGCGCCTCCTGGAGTATGGCGTCGATACCCGGCACATCGCCACCGTCGGAACTGCTACAGGCCATGCCAAT
This sequence comes from Sulfitobacter sediminis, assembly GCF_040811725.1. NCBI lineage: Bacteria > Pseudomonadati > Pseudomonadota > Alphaproteobacteria > Rhodobacterales > Roseobacteraceae > Sulfitobacter > Sulfitobacter sediminis. Next base: position 65,198 of record NZ_JBFNXX010000009.1, read on the forward strand.
ATCAACGTCGATGCGGGCGGTGAGAACAACATCGTCATCTTTCCGGGTGCGAACCATGCGATTAGCGAGGCGATGATCGGCGCGGCGCTGGCCGAGGCCAGTCCGGGCGATTTCCTTCTGATGCAGAACGAGACCTGCGGACAGGCCTATGCGGCTGCGACAGCCAAGACCCTTGGTCTGCGGTTTGCCTATGCGGCGGCTCCCTTTTCGGCGGCGGCAGTGCAGGAGGTTCTGCACTATATCGACCTGCTTGTCCTGAACGCGGTCGAGGCCGCGCAGTTGGTCGAGGCGACCGGGCGGGACATCACGGAACTGCCCATCGACGACGTTGTCATCACACTTGGGGCGGACGGCTGCAAATGGGTCTCTAACAAGCAGGGAACAGTGGAGAGATACCCGGCTCACCCGGTTGATGTGGTCGATACCACGGGCGCGGGCGATACTTTTACCGGTTACCTAGTTGCGGCAATTGACCGGGGTTTGCCGATGGATCAGGCGATCGACCTCGGCATGCGAGCAGCGGCGCTGATGGTCGCAAGGGAGGGAACAGCGGATGTGATCCCCGACCTCAAGGAAATACAGGATCACGACTTCGGTTGAGGCAAGCCGTGCTTTAGCTCACGAAGGGTGCGTCCGAACCCCAGAGCTGTTTCACACGCGCGTCGCGGCCGCAGCCCTTGCGATACCGCTTGTAGGCCGTGGATTTCTTGACCCCGATCCCGACCGATGTGACCGCCAGCCGGTCGTCGCTCTTATAATAATCCTGGTGGTAGTCGTCCGCCGGGTAGAAGGGTGAAGTATCGAGGATGGGCGTGACAATGGTCTGACCAAGTGCTGCCTGTGCATCGGCTTTCGCTTGCTCAGCTGCGGCGCGCTGCGCTTCGTTCGCCGGGAAGACCGCAGTTCGATAGCTTTCGCCCCGGTCACAGAACTGGCCGCCCGCATCCGTGGGATCGATGGACCGGAAGAACAGGTTCAGAAGAGTGTCGCGGCTTGTGACATCGGGATCGAAGGTAATCTGGACAGCCTCGTAGTGTCCCGTGCCGCCTGCGGTGACCTGCTTGTAGGTTGGATTGGCCGTCTTTCCGCCGGCAAATCCGGAAACCGCCTCCTTCACGCCGCGCACCGATTCGAAGTCTGCTTCGACGCACCAGAAACAGCCGCCTGCAACGGTCAGTGTTTCAAGCTCTGCCGCCCGGACCGGTTTGGATTGTGCGCAAAAGCCGATGACGATCAGCGCGGCCAGCGCGAAGGTCTTGAACGTGGAGAGATGGGACATGGCAGTGTACTTTCAGGATCAGCTTGTCGATGCAGGGGAGATAGCGCAATGCGTGGGCACGCCATGTCACGGGCAGGTGAAGGCAATTTACCGCTTGGCACCCCGCTGTAACATTCCTAGCGTCGCGGTGAATTTGAGGAGAAGGCCATGCGTATCGCAATGTGGTCCGGGCCGCGTAATCTGAGCACGGCGATGATGTACAGCTTTGGGGCCCGCCAAGATTTTGCGGTGATGGATGAGCCGTTCTACGCGGCCTTTCTCGCTGCAGGCGGTGCAGATCACCCGATGCGGGAAGAGATCCTCGACGCCCATGAAACAGACCCTAACAAGGTCGATCTGGCCTGCCGGTCAGAGGGCACGCCGCATCTCTACATGAAGCACATGCCGCATCACATGCTGGACGGGTTTCCGATGGGATGGGCAGAAGGCTGTGTGCACCTCCACCTGATCCGCCACCCCGCGCGCGTGATCGCCAGCTACACCGCCAAGCGCGAAAGCCCGACGTTGGAAGACATCGGGTTTGCGCAGCAGGTCGCGGTTTACGAAGAGCTGGGCGGGGTCGTGGTCGACAGCACAGATATTCGCGCCGATCCGGAGGAAATGCTCCGCAGGATTTGCGACGCGATTGGTCTACCCTTTGACCCTGCCATGCTGAATTGGCCTGCGGGGCCGAGGGCCGAGGACGGTATCTGGGCGAAACACTGGTATGGTGCGGTCCATCAGAGCACCGGATTTGCGGGAGCGGAGGGGGAATTGCCCCTGTTAGAGCCTGATATGCAGAAGCTGATGGAGCGCGCGCTGCCCTACTACGAGCGGATGGCGGCGCGGAAGATTTAGCCCTTCAGCCGCCTGTCCCGTGCCGCCAGAAGCTTGAGCCGCAGTGCGTTCAGCTGGATGAAACCTGCCGCATCCTTCTGGTCGTAGGCACCGGCATCATCCTCGAAGGTCACATGCGCCTCGGAATAGAGCGAATGATCAGACCAACGGCCGACGCACCGGGCATGGCCCTTGTAGAGTTTGAGGCGCACGGTGCCCGTCACATGGGTCTGGCTGGCGTCGATGGCCGCCTGCAGCATGCTGCGTTCGGGCGAGAACCAGAAGCCGTTGTAGATCAGCTCGGCGTAGCGCGGCATCAGCTCATCCTTGAGGTGCATCGCGCCACGGTCGAGCGTGATGGACTCGATCCCGCGATGTGCTTCCAGCAGAAGCGTGCCACCCGGTGTCTCGTAGATGCCCCGCGACTTCATGCCGACAAAACGTCCCTCGACCAGGTCCAGCCGCCCGCAGCCGTGCTTGCCGCCCAGCTCGTTCAGCTTGGTGAGCAGGGTGGCCGGAGACATCTTTTCGCCGTTGATAGAGACTGCATCGCCCCGCTCGAAGCCGATCTCGACATATTCCGGTTCGTCCGGCGCCTTCTCCGGATCGACGGTGCGCTGGTAGACGTAATCAGGCGCGTCGATGGCGGGGTCTTCGAGCACTTTGCCCTCCGACGAAGTGTGCAACAGGTTCGCATCCACGCTGAACGGCGCCTCGCCACGCTTGTCCTTGGCGATGGGAATCTGGTTCTTTTCGGCAAAGTCGATCAGCTTGGTCCGGCTGGTCAGGTCCCATTCCCGCCACGGCGCGATGACCTTGATCGACGGGTTCAGAGCATAGGCGGAAAGTTCGAACCTCACCTGGTCGTTACCCTTGCCGGTGGCCCCATGGGCCACGGCATCGGCCCCTACTTCCTCGGCAATCTCAACCAGCCGCTTCGAAATCAGCGGGCGGGCAATGGAAGTCCCCAGCAGGTAGAGCCCTTCGTAAACCGCATTGGCGCGAAACATCGGGAAGACGAAGTCGCGCACGAATTCCTCGCGGATGTCCTCGATGTAAATCTCCGAGGCACCCATCATTTCGGCTTTCTTACGGGCCGGTTCCAGCTCTTCCCCCTGACCCAGATCGGCGGTGAAGGTCACCACTTCGCAGCCGTATTCGGTCTGAAGCCATTTCAGGATGATCGAGGTATCGAGACCGCCGGAATAGGCGAGCACAACTTTCTTGGGCGCGGACATGGGATTTCCTTTCTCACTTGGCTCGCGAGGTATCCGGTTTTCCGCGCTTGGGCAAGACGACGCGCCGCGTTGACCTATGTGTTTCGCATCCCTATCGAGGGGGCGGGCATCCGGAGGCACGGCTATGACAGAGAATTTCCAGGCAATGGCGACGCTCGCCGCCGCGAAGATGCGGCAGGTGTTTCCAGCGACGCCGCTGCTGAAGAACGAATTGCTGTCCGACCGTTTCGGGGCCGAGATCTGGCTCAAACGCGAGGACCTGACACCGGTCCGTTCCTACAAGCTGCGGGGCGCTTTCAACGCGATGCGCAAGGTCATCCCCGATCAACAGCTTTTCGTCTGCGCCTCCGCGGGCAATCATGCGCAGGGCTTGGCCTTCATGTGCAAGTATTTCGGGGTGCAGGGTGTGATATTCATGCCGGTGACGACACCCGAGCAGAAGATCTTCAAGACCAAGATGTTCGGTGGCGACTTCGCGGATGTCAGACTGGTCGGTGACTATTTCGACGAAACGCTGGTGGCCGCGCAGAAGTTCTGTGCCGAGAAGGGTGCGCATTTCCTGTCGCCCTTCGACGACGACGACGTGATCGAGGGCCAGGCCTCGGTCGCCGTCGAGATCGAGCAGGAGTTGGGCCGTGTGCCCGATCACATCGTAATGCCCGTGGGCGGTGGCGGTCTGTCGGCCGGCGTCGTCGGCTATTTCGGAAGCGAGTGCCGCTATACCTTTGTCGAGCCCTCAGGCGCGAAGAGCCTTGCTGCCGCCATTGAAGAAGGTGCGCCAGTGGATGTCTCGCCCATCGATTCCTTCGTCGACGGTGCTGCCGTGGCGAAGATCGGGGCGCGGCCGTTTGAAAAGCTGAAGGGCGTAGCACGGGAAGACATCATCGACCTGCCCGAGGATCGTATCTGTTGCACCATCGTCGAGATGCTGAATGTGGAGGGGATCGTGCTTGAGCCTGCCGGGGCCATGTCGATCGAGGCGCTGAGCGACATCGTGGAGCAGATCAAGGGCAAGACGGTTGTCTGCGTTGTCACGGGTGGCAATTTCGATTTCGAACGCCTGCCCGAGGTGAAGGAACGCGCTCAGCGGTTCGCAGGGCTAAAGAAATATTTCATCCTCCGGCTGCCCCAGCGTCCCGGATCGCTTCGCGATTTCCTCGACCGTCTGGGTCCGCACGATAACATCACGCGATTCGAATACATGAAGAAGTCGGCGCGCAATTTCGGCTCTGTCCTGATCGGGATCGAGACCGACAAACCGGAAAATTTCGACAATCTTTTCAAGCGTATCGAAGAGACCGGCTTTACCTATACCGACATCACCAACGACGAAACCCTCGCGCAATTCGTGATCTGACGCCGGAGCTTCAGTCCCTCAACAGATCCCCCAAACCCGACAAAAATCCCTGTTTAGACACTGCATAGTTAGTCTGAACACGCTCAATGCCAGCATCATCGCAAAGTCCGTCACCTGCCCTGCGCTCTTCTTCTTCACAGAGTGCGGCGAGATCCTCAAACCCGAGATTCAGCGCGCCGCTGCGCAGGAAATGGAGCTTGAGCGCGAGTGTCTGCTGATCCGGAGCGTCCTGCAGTTGGGTCACCACGCTTTCAACCTCGGAGAAAAACAACGCGACCACTTCTTCGAAGTCCTCGCTGCCGACCTCGTCTCGGAGCTGGCTGACCCGGTTCCAGTCAATCATGGGATACCTCGTTTGCCCTTTGTGCCTTTCTGCGCGGAAGGTGCTTAAGAAACCGCAACGCTGCCCGCCCAAAAACACCTTGATTTCAAGCATTAAACCTCCCTTAAGCACCGTCACGCTACTGACCCGGTTGGGCAGCAGAAGAACGAAACAAGATGTCTCAATCCGAAGCGATCTCCGCCAACGTCGAGGTGGCGTCGAAACCGGCGGTTCCGTATCGCCTTCTGATCGTGGATGACAGCCGCTTGCAGCGACGCATCCTGTGCGCCACCCTTGCCGGTTGGGGCTTTGACGTGACGGAGGCAGGATCGGCCGAGGAAGCGCTGGAGCGCTGCGAAGAGGAGCTGCCTGATATCGTGCTGAGCGACTGGGTCATGCCCGGCATGTCGGGGATCGAATTCTGCCGCCGTTTTCGGCAGATGTCCGGGGCCGAATACGGCTATTTCATCCTGCTGACGTCCAAGAGCGATCGTTCGGAGGTGGCCCATGGGTTGGACGCCGGCGCAGACGATTTCCTGACCAAGCCCGTTGATTCGAACGAGTTGCGGGCACGCATCAGCGTCGGTGAAAGGATCATCGGGGTTCATCGCAAATTGCAGGAGAACAACCGTCTCGTCAGCGCCACTCTGAACGAGCTGAAATACGTTCAGGACCTTCTCGACAAGGACCTGATGGAGGCGAAAAAGCTTCAGCAGTCGCTGATCCGGGAGCGTCATCGTGATTTTGACGAGGGTGCGGTTTCTTTGCTGCTGCGATCCGCCGGACAGGTCGGCGGCGATCTTGTGGGCTTCTTTCCCGCCGATGCGGGCAAGCTTTTTCTCTATGCGCTGGACGTCTCGGGTCATGGTGTCTGTTCGGCACTCATGACAGCACGGCTTGCCGGCATCCTGTCTGAGACATCGCCAGATCAGAACTTTGCCCTGACAAAGCGGGCAGGCGGAGGCTATGCCGCGATCGGGCCGTCCAGGGTGGCCGAATGCCTGAACAGGCTCATCCTGAAAGAGATCGAGACCGAGCAATATGTGACCATGGCCCTTGCGCTGGTCGATCTTGCGACGGGTCGCGTGACCGTGACTCAGGCAGGCCACCCCCACCCCGTCGTGCAAAGGCAGGACGGTTCGGTCATTCATACCGGCAGCGGCGGGTTTCCGATCGGCTTGATCGCCGGGGCCGAGTTCCGCGAATTCGAGCTGACGCTCGCATCCGGAGACCGGTTGATGCTGCTTTCGGACGGGGTGACGGAGTGTCTTGCACCGGACGGAAGAATGCTGGGTGAGGATGGGTTGAGCGCCATAGCCGAACGGCTGCAGCAAGTCAGTGGGCTGAAGTTCTTCGACGCCCTTGTGTGGGAACTGGGACGCTTTGCCGGGACGGAAGATTTCTCGGACGATGTGTCGGGCGTCCTCTTTGAATACCTCGGTCCCGCGTCAGCGCGCGAAACGCCGGAGGAATAGCCGGTCCCCATCGTTGCCCAGCGATGCGATGGCGTCGTCCGGGGGCAATAGAAGCGTCAGATGGTCAGGCTCGACCGGTTCCGTGATCCGGGAAACCGGCAATGCACAGTAGACATGGCAAAGCTTCTCCGCCCAAAGGTCGTATTCGGGCATGAAGACGAAACGGCGAAACGCACCCAGCCTGCGTGGCCGCGCGATGCGCCATCCGGTTTCTTCCAGCACCTCGCGGTGCAAGGCCTGCAAGGGCGATTCGCCCTGATCGACGCCGCCACCCGGCAATTGCACATCGGGTTGCGGTCTGGTTTGCAGCGTCAGCAGGAAGCGCCCGCCAAGCGGCAGGATCGCGTAAACGCCGGGCCTGAGACGATAGGAGATGTCCTTGCGGGGCGTTTCACCGACGCGCCTGATCATATCCGGTCCCCTTTATCCACTGCTTGCCCCGACTATATAGACGCGGTATGCCAACCGGCCCGAGATAAGGAAACCCCGATGACTGCCCCGACCGCGAACGGAAACCAGATTGCCTGGGATGACAGCGTGCTGCCCTTCCAGCTGGACAAAAGCGACATGCGTGGCCGTGTTGCCCGTCTGGACGGTGTGCTTGAAGGTATCCTGAGCCAGCATGATTATCCCCCGCAGGTCGAGGCGCTGGTGGCCGAGATGGCGTTGCTGACGGCGCTGATTGGCCAGACGATCAAGCTGCGGTGGAAGCTGTCGCTTCAGGTTCAGTCCAAGGGGGCTGTGCGGATGATCGCGACAGATTACTACGGGCCGCAGGAAGACGGGCGTTCTGCGCAGATCAGGGCCTACGCAAGCTACGATGCCGACCGCCTGACCGACGGCGATCCCTTCGACCAGGTAGGCGAAGGATATTTCGCGATTATGATCGACCAGGGCAAGGGCATGGCCCCTTATCAGGGCATCACGCCGCTGGATGGCAAGTCCCTCGCCGCTTGCGCAGAGGCATACTTTGCCCAATCCGAGCAGCTACCGACACGCTTCTCGCTGAGTTTCGGCCGATCCTCTGGCCCAGCCGAGCCCGAACACTGGCGCGCAGGCGGTGTAATGCTGCAGCATATGCCGAAAGCGTCGCCCTTCGCTGCCAGAGGTGAGGGAAGCGGGGGCGTGCTGTCGGCAAGCGATCTGGTCCAGGGCGACGAGGAAGAGAATTGGAACCGGGTCAACATTCTACTCGACACCGTCGAAGACTTGGAACTGATCGGCCCGAGCGTTCCGCCGACCGACCTGCTGCTGCGCCTTTTCCACGAGGAAGCGCCCCGCGTTTTCGACGCGCAGGCTGTGCGTTTTGGCTGCACCTGTTCCGAGGACCGCGTGCGCCAGAGCCTGTCGATCTACTCCGCAAAGGACATCGAGAAGATGACCACGGACGATGGCCGCGTGACCGCTGACTGTCAGTTCTGCGGGGCGCATTACGATCTCGACCCCGCGACCGTGGGGTTCGAAGCCGAAGCAGCCTCCGGTGATTGACAGTATCGAGCAGGTGCGCGAGGCGCTGGGCCGGGCAGGTGCAGAGACCTCCGATTTCGACCTGAACCCTGATGTGAAGCTGCCCGAGGGGCGCAAGCTGCGCCCTGCAGGCGTTCTGGCACCCATCGTCGCGCGCGGCGATGGGCTGCACCTGTTGCTGACGAAACGGTCTTCGGCACTCAAGCATCATCCGGGTCAAATCGCCTTTCCCGGCGGCAAACAGGATGAGGGCGACGCGGATGTGATCGCCGCGGCCTTGCGTGAAGCCAACGAAGAGATCGGTCTGCCCTATGACCTGGTTGATGTACTGGGGACGATGCCTGCGCATGAAACGGTGACGGGGTTCACCGTTACACCGGTTTTTGCCTTTGTCAGAGACACATTCGAGGTTATCCCGGAGCCCGGCGAAGTGGATGAAGTCTTTTCGGTCCCGCTTACGCATGTGGCCGATCCCCGGAACTACCTCATCGAGTCCCGTCGCTGGCGTGGCACACGGCGGCATTATTTCACGGTGCCCTACGGCCCCTATTACATCTGGGGCGCAACCGCGCGTATGCTGCGCGCATGGTCCGACCGCATGACATCGTGATCCCGCCCGAGACGCGCTGGTTGAACGACCCTGCCGCGGCAGAGGTCTGTGGAGTCATCGAAGCGGCGGGGTACGAGATTTTCTTTGTCGGCGGCTGCGTGCGCAACGCGATCATCGGTCAGGCCGACAGCGACGTCGACATGTCCACCAACGCGCTTCCCGAATGTGTCATGGAGATCGCCGAGGCAGCGGGGCTCAAAGCCGTTCCAACGGGGATCGACCACGGTACCGTGACGGTCGTGGCGCAAGGCGCGCCTTTCGAGATCACGACTTTTCGCCGGGACGTGGATACCGACGGTCGCCGCGCTGTTGTGGCGTTTTCCGAGGATATCAGTGATGACGCCCGCCGGCGCGATTTCACGATGAACGCGCTTTATGCCACGGCACAGGGGCAGATCGTCGATCCGCTGGATGGCCTTCCTGACCTTCTGGCCCGACGCATCCGGTTCATCGAGGATCCGGCGGCACGGATCAGGGAAGACTACCTGCGCATTCTGCGCTTCTTCCGTTTCTTCGCCTGGTACGCTGATCCGATGGAAGGTTTCGACGCCGATGCGATGGCTGCAATCGCTGCGAATATCGACGGGTTAGAGAGACTTTCGGCCGAGCGTGTGGGTCAGGAGATGGCCAAGCTCTTGTCGGCGCCCGATCCCGGCCCGGCGCTGGCGGCGATGCGGCAAACCGGTGTCCTTCCCACCGTATTGCCCGGCGCTGACGATTGTTTTGTGCCGATCCTCGTCCATCTGGAAGGCGAGTTGTCGTTCGAGCCTTGCTGGATTAACCGCCTTGCCCTCCTTGGTGGTGAAAACGTGGCGGAACGGTTCCGGCTGAGCAAAGCCGATGCGAGACGTCTGGGTCTGATGCAGGATATCGGTTTCAACGGACCGCCTCTGGCCGAGATCGCGTATCGACACGGGGTCAATGTTGCGCAGGGCGCCATGTTGCTCCGTGCCGCCCTGGCACGGGAAACGCCGGAATTGTCTCTTTTAGAGACGATTTCAGAGGCCAGTCGCGCAATATTCCCCGTGAAGGCAGCGGATCTGCAGCCGGATTATCAAGGTCCCGCGCTGGGCGCGAAGTTGAAAGAGCTTGAGCAGAGATGGATCGATTCCGGCTTTTCACTCGGCAAGGTTGCGCTGCTCAAGGGTGTCTGAGGGTCGACTCGAAGGCCGCGCTCGTCTATGCAGGTTTCCAGAACATGGAGGGTTACAAGATGTATCGCGGGATCTGGTTCGGCTGAAGCCGTCATAACCACGTCTCTTGCCGGAGCGCGCAGCAGGCGCATCCGGGCATCTGGTATATCCCGATTCAAGGCATTCGCCCATGTTCCGTTTTTTCGAAAACCTGATTGATCCCTATACCGACTACGCCCAAACCGACACACCGCCGCAGAGGCTCTGGCCGTTCCTTTGGGACTATTGTCAGCCGTTCAAACGCGTCTTTGTCGTCGCCGCGCTTTTCTCAGTCGTTGTCGCGACCATCGAGATCGGGCTGATCTATTACATGGGTCGCCTTGTCGATCTGCTGGGTTCGGACCCCGCGCAACTCTGGGCCGACCATGGTACCGAGCTTTTGCTGGTCGCGCTTTTCATCCTGCTTTTGCGCCCGTTGATCCAGGGGCTTGATGTCGCGCTGTTGAACAATGCGATCCTGCCTAATTTCGGGACCCTGATCCGCTGGCGCGCGCACCGGCAGGTTCTGCGGCAGTCGGTGGGCTGGTTCGAGAACGACTTTGCCGGCCGGATCGCCAACCGGATCATGCAGACGCCGCCGGCCGCTGGCGAAGTGATCTTCCAGACCTTCGACGCGATTTCCTATTCGCTGGCCTACCTGATCGGTGCCGCGATCCTGCTCAGCACCTCGGACTGGCGGCTGATGCTGCCGCTGCTGATCTGGTTCGTACTCTACGCCTTTCTGGTGCAATGGACGGTGCGGCGCGTTGGGCCTGCCTCGCAGGCGGCTTCGGACGCCCGCAGCCAGGTGACGGGGCGCGTGGTGGATGCCTATACCAACATCCACTCGGTCAAGATGTTCGCGCACCATGATCTGGAAGTTGCCCACGCGGGTGAGGCGATCGAGCATGCGCGGCGCACGTTCCAGAAGGAAATGCGCATCTTCACCATCATGGATGTGGGCCTGACCATTCTGAACGGTCTGCTGATCCTTGGCGTCGTGGGCTGGGCGCTGGCGCTCTGCACCTGGGGTCAGGCATCGGTGGGTGTTGTCGCGGCGGCAGCGGCGCTGACACTGCGGTTGAATGCCATGACCGGCTGGATCATGTGGGCGCTTTCGACGTTCTTCCGCGAGCTTGGCGTTGTCGCCGAGGGGATGGAGACCATCGCCCAGCCTATCGCGCTGGTGGACAAGAAGGACGCAAAGCCGTTGAAGCTGAAACGGGGACGGATCGAGATCGAGAACCTGACCCATCATTACGGGCAGGCGCAAGGCGGTCTGCAGGGCGTGACGCTGCACATCGAACCGGGTGAACGGATCGGCCTTGTGGGTCGTTCCGGTGCCGGAAAGTCGACCCTCGTCAAGCTCTTGCTGCGATTCTACGACGTCGAAGGGGGTCGCATCCTGATCGACGGGCAGGACATCTCGGAAGTGACGCAGGACAGCCTGCGGCGACAGATCGGGATGGTGCAGCAGGACAGCTCGCTCTTGCACCGGTCGGTGCGTGCCAACATCCTTTACGGCAATCCCGAAGCAGATGAGGACGAGATGATCGCGGCGGCCGAACAGGCACGCGCGCATGAGTTCATTCAGGGTCTCAGCGATGCCGATGGGCACCGTGGTTACGCCGCACGCGTAGGCGAGCGGGGTGTGAAGCTGTCCGGTGGTCAGCGCCAGCGTATCGCCCTTGCGCGGGTGATCTTGAAGGATGCGCCGATCCTCGTCCTGGACGAGGCGACGAGCGCGCTCGACAGCGAGGTCGAGGCGGCGATTCAGGAAACGCTTTATGGCATGATGGCGGGAAAGACGGTGATCGCGATTGCCCATCGGCTGTCCACCATCGCCGAAATGGACCGCATCGTGGTGCTGGATGAAGGGCGGATTGTCGAAGAAGGAAGTCACGACATGCTTTTGGCGAAGGGCGGCCTATATGCCAGTTTCTGGAGCCGCCAGTCAGGCGGTTTTCTGAAGCTGGATCAGGTTGCCGAGGAATAGCGCGTGAAAGTAGCTGACTGGATCAATCCCTTTGCCACGGCTGACGGTCCGCCGCCGCAGACGCTGGGGGCTTTCATGCGCTGGTGTCTGTCGGGGGCATGGCCGGTGCTGTGGCTGGCCGCCTTTCTGTCGGCAGCGGCGGGCGCGATGGAGGCCGGAACGGCGTGGATCCTGGGCAAGGTGATCGATGCCACGATCAGCGCGGGGCCAGAGGCGTTCTTCAGCGGTCAGAACCTCGGGCTGATCATCGGGGCGCTGGCGTTCTTTCTGATCGCAAGGCCGGTGCTTTTTGGTCTGTCATCGGCATCGAACGCGATCATGGTGCAGCCCAACATAAACCCCTTGGTGCTGTCGCGCCTGCACCGTTGGACGCTGGGGCAGAACGTCGGGTTCTTCGACGACGATTTTGCCGGGCGAATCGCCCAGAAACAGATGCAGGCGGCACGGGCGGTGACCGAAGTCGCCTCCGAGATGATCAACGTGGTGGCCTTTGCGCTGGCGTCGCTTGCGGGTTCGGTCGCGCTTTTGCTGGCCATCGACTGGCGGGTCGCGATCGGTTTCGCCGTTTGGCTGGTGGCCTATTTCGCGCTTATCCGCTGGTTCCTGCCGCGCGTACGCAAACGTTCGGCGGGCCGGGCCGGGGCGCGCGCGATGGTGTCGGGGCAGGTGGTTGACACGATCACCAATATCAAGACCGTCAAGCTTTTCGCACATGCAGATCACGAGGATCGCGCGGCGCTGGGCGCGATGCAGACCTTCCGGCAGCGGGCGCTTGAATTCGGGTATCTGGCGGCCGGATTTCGGCTTGCCTTGATGAGCCTCGCGGGCCTGCTTCCGGTGCTGCTGATCGGCGGGACGATCCTTTTGTGGCAGCAGGGCATCGCCACCGAGGGCGACATCGTCGCCTCGGGTGCCATCGCGATTCGGATCGCGCAGATGACCGGCTGGGTCAGTTTCACGCTGATGGCCATCTATGCGAACGTCGGCGAGGTCGAGGACGGGATGCGCACATTGACGCCCCGTGTGCGGGTCGAGGATGCACCGGATGCGACCGAGCTTGAGGTAGCGCGGGGCGAGATTGCCTTTGACGATCTTGGTTTTGCCTATGGGCGCGAGACCGGGGGGATCGAGCATATTTCGATCACCGTGAAACCGGGTGAAAAGCTGGGAATCGTAGGTGCCTCGGGTGCCGGTAAATCGACCCTGGTTGCTCTGCTGCTCAGGCTCTACGAGGCCGAAGAAGGGAGTGTCAGCATCGACGGAACCGACATCCGTACCGTGACGCAGGAAAGCCTGCGGCGCAGCATCGGCATGGTCACGCAGGAAACCGCGATGTTCAATCGCTCGGCGCGGGATAACATCCTCTACGGTCGTCCCGGCGCGACCGACGAAGACGTCATCGCCGCGGCGAAACGGGCCGAGGCGCATGACTTCATCATGGCACTGGAGGATCACAAGGGAAGGCGTGGTTATGACGCCCATCTGGGTGAGCGTGGTGTGAAATTGTCCGGCGGTCAGCGCCAGCGGATCGCCCTGGCGCGCGCGATCCTGAAAGATGCCCCGATTCTGGTGCTGGACGAGGCGACATCCGCGCTGGACAGCGAGGTCGAGGCGTCGATTCAGGAGGCCCTGACGCGGGTGATGGAAGGCAAGACGGTGCTGGCCATCGCGCACCGGCTTTCGACACTGACGGAAATGGACCGGATTGTCGTGATGGATGCGGGCCGGATCGTGGAAAACGGCACGCACGACGATCTTCTGGCGCGCAACGGACTTTACGCGCGCTATTGGCAGCGCCAGTCCGGCGGATTTCTCGATCTGAAGGCCGCGGAATAGGCTTGGGTGTCCCGTCGCCGCGCGGTAGATCGGGGCATGACCGAACACAGAATACTTCGACTTGGCCACCACGGGGACGGCATTGCCGAGGGCCCTGTTTTCGCGCCCGTAACGCTGCCGGGTGAGGTGGTGACAGGAATGCTGTCGGGTCAGCGTCTGGAAGACATTCGCATCGTGAAACCGTCGGACGATCGGGTGTCGCCCCCCTGCCGCCATTTCAAGGCCTGCGGCGGCTGCGCGTTGCAGCATGCCTCCGATGCTTTTGTCGCCGACTGGAAGGTCGAGGTTGTGCGCAAGGCGCTTGAGGCACAGGGGCTGGAGACGGAATTCAGGCCGATCGCCACGTCGCCCGCGCAATCGCGACGCCGCGCGACATTTGCCGCCCGGCGCACCAAGAAGGGCGCGATGGCTGGGTTTTACGGACGCGGGTCCGACGTGATCGTCGAAATCCCCGATTGCCGGTTGTTGAAACCCGATTTGATGGCGGGGCTGGAGGTTGCGCAGACGCTGGCTATTGCGGGTGCCAGCCGCAAGGGGACGCTGGCGGTGACGGTCACGCTTTCGGAGAATGGTCTCGATGTGTCGGTCGCCAACGGCAAGCCGCTCGATGGGCCGCTGCGCCTGACGCTTGCCCAACGCTGCGAAAAGCTTGGGCTTGCGCGACTTGCATGGGAGGATGAGGTGATCGCCACACGCTTCCCCCCGGTGCAGCGTTTCGGCGGTGCCGAGATGGTGCCACCGCCCGGTGCTTTCATGCAGGCCAGCGCAGAGGGCGAGGCCACGCTGCTTGCCGCTGTACAGGAGGCGGTGGGCGATGCGGGAGAGGTTGTCGATCTTTTTGCGGGCTGCGGGACCTTTACGCTGCCGCTGGCCGGGAAGGCGCGACTACACGCGGTCGAGGGGGAGGCCGGGATGCTGGCGGCGCTGGATCTGGGCTGGCGCAGGACCGAGGGGCTCAAGAAAGTGTCGACCGAGGCACGCGATCTTTTTCGCCGACCGCTCCTGCCCGACGAACTCAAGCGGTTCGAGGCCGTCGTGATCGACCCACCGCGGGCCGGGGCGGAGCGGCAGGTCGCGGAAATCTGCAAAGCCGGCACGCCGCGCATCGCCTTCGTGTCCTGCAACCCTGTGACTTTTGCCCGCGACGCACGGATGCTTTGCGATGCGGGTTATCGGTTGGACTGGGTTCAGGTCGTCGACCAATTCCGCTGGTCCGCCCATGTGGAGCTTGCGGCCTCGCTGACACGCTTTGCGAATTGAACGTCGGCCTTGCCTGCGACGGCTTTTTGAACGATTCATTTTCTGGTATATGGTTGCGCCATAAGAAACGGGCCGGCACACGCCGGCAAAGGGGCAGAAACGATGAATCGCAGGACAATGATTCTAGGAGGCACGGCGCTGGTCTCGCTGGGTGCCTGCGCGAACAGCAAATTCAAACGCTATGACGGGCCCGAGGTCACCTACGTGGTGGTCAACAAGGGGTCGCGCAACATGTACCTTTTGCACCACGACAAGGTGCTCGAGAATTACAACATCCGACTGGGTTTTGCTCCGGAAGGACACAAGGAAGTGGAAGGCGACGGCAAGACGCCCGAGGGCATCTATCTGATCGACCGGCGCAATCCGAATTCCCAGTTCCACCTGTCGCTCGGTATTTCCTATCCGAACGAGCGTGACAGGGAGCGTGCGCAGCAACTCGGCAAATCGCCGGGCGGCGATATCTTTATCCACGGCCAGAAACATCCCTTCAAAACGGACAAGGGTGACTGGACCTGGGGTTGCATCGCGGTGCGCAACAAGGAGATCGAGGATATCTATGCCATGGTTGGCGACGGCACGCCGATTCAGATCAATCCTTGACGGGAGGGCGGCCTAGCCGCCCATCACCATTGTCCACCAGATCTTGCCATTGCGTTCCTGGTACCAGGAAAAGCCCATGTCGCGGGCATCCGGGGACATGATCACACGCCGCGTGTCGGGCTGATCCATCCAGGCGGCAAGCGTTTCGAGCTCTGATTCGTAGGTTTCCGAGATTGTCTCGCCCACCAGCTGCCCCTGGTATCCCACGCGGTTCACCCGGTCGATCGGGGAGGAGCCGTCGGAACCGAAATGCCACGGCCGGTTCTGCACGGACATATCGCGGGAGTGGGTCGCCGCCGCGGCGTTCAGTTGCGGGTTCAGCGCCACCGGCGCGCGGCCCCCGGCCTGGCGCAGCGCATTGACCGAATCAAGCATGCGGAATTGGATCTTGCCGGTGTCGCCGGGGCTGATCCGGTAGGCCCGCGGCAGGGGCTTGCCGTCTGTGCCAAGGCGCGGAGCGGCAGGTGCGCAGGCCGAAATGGCGACTGCGAGGGCCACGAGGATGGACAAAATACGGATCATCGGCTGCTCCACGGATTTGGCTTTCGCACTGCCTTATCGTGCGCAGCGTTGCAGTTCAAACGCACATAAGCGTGAGCGCGCCGCCTGACAGTTGTTTGATTTGATACTGCGTCTTTCGGGCAATATATTCGGCAGGTACCCGCAGAAATGCAAATTTCGGAGACACAGGATGTCTGACAAGAAATTCTCCCTGACCAACCGCCGCAACTTCATCGCAGGCGGCGCCGCGCTGCTGGCCACGCCGGCGCTTGCGCAGAACACCAGCTCGGTGAACTCCGCCGCGACCACACAGGTCGAGCGTGACCTCACCGAGACCGTTCGCCGGAACATCTCGAGTTTCCGCACGCTCGACTGGCAGCCCTATTTCGACACGCTGAACGATGGCGCGATTCTCGTCGATATCGACAGCCGCGCTGTGCACTACTGGTCCGAGGATCAGAGCATCTACAAGCTCTATCCCTCTTCCGTGCCGCTGACTGAGGACCTGACGCGCCGCGGTCGCACAAAAGTTGTGCAGAAGGTCGAGGGGCCCAGCTGGCGTCCGACGCCGTCGATGCTCAAGCGTAATCCTGAATGGCCCGATTATATCGGCCCCGGCCCGGATAACCCCTTGGGAACCCATGCTTTGTACTTGAGCTGGACGTATTACCGCATCCACGGGACCCATGATACCCGCAAGATTGGCCGGAAATCGTCCAACGGCTGCATCGGCTTGTACAACGAGCATATCGCCGAACTCTTCGGGATGGCCAAAGTGGGCACGCAAGTGTTGCTTATTTGACGACATTCCGGCGCTTGTGGGTCCCTTCAGCGGAATCCGGGTTTGCAATCCCGTGCTTATGCTGTTTAGAAAGTTCCTACGAGGTAAGTCTTGGGCGCGTGCGCCCGCATTTGCGGTGCACGCCAATTCTGGAGGTTATTACTATGAAGAAACTCGTTCTCGCCGCTGCACTGACGGCTGCTGCATCGACAGCATACGCTGGCTCGCTGGCAGACCCGGTCATCGAAGCACCCGTTGTTGTTGAAGAAGCAACCGGTTCTTCCTCCGGCATCCTGATCCCGCTGATCCTGCTGGCAGTGATCGCAGCGGCAGTTGCTTCCGACTAATCGGAACAAGCTGATCAAGCAAAAAAGGCGGTGCTTCGGCACCGCCTTTTTTTGTTTACGCCCCCATGTCGTTGTTGGACGGCCTCTGCGCGCTTTCCTGTGCTAGAATTCTAGTAACAAAAACACGCAACAGGGGGGCACCGTGATGCAACGACTGACGGCCAGGGATTTCGATCCTGAACTTCTCGAACTCTATGATTTTTATGCGCACGGCATGATCACGAAACGCCAGTTCCTGGATCGTGCAGGGAAATTTGCCGTGGGCGGGCTGACCGCGGCGGCGATTCTCGGAATGATGTCGCCAGACTACGCCCTTGCGCAGCAGGTGTCGTTCAACGATCCGGATATCTTCCCTGAGTACATCATGTATCCCTCCCCAAACGGCCATGGTGAAGTGCGGGGGTATCTGGTGCGACCGGCAAATACGGACGGGAGGTTGCCCGCAGTGGTCGTGGTGCACGAGAATCGGGGTCTGAACCCATACATCGAGGATGTCGCGCGGCGTCTGGCCAAGGAAGGTTTCATGGCGCTTGCCCCGGATGGTTTGACGTCGGTCGGCGGCTATCCTGGCAATGACGCCGAGGGGCGGGAGCTTCAAAAGACGGTCGATCCGGAAAAGCTGATGAATGACTTTTTTGCGGCGATCGAATTTCTCATGGACCACGAGGGATCAACGGGGAATGTGGGAATCACCGGGTTCTGCTACGGTGGGGGCGTGTCGAACGCCGCAGCGGTGGCCTATCCTGAGCTTAAAGCGGCGGTGCCTTATTACGGCCGGCAAGCGGCGGCGGAAGATGTGCCCAAAATTCAGGCCCCATTGCTGTTGCACTACGGCGAACTGGACGAGCGTATTAACGCAGGCTGGCCTGCCTACGAGGCGGCGCTGAAGGAACACGGCAAGACCTACGAAGCCTACATCTACGAAGGGGCAAACCACGGTTTTCACAACGACAGTACCCCACGCTATGACGAGGCGATGGCAAAGCTGTCATGGGAGCGCACGCTGGCGCATTTCCGCAAGTATCTGAGCTGAAGGAACCGTGCGTTGCGCAGAGGCTGGACGGGTCAGTCCAGCCAGCCTTTCAGGTTCTCGCTGATCGCGTTCGACAGCGCCTCGATATGCAGATCATCATCGTTGAGGCAGGGGATATAGGTGAAATGCTCGCCCCCCGCTTCCTCGAAGCTTTCCTTGATCTCTTCGTTGATCTCTTCCAGCGTTTCGATGCAATCGGCCGAGAAGGCGGGGGCGCAGACGGCGATATTCTTGTTGCCAAGCTCGGCCTGCCTGGCGACTTCCTCAACTGTGTAGGGCTTGAGCCATTCCTCGGGGCCGAACCGTGACTGGAAGGTTGTCATGATCTCGGCGTCCTTCCATC
This sequence comes from Sulfitobacter sediminis, assembly GCF_040811725.1. Classification (NCBI taxonomy): domain Bacteria; kingdom Pseudomonadati; phylum Pseudomonadota; class Alphaproteobacteria; order Rhodobacterales; family Roseobacteraceae; genus Sulfitobacter; species Sulfitobacter sediminis. The sequence goes on from NZ_JBFNXX010000009.1 coordinate 83,631, forward strand.
CGAGCCGCTCCTTGAGAAGCCGCGTAGTCTTCTGGCACTGGCAGTGATAGGGATCGCCCTCCATCAGGTAGCGCTGCGGCACACCGTGGTAGGAGCAGATCAGGATGTCGGGCCGCTTCTCCGCCGCCGCATAGGCGCGCTCGATGGATTGTGCGAGGGCCTCTATATAATCGGGGCGGTCGTAGTAGGGCGGAACAACCCGCGCGATGGGCTGCCATTTTTCCTTGCCCAGCGCTGCGAAGAACGCGTCGCAGGCGGTGGCTGAAGTCGCTCCGGCGTAATGCGGATAGAGCGGAAAGAAGAGGATCTTTGAACATCCCGCCTTTGTCATCGCCTCGACCTTGGACTGGGTCGAGGGGTTCCCGTAGCGCATGCAGAAATCGACCATGACGTCATCGCCATACCGTTTCTTCATTTCGGCGGTGATCTTCGCTGTCTGCGCCTTGGTGATCGTCATGAGGGGGCTTTCGCCTTCTTCCTCGTTCCAGATCGACTTGTAGGCGGCACCGGAGGTGAAGGGACGCTTGGTCAGGATGATCGTCTGCAAGAGCGGCTGCCAGACCCAGGGCGAATAGTCGATGACCCGGCGGTCGGATAGGAATTCGTTCAGGTAACGGCGCATTGACCAGTAGTCGTAGTTATCCGGGGTCCCCAGGTTTGCGACCAGCACACCGACACGCTGTTTCGGGATGACCGGATGGTCGTCATTTGCGTGTGCGGGGCGCGCGGCTTGCATCTTGTGGTCCTTAGATAAATCCATGTCCCTGGTCCCTTAGACAATTCTTGGGGGGTCAGATAGGGGCTTTGTCGAAATGGTCAATCGGGCAGTTTGGTCTCGGTCGTGCCAAGCGCGTCGGCAAGCCGCTGTTGCGCTGATCCGGGGCGCAGGGGTTTCGGCTGGTTTTCGGACGGTGCCCAGCCGGTCAGGAAGATCAGTTCGAAAGTCGCGGTGATGCGGCCATCGGGGCCAGAAAAATGCGTTTGGTATAGATCTGCGGCTTCTTCCAGAACTTTCCGCCGCGTCGGGCGCCGCAGGCGATGGGCTAGGGCGTTCGTCTCACCCATGGCACGCAGATCGCGCATCAGGGCCCAGGCATCCGCGTATGACACAGTGAGCGGCAGCGCATCGGCGACGGGCAAGGCAAGACCCGCCCGCTGGAGAAGCGCCCCCAGATCGCGCAGCTCTCCCATCGGAACGACGCGAGGCGACAGGCCACCTGTCACGGCCGCTTCGGCCTGACCAAGGCAGGCCCGCAATTCGTTCAGGGTCCGACCGCCGAGGGAGGCGCTGATCAGCATTCCATCGGGTTTCAACGCGCGGCGGCACTGGATCAACTGGCCGATGGGGTCGTTCGCCCAGTGCAGGGACATTGCGTGGATCACCGCATCCTGCGTGCCGGGTTCGAGCACGAGGGTTTCGTCGTCAGGAATAATCGCGGCGTCCGGAAAACGATCTGACCAGAGTCTGGGAAATCCAGTGACAAGAGCAGTCGCGTTAAACGACTTGTTAACCATGGTCATACGATCCTGCACCTCGTCGGCGGCGGCCTCGTGCAGGAAAAGCGCATCGCTGCGCGCGCGGGCGCGCTGCCGGGCGAGGGCGCTGGTGTCGGTCATGGTCGGTTGCTGCCTCATTCGGGTGACATATGGCGTTGTTGGACGGACTTCAAACAGGGTTGAACGCGGTTTATCCGGCGCGCTGCCTGACCTGTGGGGCGATTGTTGACGGGGACTTCGGCCTCTGCGGCGCATGCTGGCGTGACACGTCGTTCATCGGGGGGGCAATCTGCGATGCCTGCGGCACGCCCTTACCCGGTGCAGAGGATATCGAGGGGGCCCATTGCGATCACTGTATTGCGCACCCGAGGCCGTGGTCGCGCGGGCGCGCGGCGATTCTCTATCGCGATACCGGCCGCAAGGTGGTGCTGGCCCTCAAGCACGGCGACCGGCAGGAGATCGCCCGCCCGGCAGGGCTGTGGCTGGCCAAGGTGGCGGCGCAACTCATCACGCCAAACACATTGATTGCACCTGTGCCCTTGCATTGGCAGCGGATGATCAAGCGGCGGTACAATCAATCCGCACTCCTTGCGCATGTGCTTTCCGCAAAGGTCGACCGGTCGATGTGCCCCGATCTTCTCCAGCGGTTCCGGCGCACACGATCCCTTGACGGGATGAGCCGGGAAGAGCGCCTGAAAACACTTGAGAACGCGATCCGGGTGCACCCCCGCCGGCGGCACCGCCTGATCGGCCGGCCGATACTCCTGGTCGACGATGTGATGACCTCAGGCGCGACGCTGGCCGCCAGCACGCGCGCTTGTCTGGAGGCAGGATCGGGCCCGGTTTGCGTGGTGACACTGGCGCGCGTGGCCAAAGACGCCTAAATCACCTTTCAACACATCTGTTGAAAGGTCCGGTCATGCAACCTGTCGAAATCTACACGTCGCCCCTCTGCGGGTTCTGCCATGCCGCCAAACGCCTGCTGAAAAGCAAGGGTGTCGAATTTTCCGAGGTCGATATCTGGGCCGAGCCCGATCGCAAGGCCGAGATGATCGAACGCGCAAACGGTGGGCGCACGGTCCCGCAGATTTTCATCGGTGGAAAGCACGTGGGTGGCTGTGACGATCTGCACGCGCTCGAGCGTGCGGGAAAGCTCGACGCGCTCTTGGCGGCATGATGCAGGGCGCGATCCTGCAACTGAACGTGACGGACGATCCGGCGGCAAATCTGCCTGTAACGGTGGGCATGTTGCGGCAGGCCGTCGCGGATGGCGCGGAGTTCGTGCTGACACCGGAGGTAACGAACTGCATCTCGACCAGCCGGAAACACCAGAAGGATGTGCTGCAGCTCGAGGATGACGACATCACGCTGGCGGCATTGAGGGCCGAGGCGAAGGCGGCGGGCATCTGGCTGCTGATCGGCTCGCTCGGGCTCAAGACAGGCGACGCGGACGGTCGTTTCGCCAACCGGTCTTTTCTGATCGGTCCCGATGGCGGGATCGTCGCGAAGTACGACAAAATCCACATGTTCGACGTACAGATCAACGAAACCGAGACATGGCGCGAATCGGAAGGCTACCGCCCGGGCACGCAGGCTGTGCTGGCCGAGACGGATTTCGCCAGTGTCGGGATGACCGTCTGCTACGACGTCCGGTTCTCTCACCTTTATCGCGCTCTCGCAAAAGCCGGCGCGCAGATCTTTACCGTTCCGGCGGCATTTTCTCCGGTGACGGGGGCAGCGCATTGGCATGCGCTCCTGCGCGCCCGCGCGATCGAGTCGGGGTGTTTCGTCATTGCACCCGCGCAGACCGGCACCCATGCAAGTGCGACGAACAAGACACGCGACACCTACGGTCATTCTCTGGTCATCGACCCCTGGGGCGAGGTGCTTCTTGACGCAGGAACGGCCCACGGCGTTTACAAGTTTGATCTGAATATGGAAAAAGTGAACGAAGCGCGTGGCCGGGTGCCCAGCCTCGACAACGCACGCGATTTTTCCGGCCCGTAAGGGCGCCAGACAGGCCCGTTCATGAGCGACGACCGAAATACGCTAGCCATCCTGCTGATCAGCGAAATGCTGGCGGCGGATCACGCGATGCGCGGTCGGCTCAGCCGCGTGCTGCCCAAGGGCATGGAAATCTCCCATTTTTCGGTGCTCAATCATCTGGCCTGGCAAAAAGGCGAAAGTTCCCCCGCGCGGCTGGCCGAGAAATTCGGTGTGACGCGCGGCGCGATGACCAACACGTTGAACAAGCTCGAATGGGCGGGATACGTTCACATCCGTCCCGACTGGGACGATGCGCGGCGCAAGATGGTGGCGATCAGCCCGGCGGGCATGCAGGCCCGAGACGCGGCTATCGCGGCGATTACACCTATGATCAACCAGGTGGTCGAGGACCTGGGCGAAGATCAGGCCCGCGCAGCGCTGCCGATCCTGCGGGAGATCAGGCTCAAGCTCGCCTGAGGCTGGCGGTCACGTAATTCACGCTGAGGTCGCGGTCAGAGAGCTTCCACGTCCATGAAACCGGATTGAAGACCATGCCCTTGCGGTCCACCGGGTCGAGCCCGACGTCGCGCATCATCTCGAAAAGTTCATCGGGTGTAATGAACTTCTGCCATTCATGGGTGCCCCTGGGCAGCCAGCGCATGATGTGTTCCGCACCTACGATCGCCATCATGAAAGATTTGGGGTTGCGGTTGAGCGTCGAGCATATGTGAAGCCCGCCGGGCCGCAGCAGGTCATGGCAGGCGCGCAGGTAGTCGATGGGCGAGGCAACGTGTTCGATTACCTCCATGTTCAGAACGACGTCGAATGTCTCCCCCGCTGCCGCGAGGTCCTCGGCGGAGGTGTGTCGGTAGTCGATTTCGAGGCCCGATTGCACGGCGTGAACGCGCGCGACGGGGATATTCCCGGCGGCGGCATCGGCACCGACGACATCGGCACCCAGCCGCGCCATCGGCTCGGAAAGAAGGCCGCCACCGCAGCCGATATCGAGGATACGAAGTCCCTTGAAGGGAGAGGGGGCCTTCAGGTCGCGGTCAAACTCACCGGCAATTTGCGACGTGATGTAGTCCAGTCGGCAGGGATTGAGCATGTGCAGCGGCTTGAACTTGCCGTTGAGGTCCCACCATTCGGCGGCCATAGCCTCGAATTTGGCGATTTCGCCTTCATCCACCGTCGTTTGGGGCGTTTGCATCACGCGCTCCCTATGTTCTTGTTCACTTGAGGCGTATATAGGGCACCAATGGACAAGTTTCCCGACCAAAAACGTGCTGTTCAGTACCTTTACCCGCCGATCGACCCGTTCGATCAGCGGCTTCTGGCCGTGGGACAGGGCCATCAGGTCTATATGGAGCAATGCGGGAACCCTGACGGGATACCGGTTGTCGTACTACATGGTGGGCCCGGCGGGGGGTGCAGCCCCTCCATGCGGCGCTACTTCGATCCTGAAAAGTACCGGGTGATCCTGTTCGACCAGCGCGGTTGTGGACGGTCCAAGCCGCATGCGAGCGTGAACGACAATACGACCTGGCACCTTGTCGCGGACATCGAAATGATTCGCCGCGAGCTGGGGATCGAGCGGTGGATCGTCTTTGGCGGCTCATGGGGCGCGACATTGTCGCTGGTCTATGCCCAGACACACCCCGAGGCGGTCAAACGGCTTGTTCTGCGGGGCGTGTTCCTTGCCACCCGAGCCGAGCTTGACTGGTTCTACGGCGGCGGCGCGGGCAAGTTCTGGCCCGAGGTCTGGCAGCGGTTCGTCGCAATGATCCCGGAGGATGAACGCGAGGACCTGATCAAGGCCTATAATCGACGCTTGTTCTCGGGCGACCTGCAGATGGAGCAGCGCTTTGGACGGGCCTGGGCTGCCTGGGAAAACGCCTTGGCATCGATCCATTCCTCGGGAGGGGCGACAGAGGGGCCGGCGGACTATGCGCGGGCGTTCTCGCGGCTTGAGAACCACTACTTCACCAACGGCGCCTTTCTTGAATTCGACGGTCAGATCCTCGCCCATATGCCCCGTATCGCGCATATTCCGGGCGTCATCGTGCAGGGCCGCTATGACATGATCTGTCCGCCAACCAGTGCGTATGCGCTGGCCGAGCGCTGGCCGAAGGGCGAGTTGAAGATGGTGCGCAACGCCGGACATGCGCTGTCCGAACCGGGGATTTCCGCCGAACTGGTGCGCGCCATGGACAAGATCGGGGCCGAGCTATGAGCGGCCGATCTTCTCTGATGGACCGGCGCGCGCTGTTTTCCAGCGCTGCTGCGGCAACCCTTCTGGCGGCGACCGGCGTCTCTGCCGCGGTCCTGCCCAAGCGTGGTGGACGATTGCGCATGGCTCTCTCCGGCGCCTCTCGCGGCGACAGCTGGCTGCGGGGTGACGGTCTTTTCATGCAGGTTGCGCGACAGGGACTTGTCTTTGACACGCTGACCGAGGTGGCGGCGGATGGAACCCTGCGGGGTGAGTTGGCAACGGGCTGGCGCGCGTTGGACAACGGTCACCGTTGGGTTTTCGACCTGCGTCAGGACGTGACGTTCCACGATGGCAGGCCCTTCACTGCCGCAGATGTCATCGCCAGCGCCGCGGGGTTTGGCGGAGGTCAAGTGGACGCCATCGGTCGATACCAGGTTTCATTCTTGCTGGATCGTGCTGATATCGGTTTTCCTATGCGCCTCGCACAGCCCGAATTCTACATTTCGCCCGCCCACGCCCTGGGAGAAGGGATCGGGACCGGGCTTTACCGGGTGAAATCCTTCACACCCGGTCAGCGGCTTCTGACGGAGCGTGTGACGACGCATTATAAAGACGGTGTCGCCGGCTGGTTCGACGAGGTCGAACTGACGTCGATCCCGGCAGAACCCGTCCGTGGGCAGGCCATTGCGGAATATCTGGTCGATGCGGTGGACCTGAAGGATGCGAGGCTGGTTTCGGGCATCGAAGATGTCAGGTTGCAGCCGAACCGACGTCAACCAGCCCATGCTGTTTCCGCCAGCGTGGCGCAACCCGCGAAGGTCAGCCATCTGCGCCCGCTCGACAACCTTCGCGCCGCCGAACGGTGGTGGTTCGCCTGAAGAGGCTTGCAGAGTCGCCCAGCGATGCGTATATGACGTTCAACAGCGGCGCTTTCGGGTCCACACCGAAGGCTCCACCGAAACGCGATACGGGCCGCGCGCCCGTTTTTTTGTGCCTGAGGGTCAGATGACCAACATTGCGAACACGCTGATCGCCAAAGCCGCCATCGACCGCCGCCTGGCCGAGATCATCACGCCGGTGATCGAGGACCTCGGCTTTGAACTGGTGCGCGTGCGCCTGATGTCGGGCAAGACGACGACACTTCAGGTGATGGCCGACAAGCCCGAAGGTGGGATCGAAGTTGATGACCTGGCGCAGATCAACCAGGCGCTGGGCGCGGTGCTGGATGTCGAGGACCCGATCCTTGACGAATACACGCTTGAGGTGTCCAGCCCCGGAATTGACCGTCCGCTGACGCGCCTCAAGGATTTCGAGATGTTCGAGGGCTACGAGGCCAAGCTTGAGACCGAGGAACTGATCGACGGCCGCCGCCGCTTTAAGGGCGAGCTGGCGGGTGTCGAAGGCGATGAGGTGCTGATCAACGTCGCTGAAGGCACCATCGGTCTGAAGTTCGACTGGCTTTCGGATGCGAAACTTGTCCTGACCGACGAGCTGATCAAGGAAATGCTGCGCCAGCGCAAGGCTGCTGGTGTGATCGACGAAACCAAGTTTGACGAGATTGCGGAAGAATCCGTTGAGGGAGAAGACTAATGGCCATTACATCTGCCAACCAGCTTGAGCTGCTGCAAACAGCCGAGGCTGTCGCCCGTGAAAAGATGATCGACCCCGGTCTGGTGGTCGAGGCGATGGAAGAATCGCTCGCCCGCGCGGCCAAGTCCCGCTACGGCGCCGAGATGGACATCCGCGTGTCCATCGACCGCAAGACGGGGAAGGCGACGTTTACCCGTGTCCGCACGGTCGCCGACCCCGAAGAGATCGAAAATTATCAGGCCGAATTCACACCGGATCAGGCGAAACCCTATTTCGAGAAGCCGAAGGTCGGTGCGCGCTGGGTCCGCGAAGGGCAGACCGTCGAGAGCTTTGACGGTATGCCGCAAATCGGCGACCGTTTCGAAGAAGAAGTCCCGCCGGTCGAGATGGGCCGAATCGCGGCGCAATCGGCCAAGCAGGTGATCCTGCAGAAGGTGCGCGAGGCCGAGCGCGACCGTCAGTACGAGGAATTCAAGGACCGCGCAGGCACGATTATCAACGGTGTCGTCAAGCGCGAGGAATACGGCAACGTCATCGTGGACGTGGGTGCCGGCGAGGCCATTCTGCGTCGCAATGAGAAGATCGGTCGCGAAAGCTATCGCCCGAACGACCGTATCCGCGTCTACATCAAGGACGTGCGCCGCGAGCAGCGCGGGCCGCAGATCTTCCTTTCCCGCACCGCGCCCGAGTTCATGGCCGAGTTGTTCAAGATGGAAGTGCCCGAAATCTACGACGGCATCATCGAGATAAAAGCGGTGGCCCGCGACCCCGGTTCGCGCGCCAAGATCGCGGTGATCTCCTACGACAGCTCCATCGATCCCGTGGGTGCTTGCGTCGGTATGCGCGGCAGCCGTGTGCAGGCGGTGGTGAACGAACTTCAGGGGGAAAAGATCGACATCATTCCGTGGAACGAGGACCAGCCTACTTTCCTCGTGAACGCCCTGCAGCCCGCCGAGGTCACCAAGGTGGTTCTGGACGAGGAAGCGGGCAAGATCGAGGTGGTCGTACCCGAAGAGCAGCTTTCGCTGGCCATTGGCCGCCGCGGTCAGAACGTGCGTCTGGCCTCGCAGCTGACCGGGCTCGACATCGACATCATGACCGAAGAGCAGGAAAGCGCCCGTCGCCAGGCGGAATTCGAGGAACGGACCAAGCTCTTCATGGACACGCTCGATCTGGACGAATTTTTTGCGCAGCTTCTGGTCGCCGAAGGGTTCACCAACCTTGAAGAGGTGGCCTATGTGGAGCTTGACGAGCTTCTGGTCATCGACGGCGTGGACGAGGACACCGCGAACGAACTCCAGGCCCGTGCACGAGATGTGCTTGAAGCGCAGAACAAGGCCGCTCTGGACAATGCCCGCGCGCTGGGTGTCGAGGACAGCCTTATTGAATTCGAGGGGCTGACACCCCAAATGATCGAGGCGCTGGCAAAGGACGACGTGAAGACACTGGAAGACTTCGCTACCTGTGCGGACTGGGAACTGGCGGGCGGCTGGACCACGGTCGATGGTGAGCGCGTCAAGGACGACGGTACGCTTGAACCCTTCGGCGTGACACTGGAAGAGGCGCAGGATCTGATCATGACGGCCCGTATCATGCTGGGCTGGGTCGATCCGGCGGACCTCGAAGCGGCCGAGGAAGCCGACGAAGACGGTGAAGAAGCGCAGGAGGTCGAGGCCTGATTTCAGGCCTCGGGGTCTTCTCATGGGTCGCGGTGGCGTTCCAAAAGACCGGACGGACGGTCCTGAGCGCAAGTGCATCGCCACGGGCGAGGTGCAGCCAAAGCATGGGCTGATCCGGTTCGTGGTGGGTCCCGAAGGCCAGATCGTGCCCGATATTCTGGGCAAGCTGCCGGGGCGTGGCATCTACGTGGCCGCCGACCGGGACGCGCTCGAACTGGCGGTGAAGAAGAAGCTCTTCAGCCGCGCTGCCAAGACGCAAGTCACCGTGCCTGAGGGGCTGGTGGACGAGGTGGAAAGACAGCTTGCCCGTCGGGTGGTCGACCTGATTTCGCTCCAGCGCAAGGGCGGCAAGGCGGTGGCAGGCTATGAGAAGGTCAAGAGCTGGCTGCAAACGGAAGAGGTCGAAGTCCTGATACAGGCCAGCGATGGTTCAGGGCGCGGCAAATCGAAACTGAGCACGCCGCATTACGGTCACTACATCGGATGGCTGACGGCGGATGAATTGGGTTTGGCATTCGGACGCCAAACTGTGATACATGGGGCGCTCGCCTCTGGTGGACTCACTCTGCGTGTTGTAGAGGAAGCCCAACGACTTAAAGGCGTGCGCGAAGGAAAGGCTGGCAAGGGCCAGTCGAAAGGATAGACGAGCTTCATGAGTGATAGTGACGGCAAGAAAACATTGGGTCTGCGCGGTGGTGCGCGTCCGGGGAACGTAAAGCAGAGCTTTAGCCACGGACGGACCAAGAACGTCGTGGTGGAAACCAAGCGCAAGCGCGTTGTGGTGCCCAAGCCGGGTGCGGCCAAGCCCGCCTCGACCAAGAGCAAGCCTGCGAGCGACCCGTCCAAGCGTCCTGCCGGGATCACAGATGCGGAGATGGAGCGCCGCCTGAAGGCGGTTCAGGCCGCCAAAGCGCGTGAAGCCGAAGAAGAAGCGGCACGCGAGGCCGAGGAAAAGGCCCGCGCCGAAGAGCGTGAACGCCGCCGCGCCGAACAGGAAGAGAAAGAGCGCGAAGAGCGCGAGCGCGAGGAAAGCCTGAAGGCCAAGGCCGAGGAAGAGGAGCGCAAGGCGCGCGAAGCCGAAGCTGCCGCACAGGCAGCCGCCGCCGCGCCGTCCGAACCTGCCGCCGCGCGTCCGACAGCTGGCAAGGGTGCGCCCGCGCAACCGCCCCAGCGCAAGTCCGATCGCGAGCGCGAAGAGAGCGGCAAGAAGAGCCGCGGCGGCGACGACAATCGCCGTTCCGGCAAGCTGACCGTGAACCAGGCTCTCGCCGGTGGTGAAGGCGGCCGTCAGCGGTCGATGGCCGCGATGAAACGCAAGCAGGAACGCGCCCGTCAGAAGGCGATGGGCGGCCCGGTCGAGCGCGAAAAGGTCGTGCGCGACGTTCAGCTTCCCGAGGCGATCATGGTCTCGGAACTGGCCAACCGCATGGCGGAACGTGTCGGTGACGTTGTGAAGTCGCTGATGCAGATGGGCATGATGGTGACGCAGAACGAAACCATCGACGCCGATACCGCCGAACTGATCATCGAGGAATTCGGCCACAATGTGACCCGCGTTTCTGACGCCGACGTCGAAGACGTCATCAAAGAGGTCGAGGACAAGCCCGAAGACCTTGAACAGCGTCCGCCGGTCATCACGATCATGGGCCACGTCGACCACGGCAAGACGTCTCTGCTGGACGCGATCCGCAACGCCAAGGTGGTCGCGGGCGAAGCCGGTGGTATTACCCAGCATATCGGCGCCTACCAAGTGAAGACGGATGCGGGCGCGACCCTGACCTTCCTCGACACGCCGGGCCACGCGGCATTTACCTCGATGCGGTCGCGCGGGGCGCAGGTCACGGACATCGTGGTGCTGGTTGTCGCGGCGGATGACGCCGTGATGCCTCAGACGGTCGAAGCGATCAACCACGCCAAGGCGGCAAAAGTGCCGATGATCGTGGCGATCAACAAGATCGACAAGCCTGCCGCGAACCCGGACAAGGTCCGTACCGATCTCCTGCAGCACGAAGTGATCGTGGAAAAGATGTCGGGCGAGGTGCAGGATGTAGAAGTCTCGGCAATGACGGGTCAGGGGCTTGATGATTTGCTTGAAGCGATTGCGCTGCAGGCGGAAATCCTTGAACTCAAGGCCAACCCGAACCGCGCCGCTGTCGGTGCCGTGATCGAAGCGCAGCTGGATGTGGGCCGCGGCCCCGTGGCCACGGTTCTGGTGCAAAACGGTACGCTGCGTCAGGGCGATATTTTCGTCGTGGGTGAGCAGTACGGCAAGGTGCGTGCGCTGATCGACGATCAGGGCAACCGCGTGAAAGAAGCCGGACCCTCCGTGCCCGTCGAGGTCTTGGGCCTGAACGGCACGCCCGAGGCCGGTGACGTGCTGAACGTGACCGAGACCGAGGCGCAGGCCCGCGAAATCGCGAGCTATCGTGAGCAGGCGGCAAAGGACAAGCGCGCGGCTGCCGGTGCGGCGACGACGCTGGAACAGCTTATGGCCAACGCCAAGGCAGACGAGAATGTCAGCGAACTGCCGATTCTTGTAAAAGCCGACGTGCAGGGCTCTGCCGAGGCCATCGTTCAGGCGATGGAAAAGATCGGCAACGAGGAGGTGCGCGTGCGCGTTCTGCATTCAGGTGTCGGCGCGATCACCGAAACGGACGTCGGCCTTGCCGAGGCGTCGAATGCGCCGATCATGGGCTTTAACGTGCGTGCCAATGCCTCCGCCCGGAACACGGCGAACCAGAAGGGCGTGGAGATCCGCTACTACTCGGTGATCTACGACCTTGTGGACGATGTGAAAGCCGCAGCATCCGGCCTGCTGAGTGCCGAGATCAAGGAGAACTTCATCGGCTATGCCACGATCAAGGAGGTCTTCAAGGTCACGGGTGTCGGCAAAGTGGCTGGCTGTCTGGTCACCGAAGGTGTGGCGCGGCGTTCCGCCGGTGTCCGCCTGCTGCGCGATAACGTCGTGATCCACGAGGGGACGCTGAAGACGCTCAAGCGCTTCAAGGATGAGGTGGCCGAGGTGCAATCCGGTCAGGAATGCGGTATGGCCTTTGAGAACTACGACGATATTCGTCCCGACGACGTCATCGAGATCTTCGAGCGTGAAGAGGTCGAGCGCTCGCTCTGACCGTCAGGCGGATCGACTGCCGGAAAAGAAAAGGGGCTGCACGATGCAGCCCCTTTTTCGTGGTTGGAAGGCAACCTTTCGATTGCCGTCCCCGTTGTCAATTCTTCCTGATCACCGGCTTTCCGGCGAACACGGTGTCATCGACCTTGACCGCGACACGGCCGTCGGCAAGATCTTTGACGAAAATGCCCTGCACCGACACGCAGGACCCAAGCGTTATGGTACGCAACATGTTCTCTCTCCCCAAGGCAGAGCCATAACATAATAAACAATTGGTGAGTCGACCAGCGATTGTTTCCGCATCGGCGGGAAATCACCCAAAGCGCCTTCAACCGTAAGGGCTCAAAGCCAGTCGCGTAGAATCGGGATCAGGGGGATGTCTGCGGGGGGCATCGGGTAGTCGCGCAAATCTTTCGCGCGGACCCATTTCAGGGCCTGATTTTCCTTGGATACAGGCGTTCCTTCCCACTTGCGGCACGCGAATAGCGGCATCAGCAGGTGAAAATCCTCGTAGGTATGGCTGGCGAATGTCAGGGGGGCAAGGCAGGAAGCCCAGGTGTTGATGCCCAGCTCTTCCTGCAATTCGCGGATCAGTGCCGCTTCGGGCGTCTCTCCGGTTTCCACCTTGCCGCCGGGGAACTCCCACAGGCCCGCCATGGATTTCCCCTCGGGACGCTGGGCAAGCAGGATGCGCCCGTCGACGTCAATCAGGGCCACGGCGGACACGAGGACGGTTTTCACGAACGGTAGTCCGCGTTGATCTCGATATAGCCATGGGTCAGGTCGCATGTCCAAACCGTGGCGGTGCCCTGACCCAGACCAATGTCCACGCCGATCCGGATGTTTTCGCCCTTCATATGGGCGGCGGCGGCTTCCTCGGAGTAGTCGGGATGACGCCAGCCGTCCTTGGCAACTTCGACATCGCCGAAACGGATCGACAGCCGGTCACGGTCAGCGGCGGCACCGGATTTGCCAACCGCCATGACGATGCGACCCCAGTTCGGGTCCTCGCCTGCGATCGCCGTCTTGATAAGGGGCGAGTTGGCGATGGCCATCGCGTGGGTCTTGGCATCCGCGTCCGTTTCGGCACCGGTGACGGTGATTTCGACGAATTTGCTCGCGCCCTCGCCATCGCGCACGACCTGATGCGCAAGGTCGAGCATCACGTCTTTGAGGGCGTTACTGAAAGCATCGTTGCCGGTGGCATCGACGCCGGAGGCCCCCGTCGCCGCGACAAGAAGCGTGTCGGATGTCGATGTGTCGCTGTCCACGGTGATGCAGTTGAAACTGCGGTCACAATGGGTTGAAACCATCTCTTGCAGGGCGGGCTGGACGATCCTGGCATCGGTGAAGATATAGACCAGCATCGTCGCCATATCGGGCGCGATCATGCCGGAGCCCTTAGCGATGCCTGCGATGGTCACTGTCCTGCCGTCAATGTCGACCGTGGCCGAGGCCCCCTTGGGGAAAGTGTCGGTTGTCATGATGGCCCGCGCGGCTTCCTCAATCCTGCCTGCATCGACGCGGGCATGAAGATCGGCGATCACGGCAACGATCCGCTCGTGCGGGAGCGGCTCTCCGATCACGCCGGTCGATGAGGTGAATACCCGCTCCTTGGGCAGGCCACAGATATCCGCAACGGCAGAAGTGATGGCGGCAACCGATGCGACACCATTTCGGCCCGTGAAGGCGTTGGAGTTGCCGGAGTTCACGAGAATCGCCGCACCTGCGTCCGAAGTGCCGCCGATCTTTTCCTGGCAGTCGAGCACGGGTGCCGAACGCGTCTTGGACCGGGTAAAGACACCGGCCATGGTGGTGCCGGGATCGAGCAGGGCAAGCATCACGTCGGTGCGACCCTGGTATTTCACGCCAGCAGCGGCGGTGGCGAAGCGAACGCCATCGATGACCGGCAGTTCAGGAAATGATGCCGGTGCAAGCGGCGATACCTTGGTGATCTTTCCCACGGGCGTTTACTCCAGCCACTCGATGTTCTTGATAACCGAAGGGTCCATCCCATCGGCGGCGCTGCGGTCCACGTCCGCCTCGGCGGTGACGCGGTCGATCTCCTGTTGCACACGGGTCTGGCGGATTTGCAGCTCAAGCTCGTCGCGGACGGTGTCCAGCGCCGGCGCCTCGGTCTTGCGTGTTTCGTTGAGCTTGATCACGTGCCAGCCGAACTGTGTCTGCACCGGGTCCGAGATCGCACCGGGTTCCAGCTCGACGACTGCCGCTTCGAAGGTGGGGACCATCATGCCCTTACCGAACCAGCCCAGTGAGCCGCCACCGGGGCCGGAGGGCCCTGTCGATTTCTCGCGCGCCATTTCGGCAAAATCGGCGCCTTCGTCCAACTCTGCCTTGATGGCCTGTGCCTCCTCCTCGGTCTCAACAAGGATGTGCGAGGCGTTGTACTCGTCTCCGAGGTCCCGACCGGCATATTCCGCGTCATAGGCCGCCTGGATGTCCGCCTCTTCGATGGGGGTCGACATGACGTTCTCGATGGCTTCCGCTGCCGTCAGCGACCGGGTCTCGTTGTCGAGCGACAGGGTCACGCGCGGGGGCAGGTCGCCCTCGAAGGTATCGGCCAGCGCGGTCTGCTGGACAAGCTGATCGAGAATGCCCTTGAACAGCACCTCGTCGGGCAGTTGCTGATATTGCTCGGGCAGTCCCGCGCGGGCGACGATCATGTGACCCAACGTGATGTCCTTGCCGTTCACGGTGGCGACAACCGTATCCAGCCCCGGCTCTTCCTGGGCGGAAAGCGGCAGGGCAAGGCCGACGCTTAGCGTGAGGGTTGCGAGGAATCTGATGGGTTTTTGCATGGATTGTCCTACCTGTTCGCCCTGTGCCGGGCTGCTACATTGACAGTGTTTGGTACGGCCCTTACATCGCCCTAAAGGGCGCACGCCAAGCCTTTGTTCACCTATCTATCTATGGGGTGAACACCCGCTGGGCAAGCAAATGAGCGCATCAATCAGATCAGTCGGCTGGAGAACGCATGCTGGGTATCGGAACAATCGCCAAGAAGGTCTTTGGCACGCCAAACGATCGCAAGATCAAGGCCGTGCGCCCGCTGGTGGATCAGATTAATGCGCTTGAACCAGAGTTCGAGAAGCTGACCGACGATGGTCTGAAGGACAAGACAAAGGAATTGGCCAAGCGCGCCATGTCTGGCGAAAGCCTTGACGATCTGCTGCCCGAAGCTTTTGCCAATTGCCGCGAGGCGGCCCGCCGTGCGCTGGGCCTGCGCGCCTTTGATGTCCAGCTGATGGCCGCGATTTTCCTGCATCAGGGCAACATCTCGGAACAGAAGACTGGCGAGGGCAAGACGCTGACGGCGGCGCTGGCGGCCTATCTGAACGCGTTGACCGGCAAGGGCGTGCATGTCGTCACAGTGAACGAGTACCTGGTGAAGCGCGACGCGGACTGGATGGGCAAGGTGTTCTCGGCCCTCGGGCTGACCACGGGTGCTGCGATCTCGGGCATGACGACCGAGCAGAAGCGCGCAGCCTACAACTGCGACATCACCTACGCCACGAACAACGAACTGGGCTTCGACTACCTCCGGGACAACATGAAGTCGAACCTCGACGAGATCCTGCAAAAGCACCACAATTACGCCATCGTGGACGAGGTCGACAGTATCCTGATCGACGAGGCGCGGACGCCGCTCATTATTTCTGGTCCCGCACAGGACCGGTCCGAACTTTATGTCACCATCGACAAGCTGATCCCGGAGTTGCGGGAAGAGCACTACGAGCTGGACGAGAAAAGCCGCAACGTGAGCTTTACGGATGAGGGCAACGAATTCCTTGAGGACCTGCTGCACAAGAACGGCCTGATGGAAGAGGGCCAGTCGCTTTATGACCCGGAAAGCACGACCATCGTGCATCACGTCAATCAGGGTTTGCGCGCCCACAAGCTGTTTCAGAAGGACAAGGACTATATCGTCCGCGACGGCGAGATCATGCTGATTGATGAATTCACGGGCCGGATGATGCAGGGCCGCCGCCTGTCGGATGGTCTGCACCAGGCAATCGAAGCCAAGGAAGGCTGTTCGATCATGCCCGAGAACGTGACGCTCGCCTCTGTCACCTTCCAGAACTACTTCCGCCTCTATGACAAGCTTGCCGGCATGACCGGCACCGCGCTGACCGAGGCCGAGGAATTCGGTGAGATCTACGGGCTGGGCGTGGTCGAGATTCCGACCAATATGCCGATTGCCCGGGTGGACGAGGACGATGCCGTCTACCGGACAGTGGGAGAAAAATACAAGGCGATGATCGAGAAGGCCAAGGAAGCGAACGAGCGCGGCCAGCCCTGTCTGATCGGGACCACCTCCATTGAGAAATCCGAACAACTGAGCCAGTTGCTGAAGGCGGAAGGGATCGAGCACAACGTGCTGAACGCCCGCCACCACGAGCAGGAAGCGCAGATCATCGCCGAGGCGGGCAAGCTGGGCGCGGTGACCATCGCGACGAACATGGCCGGTCGCGGTACCGACATCCAGCTTGGCGGCAATGTCGAAATGAAGGTGCTTGAGGCGATCACCGCCGACCCCGAAGCGGACCCGAAAGAGGTGCGCGCACGGATCGAGGCGGAACACGCCGAAGAAAAGCAGAAGGTGCTGGAGGCCGGTGGCCTCTATGTCCTCGCCTCCGAACGGCACGAGAGCCGCCGCATCGACAACCAGCTGCGTGGCCGGTCCGGTCGTCAGGGGGATCCGGGAAAGACGTCCTTCTTCCTGTCGCTCGAAGACGACCTGATGCGTATCTTCGGCTCCGAACGGCTGGAGAAGGTGCTGACGACGTTGGGCCTGAAGGAAGGTGAGGCGATCGTGCACCCCTGGGTGAACAAGTCGCTGGAGCGTGCTCAGGCCAAGGTCGAAGGGCGCAACTTCGACATCCGCAAGCAGTTGCTGAAATTCGATGACGTGATGAACGAGCAGCGCAAGGTCATCTTTGGCCAGCGCCGCGACATCATGGAATCCGACGATGTCTTCGAGATCACCGAGGACATGCGCCACCAGGTCATCGACGACCTGATCGACACCTATATGCCGCCCAACACCTATGCGGATCAATGGGACACCGAAGGGTTCCACAACGCGGTGATCGAGCAGCTGAACATGAACCTGCCCATCGTGGACTGGTGCGAGCAAGAGGGCGTCGATGACGATGTGATCCGCGAGCGCCTGATCGAGGCAACCGACAAGCTGATGACGGACAAAGCCGAGGTCTTTGGCGAGGAGAACATGCGCAACATCGAAAAACAGGTGTTGCTGAGCGTGATCGACAGCAAGTGGCGTGAGCATCTGACAACGCTGGAACACCTCCGGTCGGTTGTGGGTTTCCGTGGCTACGCGCAGCGCGATCCTTTGAATGAATACAAGAACGAGAGCTTCCAGCTTTTCGAAGGGATGCTTGATAGTCTGCGGCAGGAAGTGACCCAGAAACTGGCGCAGATCCAACCGATGACCGAAGAAGAGCGTAATGCCATGATGGAGGAGTTGCGCGCCCAGCAGGCTGCCATGGCCGCAGCTGCCGCAAAACAGGCCGAACAGACTGCGGGCGGCCCGACAGCCGAGGCCGCCGAAGGATTTGTCGAGGACGACCCGAGCACCTGGGGTAACCCGGGCCGGAACGAGCTCTGCCCCTGCGGATCGGGCAAGAAATTCAAACATTGCCACGGGCGGCTGGTCTGATCCGGGAAACGCCGCCCCCGTTTTGCCTAAGTATCCTCTAATCACGGTCATAAGGAGGCCGTGATTCTCCGCGAAGTTGTTCCTGAACGATTCCTTTCGAAGGGACAGGGACATGTTGCGCTCAAAGATCATCACGGCCGTGGGTACCTTGGCATGTGCTGTCGGTATCGGCTTCGTGATGCAAAGCTCCGAAACCGCAAGGGTGCATTACGGCGACAAATCCGACCGCATCCCCGCGGCAGAGGCCCCCGTACTAGAGGGGGCTGGTGCCAAGAACGCGATGCTGGACGTGCAAGAAATCACACTAACATCGGCTGAGTACGAGGCAGGGATCGCCCTGCCCGCGACGGATGCAGAGGTCACGACGGTTGCAACACCTCCCAGCGAGCTGTCGGAGCCCGAGATCCCGGATGGGGTTGTGATCCCCGCCTGCGATATCGTCGCCCAAGCCCTGCCCGTGGCCGCGGCCATGGTCAACCTGACGCTCGACGCGCCCTGCATGCCGAACGAGCGCGTGACCGTGCATCACAACGGCATGATTTTTACCGAGACCACGACCTCCGACGGCGCCCTGAACCTTCGGATACCTGCGCTGTCCCGGCAGGCTGTCTTCATCCTCGCATTCGCCAACGGTGACGGTGCGGTTGCCCAGACCATCGTGGAAGAGCTTGAGAATTTTGACCGTGCTGTCCTGCAGTGGAAGGGAAACACCGGTTTCCAGATCCACGCCCGCGAGTTCGGAGCCGACTACGGTTCGGAAGGTCACATATGGGAAGGTGCGCCGGGAAGTGTCGCCGATGCGATTACCGGTACCCACGGGATGATCACACGCCATGGCGATACGAATGCGGCCGAACCGCTTCTGGCCGAGGTCTACAGCTTTCCCAAAGGGCAGAACAGCCGCCAGGGCAGCATCTCGCTGTCCGTGGAAACCGAGGTGACCGCGGCGAATTGCGGTCTCGAGGTCGAGGCGCAATCACTCGAAATTCGGCCCGGCGGACAGGTCCGGACCCAGAACCTCACCCTCGCCGTGCCGGATTGCGAGGCGACGGGCAGCTTTCTGGTGTTGAATAATCTGTTGCAAGACCTGAAACTCGCCGGGATGTAATCCTGCGTCCGAGGTCCCATGATTTTGGCAAAACGTGCGGCGATCATCGCCGCACTTTTTCTGTTCTCCGCCCTTGGATCGGCGGCGCAAGACGTCACGCTCAGTTCGCGTGACGGCAAGGTCGAGTTGAGCGGTACGCTGCTTGGCTTCGACGGTGAATTCTACCGGGTGCAGACCGAATTCGGAGAGCTGACGGTGGACGGCTCCGGTGTGTCCTGCGTGGGGCCGGGATGCCCGAACCTTCAGGACTTCGTGGCAGAGATCGAGATGTCGGGGTCGGCGACGATGGGCGCCGTGCTCATGCCGGCCCTGATCAATGCCTATGCGCAGCGCAACGGCTATAGCGTCGCGCGGGAAGAGATCGATAGCACCCGATTTGCCTTGCTGCTTACGCGGAACGACACTGGCAAGCTTGCCGCGCGCTTTGGGTTCCGTGCCAGCAACACCGACGAAGGATTTGCCGATCTTCTGGCGGACGAAGCAGATATCGTCATGGCCCTGCGCGAGATACGTCCAGAAGAGCGGATCAACGCCCGCGAGGCCGGGATGGGCGATCTGACCGGCATCAATCGCAGCCGTGTTCTCGCCCTCGATGCGGTGGTCCCGGTCGTGGCGCCGGGCAATCCGGTCAAGAGCATCTCGCCCCAGACGCTTGCGGAGGTTTTTGCCGGCCGGATCACCAACTGGCAGGAGTTGGGCGGACCGGATGCGCCCATCGACCTGCATCTGCCGGTCGAATCGAGCGGCCTTGTTCAGGCGATCGAGGATCAGGTGATGACACCGGCACAGCTGCCGATTGCCGAGACCGCGATCCGCCATGCCCTGCCCGAGGAGATCGCCGATGCGGTCGCCCGCGACACGCTGGCGCTGGGCATCACCAGCTATGCCGAGCGGCGAAACACTCGTGTCTTGACCCTTGGCGGCATGTGCGGATTCCTGCTCGACGCCTCGCGCCGCACGATCAAGACGGAAGATTATCCCCTGACCGCGCCGATGTTCCTCTATTTCCCCGCGCGCCGCCTGCCGCAAGTCGCTCGGGAGTTTCTGGCGTTCACCCGCGGGCCGGGGGCGCAAAACGTGATCCGGCGCGCCGGTTTCGTGGACCAGGCGCCCGAAGAGATACCAGTGGAGGTTCAGGGCAACCGCTTTGCCAATGCGATCAGCGTGGCCGGTCCGGAAATTCCACTGGAAGAGTTGCAGCGGATGACGACAACGCTGACGCCGATGGCGCGTCTGACCACGTCGTTCCGGTTCGAAACAGGGTCGATCCGGCTTGACGCGCAGTCCCGCTCGAACGTGCAGCAGCTGGCGCGCGCGCTGGAACAAGGTCAATACGACGCACGGCAGCTTCTGTTCGTGGGGTTCAGCGATGGCCAGGGTTCGGCCAAACCGAACCGCGACATTGCCCTGCGCCGTGCCGAAGCGGTGCGCCGCGCGGTCGAAGCGGCGGCCGTGACAGCCAATCTTGAGCGCGTGAGCCTGGGTGTGGACGCCTTTGGCGAGGCGATGCCGATGGCCTGCGACGATACCAGTTGGGGGCGTCAGGCGAACCGGCGGGTCGAGGTATGGGTAAGGTAAGTCTGCCGGCAGGTCCTAGAGATATCCTTCAGACCTGAAGCTCAGTTCCGCCGATTTTCCGATGATGAGATGATCGTGCAGCGTAAGTCCCAGCGCATCGCAGGCGCGGGCGATCTGGCCCGTCATCTCGGTGTCCGAAGCGGAGGGGGTCGGATCACCGGACGGATGGTTGTGCACCAGGATCAATGCCGATGCATTCAGCTCAAGCGCGCGCTTGGCCACCTCGCGCGGATAGACCGGGACGTGATCGACCGTCCCCTTTCCCTGTTCCTCGTCCGCGATGAGCACGTTTTTCCGATCCAGATAGAGCACGCGAAACTGCTCTGTTTCGCGATGGGCCATGGCGGTGTGGCAGTAGTCCAGCAGTGCATCCCAGCTTGAAACCACTTGTCGCTGCATCACCTTTGCGCGCGCCAGCCGCTGCGCGGCGGCCTCGACGATTTTCAACTCAACGATGACGGCATCGCCGACGCCCGAGATATCCCGCAACCGTGCCTCACTGGCCGATACGACACCGTTGAAATCGCCGAAGCGGTCAAGCAGGGCACGAGCAAGGGGTTTTACGTCGCGGCGCGGGATGGCGCGAAAGAGCACAAGCTCAAGAAGCTCGTAATCAGGCATCGCCCCGGGACCGCCCGCCATGAAGCGCGCGCGCAAGCGCTGGCGGTGATCCCGGATGTAGGAGGGCTGTTTGCCGTTCAAGGCGTCGGTTGTGACCGCTTCGTCCATGAAAAGGGGCAGGGATGGTTCGTGAAAGCCGCTCATGCAGCGAGGTTCGCCGCACCATGGTTAGGATTCGGTTAACCTCATCGACATCAACGCGGGTAAGGTAGGCGCAACGCCCACCCCGTTTCAGCCCTTCATCGACCCCCAGAAGGATTTCACGCTCGAAAAGAAGTTCTTGCTCTCGGGGTTATTTTCCGAGGACAGCTCCTCGAATTCCTTCAGCAGTTCCTTCTGGCGCGCGGTCAGGTTCACCGGTGTCTCGACCGCAAGCTCGATGATCATGTCTCCAACGCCGCCGCCGCGCAGGGGTGGCATACCCTTGCCGCGCAGACGCATCTGGCGGCCCGACTGGCTTCCAGCGGGGATCTGGACGCGTCCGCGCCCGCCGTCGATCGTCGGGACCTCGATGTTGCCGCCCAGCGCCGCAGTGCTCATCGATACCGGCACACGGCAAAAGAGGTTCGGCCCGTCGCGATCAAAGAGCTCGTGTTCGGCCACGTCGATGAAGATATAGAGATCGCCGGACGGCCCACCGCGCATCCCCGCCTCACCCTCACCGGCAAGACGGATACGTGTGCCTGTCTCGACCCCGGCGGGGATGTTCACGCTGAGGCTGCGTTCCTTTTCGGTACGGCCTGCGCCGCGACATGTCTTGCAGGGGTTCTTGACGATCTGGCCCATGCCGGAACAGGTCGGGCAGGTCCGTTCGACCGTAAAGAAGCCTTGCTGCGCGCGCACTTTACCCATGCCGGAACAGGTGGGGCAGGAGGTGGGTTCAGCGCCGCCTTCGGCGCCCGATCCGTTGCAGCTGTCGCATTGGACGGAGGTCGGCACGTTGATGGATTTCTGAAGCCCGGAAAAGGCTTCCTCAAGGGTCACGCGCAGATTGTAGCGCAGGTCGGCACCACGTGCCGCACGACGTCTGCCGCCACCGCCTCGTTGCCCCATGAAATCGCCAAAAAGATCGTCGAAGACGTCCGAGAAGGCGGACGAAAAATCGCCCTGGCCGCCACCGAAACCGCCGCCCGGGCGCCCGCCGCCCATACCGCCTTCAAAGGCAGCATGGCCATAGCGGTCGTATGCGGCCTTTTTGTCCGCATCTTTCAGGACTTCATAGGCTTCGTTGGCTTCTTTGAATTCAGCCTCGGCGTTGGGATTGTCCTTGTTGCGGTCGGGGTGAAGCTCTTTCGCCTTGGTGCGAAAGCCTTTCTTGATCTCATCCGCTGACGCGCCTTTTGAGACGCCGAGCACCTCGTAATAGTCACGTTTGGCCATGAAACACTTCCTTTCGCTGGAACGTGAAGGGCCGGCCCGTCAATCGGACCGGCCCAGCAGTGGTTCCGCTAGCGCAACTTAGGACGCACGCTTGTCGTCGTCGAGGTCTTCGAACTCGGCGTCGACGATGTCGTCGTCGTCGCCACCGCGCGGTGCATCGGCGGCCTCGGCCACGTCGTCATCCGCTTCTTCCTGGGACGCCTTGTAGATCGCCTCGCCCAGCTTCATGGCCGCCTCGGTCACGTTCTGGATGCCGGCCTTGATCTTGCCCGCGTCTTCGGTCTCGATCTCGTCCTTGAGCGCGGCGATGGCCAGTTCGATGGCTTCGACCGTGGTCGGATCGACCTTGTCGGAATGCTCTTCCAGCGACTTCTCGGTAGAGTGGATGAGGCTTTCCGCCTGGTTCTTGGCATCGACCAACTCGCGACGGGCCTTGTCTGCCTCGGCGTTCTCCTCGGCGTCCTTGACCATCTTTTCGATGTCCTCGTCCGAGAGACCACCGGATGCCTGGATCGTGATCTTCTGCTCCTTGCCGGTGCCCTTGTCGAGTGCACCGACAGAAACGATACCGTTGGCGTCGATGTCGAAGGTCACTTCGATCTGCGGCATGCCGCGCGGGGCGGGGGGGATGTTTTCAAGGTTGAAGGCACCCAGCAGCTTGTTGTCAGCCGCCATTTCACGCTCACCCTGGAACACGCGAATGGTCACAGCGTTCTGGTTGTCCTCGGCGGTCGAGAAGACCTGGCTCTTCTTCGTCGGGATCGTGGTGTTGCGGTCGATCAGACGGGTGAACACGCCACCCAGCGTTTCGATACCCAGCGACAGCGGCGTCACGTCGAGCAGCACAACGTCCTTGACGTCACCCTGCAGAACACCGGCCTGGATGGCGGCACCCAGTGCCACGACCTCGTCCGGGTTCACACCCTTGTGGGGCTCCTTGCCGAAGAACTTGGTCACCTCTTCGACGACCTTCGGCATGCGGGTCATACCGCCGACAAGAACGACCTCGTCCACGTCAGAGGCGGAAATGCCAGCATCCTTCAGCGCGTCCTTGCAGGGTTTCAGCGATGCCTTGATCAGGTCACCCACGAGGCTTTCCAGCTTGGCGCGGGTCAGCTTCATGACCATGTGCAGCGGCGATCCATCCTTGCCCATCGAGATGAAGGGCTGGTTGATCTCGGTCTGCGAAGAACTGGACAGCTCGATCTTGGCCTTTTCGGCGGCTTCCTTCAGACGCTGCAGCGCCATCTTGTCCTTGGTCAGGTCGACGCCGTGCTCTTTCTTGAACTCGTCGGCCAGGTAGTTGACGACCCGCATGTCGAAGTCTTCACCACCCAGGAACGTATCACCGTTGGTGGATTTCACTTCGAAAAGACCGTCGTCGATCTCAAGGATCGTCACGTCGAATGTACCACCGCCAAGGTCGTAGACCGCGATCGTCTGGGTGTTTTCCTTGTCGAGACCGTAGGCCAGAGCAGCGGCCGTCGGCTCGTTGATGATCCGCAGGACTTCAAGGCCCGCGATCTTGCCGGCGTCCTTGGTCGCCTGACGCTGGGCGTCGTTGAAATAGGCGGGAACGGTGATCACGGCCTGCGTGACTTCTTCGCCGAGGTACTTCTCGGCAGTGTCCTTCATCTTGCCGAGGATGAAGGCGGAGATTTGGGAGGGAGAATACTTCTCACCCTTGGCTTCGACCCATGCGTCGCCATTGCCGCCGTCGATCACGGCGAAGGGGAGGTTCTTCTTGTCCTTGGCAAGGTCCACGTCGTCGAACCGGCGGCCGATCAGGCGCTTGACGCCAAAGATGGTGTTGTCGGGGTTGGTGACGGCCTGACGCTTGGCTGGCTGGCCAACGAGGCGCTCGTCGTCGGTGAAGGCCACGATGGACGGGGTGGTCCGGGCGCCTTCGGCGTTTTCGATGACCCGGGGCTGGCTGCCGTCCATGATGGCGACGCAGCTGTTCGTTGTACCAAGGTCGATACCAATGACTTTTGACATGTTTGATCCCTCTTTCAATTCAAGGCGATTACACGAGGCGCAGGCCCGTTAAGGCACCTTTGCCCCATCTGGTGACACCGAAAGCGTCGTGCTTTCGGCGGCTCGGACGGTATATAAGGAGCAGGTTTCAGGCCCGCAACCACTGCTGCGGCTTTGAATCGGGGAATCTGCCTGGATTTTTCTTCAATAAGCGGCGCAGGGAGGATGGCATGACGGTACTGCGGCTTCGCGGCTTTGACATACACAAGGGTTACCTTGACGCCGTGGCGCAACAGCAGCTGGTTACGGCCTTGCGTAATGTGGTCGTCCGGGCGCCCCTGTTCCGACCCGACACACCCTATGGCAAACCGATGTCGGTTCGGATGACAGCCGCGGGAAAATACGGCTGGTTTTCGGACCGCAAGGGCTATCGCTATGTGGAGGCACATCCCTCGGGTCGCCCCTGGCCCGCGATCCCGGAAGAGGTGCTGGCGGTCTGGGAAGCGGTGACGGGCCTTGACCGGCAGCCGGAATGCTGCCTGATCAACTACTACGGCCCCGAGGCGCGCATGGGGATGCATCAGGACCGGGATGAAGCGGACTTTTCCTGGCCTGTGGTCTCGATTTCGCTGGGCGATGACGGGCTGTTCCGCATCGGGAATACCACACGTGGCGGCAAGACGGAGTCGATCTGGCTGCACTCCGGTGACGTGGTCGTGATGGGTGGGGAGGCGCGGCTGACCTATCACGGGGTGGACCGGATTAAGCCGGGCACATCGACGCTTCTTGAGAAGGGGGGAAGAGTGAACCTGACCTTGAGAGTGGTTGACTGAAACAGAAAGGCTTCGAGATCGGCGTGAGGTTCTGGAGCGTGGTCAGTCAGGACAGAGCAGGGGCAGCCGAGGGGCCCGGTTACGCGAAAGCGGCCTCGAACCAGACGCGTGTTGCGTCGTTTGCCGGCAAAAGGGTCTCGATGCGGAGATCATCAAGTGCTGCATCCGCGCTCATGCCTACCGTCGCGATCAGAGAGAACAATTCCAGGATGTCGTTGCCAATCCTGATCTGGATCGCAAGGACCGGTGCAGTCGTCTGGCTGGACGGCGCGCTCATAAGCGGCGCCACACCCTCAAGGGCAAGGAGCTCTGCATGCAGCGCGTGCGCTTCGTTGTCATGCGGACGGCGAGCAATCTCCATTTCAAGCAAGCGCATCAGTGACCGTGCCGTATCCCCCCAGTTCACGATGTTGTCGCGCAGGTCTCCCGGTGAGAGGATCTCCCGCATCAGGTTGCCGTCGCCGCGCGCCCCTGCGTGCGAGAAGAATTTCTGCGCCGGTTCATTGGCCTTGATGAGGTTCCATATCCGGTCAATCGAAACCGCCGGATAGGGGGCGTGACCCTTCAGGACATGATCGATCGACGCGTCGATGGCCTTTTGCGTCGCTTCATCCCAGCCATTCTGCGATGAGCGGGCTGCAAAGCCCGCAGACATCAGCATTGCGTCTACCTCGGCGGCGGGCATTTCCAATGCCTCTGCCAGCTGGGAAATGGCAAACCTGCTTGGGTTGGATCGTCCGGTTTCAAGGAAGCTGATATGGCGTTGCGACATCCCGGATTGCAGAGACAGGTCAAGCTGGCTCAGCCTGCGACGCTTGCGCCAGTTCTTCAGAAAGCCGGGAAAGGCGGGATCGGAAAGGGTCACGTTATAGCTCATGCCTCATCCTGTCAGAGGAGGGCGCGCAGGTCGATTACCTCCGATGTAATTGAAACGAGACAGGCAAGGGGCACGAATGACAGCGAACGCCAATAGACCGGAGGCCCCCTGCCATGGAACACTCAAAGACCGCCCGCATCTTCCTTGGGCTCAACGCCGCATTTTCGCTGGCCACTGGCCTCGGATTGGTGATCACGCCAAACCAACTGGGCGAATTGCTTTTCATGGGCTCAGCGCCGTGGCAACCGGTCGTTCTGCGCCTATTGGGGATTGGCCTGGTTCTGTTTGGTCTGGGCCTGATCCTGATGGCAAGGGTCCGGTTCCTGACCAAGGGCCAGGTCATGTTTATCACGATGATGGACATCGGTTGGATCCTTGGCAGCGCGCTCCTCTTGGTTCTGGGCGGCTATCTGTTCTCTGCCTTCGGACAGGCCTCTGTCATTGTGGTTGCGGGCTTTGTGGCCGTCTTTGCATTTGGTCAATACGTCGGTGCGCAGAAGATCGCGCCGCCGTTGAGCCGGGCGTCCGTTACGATCTCGGGAGGGAAAATCGTCGCGAGCGTAAGCCGACCCGTCAATGCACCCCGTGATGTCGTATGGCGCGTGATGAACGACCACCGCGGCTTTGCCGATGTGGCTGACAACCTCTCGAAAGTGGAAGTCGTGAAAGGCGATGGCATCGGGATGCAGCGCCGCTGTTATGGTCCGAAGGGCGAAAACTGGCTCGAGACCTGTACTCTTTTCGAGGACAACCGTGCATTCGGCTTTCGGGTTCACACGGAAGCCGACGATTATCCCTACCCGATTACCGATCTGCATGGGAAATGGTCGGTGGGACGCGAAGGAGAGGGTTCAAGATTCGCCATCGTCATCGAGGCCCGGGCCAAGGGTAATCTGCTGACCCGGACGCTTTTCAAGGTGGCGGCCAAGCGGCTGTTCAGGATCGTTCTGGCCGATCTGGCGGATGCCTGGGCTGCGAGAATGGAGCGTGAGGCACGAACGTGATTGGCCGAAAGGTGCGAGGCTAAACGATCCTTTCGGCAAAGCCCGCTGTCCCGCCTACCGCCGCGCGTCCCAGCTCATGGAGGCATGCTTGCGAGTATAGAATTCGCCCATCAGGCCGATCATGATCGCGACAAGACCGATCCAGAAGGCGTATTCCCAGTTCGAATAGCGCGGGTTGTAGTTTATGAAGGAAAAGCCGCGCGCCTGGTCGATGATGTGAAACAGGGGATTCCAGTCGAACATCGACAGCATGAAACTGGGCAGGGTGTTGGCCACGAACATCTTGCCCGAAGCGATCATGTTGGCCCGCTGATAGACCATCGCGATCAAGCCCACCAGGGATGGCGCCCAGGGCTTCATCGCGAGGAATACGAGTCCGAGACCGCAGCCAACGAACCACGCCAGAAGCAGCATGCTGAAGGCCTGAACGGGCTGTTCCAAATGCACCGGGATCCAGGCGACGTGGTAGACAAAGAGAACGATAAAGAGTGAAAGCACCTGAATGTAGAGCGCACCGATGGCGGCCGAGAGGATCGAGATGATCGTGTTCATCGGCGCATGCTGCATCATCGGGCTGGCCGGCCCTTCGGAGCCGAGCACCGCGCTCAGCGCCTTGATGTGCGTCATGTAGAGAAAGATGCCCGTCATGATGTAGATCAGGAAATCGCCGCGCAGGGCGGCACCACGCATGCCCAATACAGAGAACATCAGGTAGAAGGCACCAACAAAGAGCACCGTCTGCATGATGTTGATTCCGATCGCCACGAACGCGTTGTTGTGCTGGCGACGGATGCTGCGAACGACCGAATGATAGACAAGCTCGGCCATTGCCATAGCCGAGGAAAATCCCCCCTGGGGTTTTCGGGTCGCCTGGAACATCGGATGCCGTCCTTGCCTGAACCTGACCGTTGCACGGAATTCTTGCCGTTCCGTTACGCAGCCAGCATAAGGAACGTCATCGAACCGATCAACAAAAGCCAAGGGGTTGGGCCGCGTGGACTACGAAAAACTCGTGACTGTGATGCGCAGGCTATCATTGGAGGCCGGTGACAAGATCATGGAAATCTACGGACAGGAGGATTTCGATGTGAAGTCCAAGTCCGACGACAGCCCGGTCACGGCGGCGGATGAAGCGGCGGACGCGATCATTTCCGAAGGGCTGCGTGCCGCTTTCCCCGATCTGACGCTGATTACCGAGGAACAGGCGGCCACTCATTCCACCAGGGCTGACACGTTTCTGATTGTCGATCCCCTTGACGGAACCAAGGAGTTCATACACCGGCGCGGCGATTTCACGGTCAACATCGCGCTGGTCGAGAACGGCACACCGACACGCGGCGTGGTCTATGCGCCGGCGAAGTCGCGCATGTTCTTCACCCGCGCCGACGGACAATCCGTCGAAGAGAAAGGGGAGTTGTCAAAGGACGCCGTGGGACAGCTCGATGCGATATCAGTCTCTGAGGCGGACAATTCCGCCCTGATGGTGGTTGCGTCCAAATCGCACCGCGATCAGGCCACCGACGACTACATCTCGAAATACAATGTGCGCGACATGAAAAGCGCGGGGTCCTCGCTCAAGTTCTGTCTTGTCGCCACTGGTGAGGCCGATCTCTATCCGCGCCTCGGGCGCACGATGGAATGGGACACGGCGGCGGGTCATGCGGTTCTGAAAGGTGCCGGGGGCGAGGTCGTGCGTTTCGACGATCATACCCCTTTGGAGTACGGAAAGGCGGACTTCGCAAATCCGTTCTTCATCGCCTATGCGCCGGCCGTTGACCTGAGATCCGCCTGATGTCCGTGCTGATCGTCATCCCCGCGCGCTATGCGTCTTCTCGTTATCCCGGCAAACCGCTTGCCGAGCTTCGTGGGGCGACAGGTGTGTCGCGGTCCCTGATCGAGCGCTCATGGCATGCGGCCACGGCTGTGAGTGGCGTAGACCGGGTGGTGATCGCCACCGATGATGATCGCATCCGCGCCGCCTCCGAAGCGTTCGGCGCCGAGGTTGTCATGACTTCAAGCGATTGCGCCAATGGCACGGAACGCTGCGCCGAAGCGCATGCAACGCTTGGCGGAGGTTACGACATCGTCGTCAACCTGCAGGGCGATGCGCCGCTGACGCCGCATTGGTTTATCGAAAGCCTTGTGCAGGGTCTGGTATCCGCACCGGAAGCCGAGATCGCGACGCCGGTTCTGCGCTGTGATGGTGCCATGCTGAACGGGCTGCTCGCCGATCGGAAAGCCGGTCGCGTCGGGGGGACGACGGCGGTCTTTGCGACGGATCACCGGGCGCTTTATTTCTCGAAAGAAGTCGTGCCATTCACGTCGAAAACCTATGCCGAGGCGGAACCGACACCAGTGTTTCATCACGTCGGGGTCTACGCCTACCGGCCAGAGGCGCTGGCCGCTTACCCGTCATGGCCCACCGGTCCGCTCGAACAGCTGGAAGGGCTCGAACAGCTTCGTTTCATGGAGAACGGCCGCACGGTGCTTTGCGTCGAGGTCGAAGCCCGCGGGCGCGAGTTCTGGGAGTTGAATAATCCCGAGGATGTGCCGAAAATAGAGTCTATGATGGCGAAAATGGGCCTTGAATGACCAACCCCGCTGTCAGCGTTGTTGTGGTCAGCCGGGGCCGTCCCGATGACCTGGCACGCTGTCTGACGGGTCTCTCGCAGGTTCAGTACGATCCTTTTGAGCTTATCGTCGTCGCCGATCCCGAAGGGGTGCGCGCGGCCCGTAGCCTGACCTTTGCGGAACAGTTGAAGATCGTTCCCTTCGATGAGGCAAATATCTCAGCGGCCCGCAACATCGGCATTGTGCAGGCGGCGGGCGAGATCGTGGCTTTTATCGACGATGACGCAGTGCCCGAGCCACAGTGGCTGCGCTATCTCGTAGCCCCGGCAACGCAGGGCGACGTGGCCGCGTTGGCAGGCTTTGTCCGGGGCCGCAACGGTATTTCCTTCCAGTGGAAGGCGCGGAGCCTCGATCGCTACGGCGGGTTTCATCCGCTTGAAGTGCATGACAGTCAGGCGACAGTGCTGCATCCGCCGAAGGGCAAGGCGGTCAAGACCGAAGGCACGAACATGGCCTTTCGCCGGTCCGTCCTTGTCGAATTGGGGGGGTTCGACTCTGCTTACCATTACTTTCTAGACGAGACCGATTTGAACATGCGGCTTGCCCGCGCGGGATACGCAACAGCTGTCGTCCCACTTGCCGAGGTCCATCACGGTTTTGCCGCGAATGCCCAGCGCCGTGCCAACCGCGTGCCGCGCGACCTGTTCGAGATCGGCGCAAGCTGGGCGGTCTTTTTGCGCAAACACGTGCCGGAGAGCGAGCGCAAGGGACAATGGAAGGCCCTGCGCGCCGGGGAAAAGCGGCGACTGCTGGAACACATGGTAACGGGCGGCCTTGATGCGGGCTGGGTGAGATACCTGATGAAGCGGCTCGATGCGGGATACCGCGACGGGCTGGCCCGGATCCCGGGCGCTGTCAAACTGCCGGCGCATCCCGAGACGCCCTTCAAACATTTTGCTTCAAGTTCCCGGCCATCGCGGATCGTTCGCTCGCGCCCCTGGCGCTTGTCGCGTGATCTCGCTGCGGCGCGGGAGAGGGTTGCACGGGGTGAAATCGTGACCGTGATTTCCCTGTCGCTGACCACGCTTTATCACCGCATCTATTTCGACAAGAGCGGTGTTTGGGTGCAGCGCGGCGGATTGTTCGGCAAGTCAGAGCGGCATGAGCCGATCTGGCGAGTCATGACGCGCTCTGGACGAATTCAGAATGAAACAAGTCGCGTTATGCGACAACGTGGTATAAGCAAGGAAACATAAAGGGTTCTGAGTGTCTTCAGAACCATCGCCGGCAGGCGGTATCGGCAGAAACAGAAGATGGCAAAAGCCGCGAATGACTATCGAGGGGTATGATGCGTAAGAAGGTAACCAAGGCGATCTTTCCGGTCGCAGGTTTGGGTACAAGGTTCCTGCCAGCAACCAAGGCGGTGCCAAAGGAAATCATGACCCTCGTGGACCGGCCGCTGATCCAGTACGCGATCGATGAGGCTCGCGCGGCAGGGATCAAGGAATTCATCTTCGTCACCTCGCGCGGCAAGGGCGCGCTGGAGGATTACTTCGACCTCGCCCCTCAGCTTGAGCAGGAGTTGCGAAAGAAGGGCAAGACGGAACTGTTGAGTGTTCTGAGGTCGACCAACATGGACAGCGGTGCGATTGCCTATATCCGCCAGCACAAGGCGCTGGGCCTGGGTCACGCCGTCTGGTGCGCGCGGCGGCTGATCGGTAACGAGTCCTTCGCCGTGATCCTGCCGGACGATGTCATTGCGGCGGATAAGCCATGCCTGCAGCAGATGGTCGAAGCCTATGCCGAAACCGGGGGCAACATGGTCGCCGCCATGGAAGTGCCGCCTGAACGGGCCTCGGCCTACGGGATACTGGACATTTCCGAGGACGACGGACAGCTCGTCAAGGTGAAGGGAATGGTGGAAAAGCCGAAGGCCGAGGACGCGCCGTCGAACCTCGCGGTGATCGGGCGCTATATCCTATCGCCCAGCGTGCTTAACAACCTGAACAAGATCAAGTCCGGCTCGGGCGGTGAAATTCAGCTGACCGACGCGATCGCGCTCGATATCGAGCAGGAGAACAACGTCTACGGATTTCGCTTCAAGGGTCAGCGGTTCGATTGCGGCTCTAAGTCGGGTTTCCTTCAGGCGACCGTTTCCTTCGGACTGGCGCGCGATGAACTCAGGGATGATCTGCGTGCCTTTCTCAGCAGTATCAGTCTCGAAGGTGACGCCTGAGCGCGGTCAGCGGGGGGGTGTGATGGGTAACGTTCTGGTCACTGGCGGCGCCGGTTATATCGGCTCACATGCGTGCAAGGCGCTTCGAGCGGCTGGTATGACGCCAGTGACCTTCGACAACCTTTCGACCGGTTGGCGGGACGCGGTGAAGTTCGGGCCTTTTGTGTACGGCGATCTGCTTGATCGACCTGTGTTAGACACTGTTTTCGAGGAATATAGCCCCGTTGCGGTGATGCATTTTGCAGCGCTCAGTCTTGTGGGGGAGTCGATGCGCGACCCGGGCCTCTACTGGCGCAACAACGTGAGCGGTTCGCTCAACCTGATCGAGGCGGCCGTTGCGGCGGGCTGCCGGACATTCGTGTTCTCATCGACCTGCGCCACCTACGGTGAACAGGACAATGTCGTGCTGGACGAAACTGCGGCACAGCAGCCGATCAACGCCTACGGCGCATCGAAACGCGCCATCGAGGACATGCTGCGGGATTTCGAGGCGTCGCACGGTCTGCGTCACGTGATTTTTCGCTATTTCAACGTCGCCGGTGCCGATCCCGAGGGCGAGGTCGGCGAATTTCACCGTCCCGAGACGCATCTGGTGCCCCTGATCCTCGATGCGATTGACGGCAAGCGGGACGCGCTCACGATCTTCGGCACCGACTACGACACGCCCGATGGCACCTGCATTCGTGACTACGTCCATGTCGGTGATCTTGTCGATGCCCACGTTCTGGGATTGAAATGGCTGCAGGAGGGCGGGGAAAGCCGTGTGTTCAACCTTGGCACCGGGACCGGTTTTTCCGTGCGCGAGGTGCTGGACGAAAGCAGGGCGGTGACCAATCGTGCGGTGCCGGTTGTCGAAGGGCCACGCAGACCCGGCGATTGCACGCGGCTCGTTTCAGGTTCGACCCGTGCGGAGGCCGAGTTGGGGTGGCACCCGCGCAGATCGACCATGAAGCAGATGATCACCGATGCCTGGCGGTGGCATCAGACCGGGCACTACGAGGGCTGAAATGGCTTCCGCGTGGCTCTTGGACCTCACAAGGAGCCTGCGCCGCGCCGGTGGCACGATCACCGGGATCGACCGTGTTGAACGTGCCTACCTTGATGCTTTCCTAAATAGCGATGCCGATGTCTATGCCCTGCTTCGGACGGCCTTCGGCTATGTCTTGCTGGATCGTTCAGGCATGGCAGCCTTCCGTGAACGGCTTTGCGGCCAGAAGGAATGGCCGGAACCGGACAGGCTTTCCCGCATTCCGCGCGGTCGAAATCAGTCTCTAAAAAGCGCGGAAACGC
Organism: Sulfitobacter sediminis; assembly: GCF_040811725.1. NCBI lineage: Bacteria > Pseudomonadati > Pseudomonadota > Alphaproteobacteria > Rhodobacterales > Roseobacteraceae > Sulfitobacter > Sulfitobacter sediminis. Next base: position 116,901 of record NZ_JBFNXX010000009.1, read on the forward strand.
TTGTCCGGGCAAAGGCAATCGCGCGTTGCCTGCCTGGGCGCCTCGGCCGGATGATGGCCGCGCATCTGCCGCGCGGCATTGCCTATTTCAATGTCGGGCACAGCAACCTCACCGAACGGGTGCTGGTGCAGGTGGCGCAGTCTGGCGGCACGATCCACGTTTTCGTGCACGACATGATCCCGCTGGAACATCCGGAATTCCAGAAGCTGGGGACCGTCAGGCCCTTCCGCGAGCGCATGCAGAGGGTGAGCCGCCTTGCTGACAGGGTGATCCATAATTCAACTGATACGCGTGATCGGGCCGAGCGGTTCATGCGCGAGTGGGGTCGTGTGCCGCCGTCTATCGTCGCGCCGCTGGGTGTTACGGTGGCAGCGCCTGACACCAGTGCTTTGCCCGTGGGCGTGCTGCCGAACAGACCCTATTTCGTGACAATCGGCACAATCGAGCCGCGCAAGAACCACGCATTCCTGCTCGATCTCTGGGAAGATCTGGGGCCCGATCCGCCACCGCTCCTGATCTGCGGAAGCAGGGGCTGGAGCAACGCGGATGTCTTTCGCAGGCTGGACGCGCTGGGACCGGACGGACCTATCCGGGAACTGCGGGGGTTGCCGGATCCGGCCATCGCGGCACTGGTTCAGCGTAGTGCCGGTGCCCTGTTTCCAAGCCTTGCGGAGGGATTTGGACTGCCCCCGGCAGAAGCGCTGATGCTCGGATCGCGTGTTTTATGCAACGATCTTGCCGTTCTTCGCGGTATTCTTGAGGGAAAAGCCACATTTGCCACTGTTTCAGACAAGGAATTCTGGATAAAAACAATCAATGATTGGGGGAATAACCCGCCACGAGCAGTTCAAACCACCGTCTTCGTCGGTCCGACTTGGGAAGACCATTTCAAGACAGTGTTAAGGTTAACCTGATACTGCGCAAAGAGCGGCTTCCTCCAAAACATAGAGGTGGTGTTTGGGCTTTGTGCAGTCATACCGGCTGAGGCTTCAGCGGAAGCGTTGGCGTTTGCGTGCCATGCGCAAGCGTCGCGAGCTCAGACGTGTTGTTGACCGGACCGCCCAAATCCGCGCGGACGATCTGCTGCTGTTTTCCACCCAGCGCAACGAAAGGGTAAGGCTGCCATATTTTCTCGACTACTACCGAAAAATGGGCATCGGCCATTTCTTTTTTGTCGACAACGACAGTGACGACGGATCGCTTGCTTATCTGCGCGATCAGCCGGATGTGTCTCTGTGGCATACCACGGCCAGTTACAAGCGGGCCCGTTTCGGTGCCGACTGGCTGAACTGGCTGGCGCTGAAATATGCGCACGGGCATTGGACACTGACCGTCGATCCCGACGAGTTTCTGGTCTTTCCGTTTTGCGACACGCGGCCCCTGCGCGCGCTGACCGACTGGCTTGACGCCTCATCGATCAAGTCGTTTTCGGCGATGCTGCTAGATATGTACCCAAAGGGGCGGCTGGACGAACAGCCCTACCAGACCGGGCAGGACCCGATGGAAATTGCCTGCTGGTTCGACAGCGGTAACTACACGATGTCGCGCAATCACTTGTTTCATAACCTCTGGATACAGGGTGGCCCGCGTGCACGGGTCTTCTTCAAGGAGATGCCAGAGAGGGCCCCGGCCCTGAACAAGGTGCCGCTGGTCAAATGGGACAGACGGTACGCATATGTCAGTTCGACCCACATGCTGCTGCCGCGCGGGTTGAACCAGGTCTACGACGAATGGGGGGGCGAGAAGGCTTCCGGCGTCCTGCTTCACCCGAAGTTCCTCGATACGTTCGCCGCCAAGGCGCAGGAAGAAATGGAAAGGGGGGAACATTACGCCGGTTCGGTTGAATACAGGGCCTACGCGGAAAGCCTCAAGGATGATCCACAGCTTTGGTGCAAATGGTCCGAGCGGTATATCAACTGGCGGCAGTTGGAGATCCTCGGTCTCATGTCCAAGGGGAACTGGGCGTGACCGTCGGGATTGTCATGCTGGTCCATACCGCGCTGGGCCGGGCCGAACAGGTCGCACGGCATTTCGCTGCGGCCGGCTGCCCCGTGGTGATCCACGTCGACAAGGGTGTTTCGCGCAAGAAGAACGACGCATTCATTAAGGCGATGTCGGATGTAAAGGACGTGATGTTCAGCGCCCGGTTCCGTTGTGAATGGGGCACCTGGGGCATCGTCGAGGCGACCCAGACCGCATCCGAGATGATGCTTGCCCATTTTCCGAAGGTGCGCCACGTCTACCTTGCCTCGGGGTCCTGCCTGCCTTTGCGACCGGTGGAAGAGCTGATCGATTATCTCGCCGACCGCCCGCACACTGATTTCATCGAAAGTGCTACGACCTCGGAAGTGCCCTGGACGGTCGGCGGTCTGGACGAGGAGCGTTTTACCCTGCGCTTTCCAGTGGCCTGGAAGAAGCATCGCTACCTCTTTGACAGGATCGTCGATTTCCAGCGCCGCTTCGGTCTGCGCCGTCAGGTACCAAACGGCCTGGAGCCGCATATGGGTTCGCAATGGTGGTGCCTGTCGCGGCGGACGCTTTCGGCGATCCTGCAGGACCCAGAGCGCCCGACATACGACAAGTATTTCCGCTATGTCTGGATTCCGGACGAATCCTATTTCCAGACGCTCGCCCGACAGTATTCGCAGAACATAGAAAGCCGGTCGCTGACCCTTTCCAAGTTCGATTTCCAGGGCAAACCGCATATCTTCTACGACGATCATCTCCAGCTTCTCCGCCGCTCCGACTGTTTCGTCGCGCGCAAGATTTGGCCCTATGCCGACAGGCTCTACGAGGCCTTCCTGACCGACCCCGCAGGTGCGATGAAGCGGACCGAGCCGAACCCGGGCAAGATCGACCGCATCTTCTCAAAGGCGGTGGAGAGGCGGACACGCGGGCGCGCCGGGCTCTACATGCAAAGCCGGTTCCCGAACGAGGACTGGGAGAACGGCGTAACCGCCGCCCCCTATTCCATGTTCCAGGGCTTTACCGAGCTTTTCGAGAATTTCGAACCATGGCTTGCCGCTGCCACGGGGGCCCGGGTACACGGTCATCTTTTTGCGCCCGACCGGGCGCATTTCGCCGATGGACAGACCTCGATCAACGGGGCGTTGTCTGATAGTGCGGTGCTACGCGACTACAACACCAAGGCGTTCCTGACCAACCTCATCTGGAACACCCGCGGCGAACGCCAGTGTTTCCAGTTCGGCCCCGACGACAACCAGGAGATCAACTGGCGGATCGCCAAGGACCCCAATGCGCAGGTTTCAGTCATCACCGGGGCGTGGGCGATACCGCTCTTTCGCTCGAACTTAGACTTTGCCGAGATCAGGGCCGTCGCTGCCCGTTTGCAAAAGATCGAGGCCGAGCACATGGATGTGCTGCGGTCCCCCTACACGAAAGCGCGGGTGCGTATCTGGACCATGGCCGAGTTCATCGAGGCGCCGATGGAGCCCCTGCAGGGCATCCTGGACGAGATCGGCCGCACCAAGCTGCGGCGGTTGTCCGAGGCGCCTCGGATGGTCGATCTCACCGGTTTTGGCCAGTTCCTGCAGAACCTCAAGAACCAGGGGATGCACCCATACCTGATGGGCGATTTCCCGATCGAACGCGAGGTTACTGCCCCGCCGCGTCCTGCCCGCAGGCCCTATCTGGTGCGCTAGATGAAACCTACGAAATTCCAAAGCTTTGTCGTCTTTGCGGAAATGCGCACAGGATCGAACTTCCTGGAGGCCAACCTCAACGCTTTTCAGGGGATCAACTGCCACGGCGAGGCATTCAATCCCCATTTCATGGGCTACCCTAAGAGCGAGCCCATTCTTGGCGTCGATCTCAAGACACGTGACGCGGATCCGTTGGTATTGCTGAATGCCATCAGGGCGAACACCGCCCGCCTGAGCGGTTTTCGTTATTTCCACGATCACGACCCGCGCGTCTTCGACGCGATCATGGACGACGACAGCTGTGCAAAGATCATCCTGACGCGCAACCCGGTCGAAAGCTATGTAAGCTGGAAGATCGCGCAGGAGACCGGTCAATGGAAGCTGACCGATGTGAAGGCGCGCAAGGAGTCGCTCGCCCAGTTCAACCTGCGCGAATTCGCCGATCATCTGGAGGCGCTGCAGGGGTTTCAGATCACGTTGTTGAACCGGCTTCAGGTCAGCGGGCAGACGGCCTTCTACGTGGCCTACGAGGATTTGCAGAACCTCGAGGTGATGAACGGGCTTGCCCGGTTCCTGGGTCTTGAGGAACGGCTCGACGCGCTCGACCAGAGCCTCAAGGTTCAGAACCCCAACCCGGTTGCCGACAAGGTCCGCAACTACCCGGATATGGAGCGGGCTCTGTCGCAGGTCGACTTCTTTGACCTGAGCCGCACGCCCAACTTCGAGCCGCGCCGCGGCCCGAACGTACCTTCATACATCGCGGCGGCGCAAAGCGCGCTGCTTTACATGCCGTTGCGCAGCGGTCCCTTGCCCGAGGTGACCGCATGGATGGCGGCGCTCGACGGGGTGACGCCGGACGATCTGCAACTGAAGATGACCCAGAAGGATCTGCGCCAGTGGAAGCGCGGGCACCCCGGACACCGCAGTTTCACCGTTTTGCGCCATCCGGTGCGGCGCGCGCATGATGCCTTTTGCCGCCACATCCTGCCGACCGGACCGGGAAGCTATGTCCAGCTGCGCAGGACATTGATGCGGCGCTATGACCTGCCGCTGCCCGAGGATGGGCCGGATGCGGGCTATGACCTCAGCGCCCACCGCGCGGCCTTTGCGGCCTTCCTGTCGTGGCTCAAGGCGAACCTTTCGGGACAGACCGCGATCCGCGTCGACGCCAGCTGGTGCACGCAAAGCCAGGCCATCGCCGGTTTCGGAGAGCTATGCCTGCCCGACAGGTTGATACGCGAGGAGGATATGCATGCGGAGCTTGCGGAACTTGCGCGGAAGGCTGGCGTGGAAACGCCCCCGCCCGTGTCCGTTACGCCGCCGGATCAGCCCTTTTCGCTGGAGGATATATACGACGACGAAATCGAAGCGCTGGCGGCGGATGCCTATCAGCGCGATTACGTCATGTTTGGATATTCAGCCTGGAAATAGGGCCGTCGGCCGCTCAGGCGGCCTGAACCGAACTGTCCTCGATCAGGATGGTATAGAGCGTCGAGGCATCGGGATTCGCACGCAGCTTGTTGCAGATCGACGTGTCGCGCAGCGTCCGCGAGACCAGGGCCAGCGCCTTGAGGTGCTCGACACCCGCATCCTCGGGCGCGAAGAGTGCGAAGGCCACATCGACCGGTTGACGATCGACTGCGGAGAAATCGATGGGTTTGTCAAGCAGAACAAAGGCCCCGACCACCTCATTGAGCCCTGCAAGCCGGGCATGCGGAAGTGCGACGCCATGGCCCACGCCGGTGGGGCCAAGCGACTCGCGTGTCATCAGCGCCTCAACCGTTCTGTCCGGGTCCATGCCGTAGGCCACATGAACGAGGTCGGCGATATCCTGCATCAGCCGCTTCTTGCTGGAGGCCGAGGTGAGTACTTTCACGGCCTCCGGCTTGAGGAGTTTTGCAAATTCCATACAGCTCGCTCTGTCTCGGGCGGGTTCTCCGCCATTTGTCCCTACGGATCGATCCAGCCGATATTGCCATCTTCGCGGCGGTAGACGACGTTCAACCCGTTCTTGCCTTCGTTCCGAAACACTAGCACAGGATCGCCCGACAATTCCATTTGCATGACTGCTTCGCCGACAGACAAAGTGGCAATCTTCGTCTGCATTTCCGCAATAATCATGGGCTGGAGAGTTTCAGGTTCCTGTGCGTCTGAATCGCTTTCTGGAGCGAGGATATACGAGGACGCGCCGAACATTTCAACAGGTTCCGCCCGTTCCTTGTGATGATCTTTCAACCGGCGCTTGTAGCGTCTCAGCTGCTTTTCCATCTTCTCGTTGCAGGCGTCGAATGCACCGTAGATGTCGTTGCTGTGTGCCTTTGCCGAGGCCGTCAAGCCGGTGGAAAGATGTACGGTCGTCTCGCAGACAAACTCATGCCCCGACTTGGAAAAAATCACGTTCGCATCCGTCGGACGCTGTGCATATTTCTCGACGGATGACCCCAGTTCCTCTTTCACGTGGGTTTGCAGGGCTTCGCCAACGTCGATTTGTTTGCCGCTGATCTGGTACCGCATAGGTTCTCCTTGTTCTTGTCATCGGCATGAGGGCAGAGACACCACGGGCGTGGGTTTCCTTGTCATGCTAAATGCGGATAAAGGGCCCTGCGTCCGGATTATGCCGGTCCATGCCTTGGCGATAAGGCCGATGCAGGATCACGCAAAAACGCAGAGTTGCCATACCACCATCAGGCGCGGATTTGCGTTCAAAGTCAATGGTTAGCACTTTACACTACACCGAATTCTGACGCTAAATATTTGCGAAATATTAAGAAATACGGAAATTGTCGCCCAAGTAGACGCGACGCACGTTTTCGTTCCGCACGACCTCGTCTGGCGTGCCGGACATCAGCACCTTGCCTTCGTGCAGGATATAGGCGCGGTCCACGATCTCGAGCGTTTCGCGCACGTTGTGATCGGTGATCAGCACACCGATCCCGCGGTTCTTGAGGTCCGCGACAAGGTGCCGGATATCACCGACCGAGATCGGGTCGACCCCGGCAAAGGGTTCGTCCAGCAGCAGATACTTTGGATCGGCAGCCAGGCAGCGGGCGATCTCAACCCGCCGCCGCTCCCCCCCAGACAAGGCGAGTGCAGGTGCGCGGCGCAGATGCTCAATCGAAAAATCCGACAAAAGCTCTTCGAGCCGCTCGCGCCGTTGGTGGCGATGCGGCACCGAGATGTCGAGGATCGCGCTGATGTTGTCCTGCACACTCAGGCCGCGGAAAATGCTCATCTCCTGAGGCAGATAGCCGATGCCAAGCTGCGCGCGGCGGTACATCGGCAGCGTCGTCACGTCCTTGCCATCGACGGTCACGGTGCCGCCTTCGGGTGTGACAAGCCCCGCGATGGCATAGAAGGTTGTTGTCTTGCCGGACCCGTTCGGCCCCAGCAGCGCGACAACCTCGCCCCGGTTGAGGTACATCGAAAAATCGCGGATTACGATCTTCTTGCGGTAGGATTTGCGCAGGTGTTCGACGCGCAGCCCGGCAGAGCCTTCCTCCACTTTCAGATCGGGTCCGGTCATCAGTTTTCGCCGCCCGATTGGATCACCGTCCGGACACGGCCGGACATCTGGGCGGTGCCGTCATTCAGCTGAACCGTCATGCGATCGGCGCTCAGCGCATTGGGGCCCTGGTCCAGCAAAACGTTGCCGGTCATCACGATGACGCCGTCCGTGATGCTGTAATCGGCACGATCTGATTCGGCGGCATCGGGGCCCGAGACCAGCGTGACGCCACCCGTTGCCTCCATCCGCTCGATTCCGTTCTGTTCGGCCCGGTAGACGACCAGGACGCGCGGGGCGGAGAGACGCATCTCCCCCTGGCCGATCAGCACGTTTCCGGTGAAAACGGCGGTCCCCGTCTCCTGATCGACCGAGAGATTGTCGGCGGTCACCTCGACGGGCAGGTTCGTATCCTGACGGAGCGCACCGAAGGCCACATTCGTGCCTTGCGCGAAAACTGGCGCTGCGGTGGTCGCCAGAAAGAGAGCCAGCAGCACGTTTCGCAGGTTTTTCACGGGGTCACTCTTTGTCCAGTTTCGGCACATATACCAGCTTCACACCGTTTGTGAAAATCAATTGAGCAGCGCCGTCTCCCGTGCCTTTCCGCAAATCCATGCTTCCCGCATCGAGGGTGCCAAGCGGACCGGTCGCTGCGACCGGTCCGGGGGATTCCACATGAAGAACGGTAAGTTGCGCGATCATCCGGTCACTCAGAACCCGGTATCCGGTTGACGTGACGATCACGACGTCGCCGTCCAGCTCGGCCCGGTTCTCGGCAATGTCGAAGTTGCCATGTTCGGCGGTGAGCGTGACATTGGATCCGGTCGCCAGCTCCATCACGACGCTCACGTCCAGCGCCTCGTTCGCGCCGGTCTGTCCCTGCGGCGTGATAAGCTTTTCCGCAGAGAAGGAGAGGGCGTCACCGTCCGCCGTCATGCTCTGGTAGACCGGTCCGGTCACCTGCTGATCCCGCAGGCGGTCCTGTATCTCCTTGTCGGCGAAGGGGATGACCGATTCCGGGTCGATCGCGCGGGACAGCAGGAAAAGGGTCGACAGGATCGCAAGCGCCAGAAGCGGCAGCAGGACCTTGAGCCAGCCCACCAACTGCGAATAGCGGTCGATCTGCACGGGCCTATCCCAGACCGACGCGCAGGCAATCGTGAATGTGCAGCAGGCCGGCAGGCAGGTCGGGTTCCTTGGGGTCGACCACCAGCAGGCAGGTGATCTTGCGCGCGTTCATCACGCCCACCGCCCGTTCGGCTAGCGCATCGGGCGCGATGGTGACGGGGTTGCGGGTCATCACGTCACGCGCCTTTTGCGACAAAAGCCCGTCCATGTGGCGGCTGAGGTCGCCGTTGGTGATGATACCGGTCAGCCGTCCCTCGGCATCCGTGACACCGGTCACGCCAAAGCCCTTGCCGCTGATTTCGATCAGCGCCTTTGACATGTCGGCGTCTTCCTGCACCAGCGGCATCGCTTGTCCGGTGTGCATCAGGTCGCGCACCACGCTGAGCTGCGCACCCAGCTTGCCGCCCGGGTGGAAATTGCGAAAGTTCTCGGCGGTGAAATCGCGGTGCTCCATAAGCGCCACCGCCAGGGCATCGCCCATCGCCAGTGTCATGGTCGTCGAACTGGTCGGGACAACGCCGGTGTTGCAGGCCTCCGGCACGCGAGGCAGCAGAAGTATCACATCGGACTGCCGTGCGAGGGTGCTGTCCTCGCGGCTGGTCAGGCCGATCAGGGGAATTTCGTAGCGCCGCGAATAGGCGATGAGGTTGCCAAGCTCGGGCGCCTCGCCGGAATTGGAGATGGCAAGGATCACGTCGTCGATCGTGATCATGCCCAGATCGCCATGGCTTGCCTCTGCCGGATGGACAAATTGCGCGGGCGTGCCGGTGCTGGCCAGCGTTGCCGCGATCTTGTTCGCGATATGACCGGATTTGCCGATGCCGGTGACGATGACTCGGCCACGTGTCTCGCGCAGCAGGTCTATGGCTGCCCGAAACCTGTCATCCAGCGCGTCGGCCAGCGTGCTGAGCGCTTCCGCCTCTGCCCGGATCACCCGGGCGGCGGTATCCAGAAACGGGGTCGTCATGAATGGGCGAAGATGTCCGTATCCGGCCAGCCCTCCAGGTCGAGCCGCGCGCGCATGGGCAGGAAGTCGAAACACGCCTGTGCGATCTCCATCCTGTCCTCGCGTACGAGCATCTCGTTCAGCCTGTCGCGCAGCTGGTGGAGGTAAAGGACGTCCGAGGCGGCGTAGTCCATCTGCGCTTCGGTCAGTTCCGCCGCGCCCCAGTCCGAGGACTGCTGCTGTTTCGAGATGTCGACGTTGACCAGCTCGCTCAGCAGCTTTGCCAGCCCGTGACGGTCGGTGAAGGTGCGCACGAGGCGGCTGGCGATCTTGGTGCAATAGACCGGTGCCGCGACCGACCCGAAGGTATGCAGCATCGCCGCGATGTCGAACCGGCCGAAGTGGAACAGCTTCAGCACCTCGGGGTCTTCCAGCAGGCGGCAGAGGTTTGGCGCCTCTGTCTGGCCCTTGGCGATCTGTACGAGGTGCGCATTACCGTCGCCGCCGGACAATTGCACAACGCAAAGCCTGTCACGGTGCGGGTTCAACCCCATCGTTTCGCAGTCGATGGCGACCACGGGCCCGAGGTCGAGGTCGTCTGGCAGGTCGTTCTGATAGAGGTAATTCGTCATGGCTCCGCTATAGCCTGCAAATTGAGCCTAGGAAAGCGGTGTTCGAGCGGCCTCAGGCAGCGGCGCGATACTGCTCGATTTCCTCAAGCGGGGGCCTGGGATAGCGCGTCAGAAGGTCGTGGACGGCAAGATGGCACAGGTGGCCGGGCCAATCGGGCCGGACAAGCGACAGGGGCAGAGCGGGATGCTTGAGCACCAGACGGCGCCAGTTATGCACGATCAGGCAGCGAAGGACCGCAACCTCCACCGGCAGCAGGTCATCGACCGGGGGCAAGTCTTCCTTCAGACGTCCAAGCGTTTCCAGAAGGTCGGTGTAATTCTGCCGAAGCGCATCCGGCTCCGCTTCGGCCCGCAGCCAGTCCGGCACCTCTCTGCCCGGCAAGGCCAGCGCATCGCCCGGTGCCTTGGCCCCGGCAGGGCCGACGTAGACCCGTGGCACAATAAATGAAAAGCCCCGCTCGGTCATCTCGGTCGAGGGCTCCGCATTACCGCCGGGCGTCAGTACAAGCTGCCAGGCCTCGGAGTTCCGGGTCGGATCCGCATAGATGCGCGGGCTGGCTGCAACGCTTTCCGCGCGTCCCTTGGCGCTCAGCCTATGCCGACCGATGCGTCCGGATTTCTCGGAAACGATCCAGCCGTCGTTGCGCAGCCGGTGCAGGGCGACGCGCACCGCCTCGGGCTTGACCTTTAGCCCCGCCATGATTGCCGAGAGGATCGGACCGTCGATGGCCTGATCTTGCTCCCGTGCGAGGTCGCCGAAGAGGCTGATCATCAGGGACCAGACGCGCCGTCCCCCAAGTGCGCGCAGCGCCGCGGTTTGCGATATGAAGCGGTCAGTAGGCATTCATCGTCAGCAGTTCATATTCCGCTGCCACATCATCGTTCTGGTTATAGAGCGTCACGTGCCATCGCACCTCACCGTATTCATCGTTGCGCGGGGTCTTTTGCTTGACGGTCAGCCGCACGCGGATGCTGTCACCTGCCGCGACGGGGGCCATGAAGCGCAGATTGTCGAGGCCCGTATTGGCCAGTACCGGGCCGGGGTCAGGCTGTACGAACAGACCGGCGGCAAAGCTCAAGAGCAGGTAGCCATGGGCGACACGACCCGGGAAAAAGGGGTTCGCCTTGGCCGCTTCCTCGTCCATGTGAGCATAGAAGGTGTCGCCGGTAAAATGCGCGAATGTCTCGATGTCCTCGATGCTGATCTCGCGGGATGGCGAGTTGAACGTCTCGCCCAGATCAAGCTGACCGAAACGTCGGGTGAAGGGATGCGCGCGGTCGCCGATCTCCTGGGCGCCGGGCACCCATTGCTTGCCGATGGCGGTCAGGATATCGGGGCTGCCCTGTACCGCGGTCCGCTGCATGTAATGCATCACGCCCCGGATGCCGCCCAGTTCCTCGCCGCCGCCCGCGCGGCCCGGGCCGCCGTGCACCATATGGGGCAGGGGAGAGCCGTGGCCGGTGGATTCGGCCATCGACGTGCGATTGTTGAAATAAAGCCGCCCGTGGAAGGACGCCGCTCCCAGCGCGATCTCACGCGCCACCTCGCCATCGTTCGTGATGACCGAAGCGACAAGCGAACCCTTGCCCTTGTTCAGCAGGCGAACGGAGTGGCTCAGATCACGGTACCCCATGACGGTCGACACGGGACCGAAAGCCTCGGTGTCATGCACGCGCCGGGCGGTGTCTGGATCGGCGCAATGGAACAGCATCGGCGGGACGAAGGCACCTTTGGCACGGTCGGCACCGTCGACGCTGAATGCCTCGGGATCGCCGTAGACGCGTTCGGCCTCTGCTCCGATCAGTGCGGCCTTTTCCAGAACGTCGCGCTTCTGGCTGCCCGAGACAAGCGCGCCCATGCGCGTGGTCTCAAGCCGCGGATCGCCGATCGTGGTCTTGGCCAACCGCTCGCCAATGGCTGCGATCACGGCATCCACCTGCGCCTGCGGCACCATGATGCGACGGATCGCAGTGCATTTCTGCCCCGCCTTCGCGGTCATCTCGCGCTGGACCTCCTTGACGAAAAGGTCGAACTCGGGCGTGCCGGGCGTTGCATCGGGGCCAAGGACCGAGGCGTTCAGACTGTCCTGTTCGGAGGCGAAACGGACGGAATTTTCCATCAGCTTCGGATTGCCCCGCAGCTTCAGCGCGGTATCGGCAGAGCCGGTGAAGGCCACGGCATCCTGGCAATCGAGATGGTCAAGCATGTCGCCCAGCCCACCCGAGACCAGTTGAACCGAACCTTCCGGCAGCAGTCCGCTGTCCAGCATCATCCGCACGCAGGCTTCGGTGACATAGCAGGTCGCCGTGGCCGGTTTGACGATGGCGGGCACGCCCGCCAGCAGCGTCGGCGCGAGTTTCTCAAGCATCCCCCAGACCGGGAAGTTGAAGGCGTTGATATGGACAGCAACACCCTGCAAAGGGGTGCAGATATGACGCCCAAAAAATTGTCCGGCCTTGCCAAGTTGTTCCGGCGGGCCGTCCAGATAGACATGCGCATCGGGCATCTCGCGCCGTCCCTTGGAGGCGAAGACCAGCATCGTCCCGATCCCACCGTCCACGTCGATCTTGTGATCCGACAGCGTCGCGCCGGTGTCGTAGCTCAAATCGTACAGCGCCTGTTTCCGCTCCATCAGGTAAAGCGCCACCGCCTTAAGCATCCGCGCCCGGTCATGGAACGTCATCTTGCGCAGGGCTGGCCCGCCCACCTCGCGCGCGTAGGACAGCATCGCCTGCACGTCGAGCGCATCGTTGCCCGCCTGTGCAATCACTTCGCCGGTGATGGCGCTTGCGATGGATCGCGCGCCCGCGCCGGGGGCGATCCACTGACCTGCGGCAAAACTTTGGACGTCGAGCATGCGTTTTCCTCTGGCTTGTTGCAATGCGCCCCGGAATTGATCCGGGGCTCATGGTAGGTCGGGGTCCCGGGTCAGGCCCGGGACATGTCAGTGCGTGTCGTAGTCCACGACAAGCTTGTCGGTCAGCGGGTAGGACTGGCACGAAAGCACATAGCCATTCTCCACCTCGTAATCCTCAAGCGCGTGGTTCGACAGCATCTCCACCTCGCCCTCCAGCACCTTGCACATGCAGGTGGAACAGACCCCCGCCTTGCAGGCAAAGGGGGCATCCTGACCGTTCTCAAGTGCAGCATCCAGCACCGATTGTCCCTTGGACATCTCAAAGGTGCGATGGGCGCCGTCGATGATCACCGTCACCTCCGTGCCTTTCTGCCCTTCTGCCCGCTTGGCCATTTCCTGCTTGGCCAACTGTCCCTGCTGGCTTTCGCTGAACAGCTCGAACTTGATCTGATCCTTCGCCAGCCCGTGTTTCTCGAGGCTTTCGGCAATGGCCAGCATCATCGGCTCAGGTCCGCAGATGAACGCGGTATCGGTGCTGCTGATATCAATCCATTTCGAGAAAAGCGCGTCGCATTTCTCCTGATCCACGCGGCCGGTGAACAGGTCGATGTCCTGACCGGATTCCAGCATGTGAATCATGGTCAGACGCCCCATGTAGCGGTTCTTCAGATCTTCCAGCTCCTCGCGGAACATGATCGTGTTCACCGCGCGGTTGGCGTAGACCAGCGTGAAGGTCGATTTCGGCTCCCGCGCCAGAACGGTTTTGAGGATCGACAGCACCGGCGTGATCCCGGAGCCGCCCGCGAAGCCGAGGTAGTTCTTGGCCTTATCAGGCTCTAACGCGGTAAAAAACTTGCCCTGTGGCGGCATCACTTCCAGCGTATCGCCGACCTTGAGCTGGGTGTTGGCGAAGGTGGAAAAGGCCCCGCCATCGACCCGCTTGATCCCGACCTGCAGCTTGCCGTCGTCCAGCCCCGCGCAGATCGAATAGTTGCGGCGCAGCTCTGTGCCGTCGAAGTCTTTCTTGAAGGTGAGGTATTGACCCTGGGTAAAGTCGAAAGCTTCGGGGTTTTCCGGCTCCAGCGTCAGTACCACGGCGTCGCGGATCGTGTGACGGATGTCGGTCACTTTGACAGGGAGAAACTGGCTCATCTCAGGCACTCAGATACATTTGAAATAGTCGAAGGGTTCAAGGCAATCGGTGCAGCGCCACTGGGCCTTGCAGGGGGTCGATCCGAACTGGCTGATCCGCTCGACATTCTTCGATTTACAATGCGGGCAATGCTGCGGGCCGCCAGCGGGTTGCGGGGGCGCGATGCCGTATTTCTCAAGCTTCGCGCGGCCTTCCTCGGACAGCCAGTCGGTGGTCCACGGGGGCGAAAGCTGCCTTTTTAGAGACAGGTTTTCGATACCCTTGTCGCGCAAGACCCGCTCGATATCGAGGTTGATGATCGTCGTGGCAGGGCAGCCGGAATAGGTGGGCGTCACCGTCACTTCGAGCGTTTCGCCCTGCCATTGCACGTCGCGAATGATCCCCAGATCTGTAAGAGAGATCACTGGGATTTCCGGGTCGGGCACTTCCGAAAGCCAGGCCCAAACAGTCTCTAAAGCAGGCTTTTCCACGCCGCTCTTTGCGTTCGGCTTGGCCGGGACCTCATCGCGGGCACCGGTCTGCACGGAACGGCTTGGGGTTCCGGGGGCACCCGGAACAGGGGCTGGGGCTGGCCTCACCATGTCGCATCCGGGTAGGCGCGCTGCAGCCACTGCATCTGAGACAGCATGTGCCCCAGATGTTCCGTATGCCGCACGCCGGTCTTGCCGCCCTTGTGGGCAAAGTCGCTCTCGGGCCGGGTTAATGTCGCCTCCGCCAGAACCGAGTCGAGCCGGGTATCGTAGTCGGCGCGCAGCGTGGCAGGATCGGGCGCAATGCCCTGATCAACCATTGCCGCGTCCACAGCGTCGCCCGTGAACATCTCCCCCACGTAAGGGTAGAGCCTATCAAGGGCCTTTTGCATCCTTGCGTGGCTTTCCTCGGTTCCGTCGCCGAGGCCGATCACCGTGTCGGAGGAACGTTCAAGGTGATAGGTCACCTCTTTCACCGACTTCTCAGCAATCGCCGCCACCTGATCGTGGGACGAGGACATCAGCGCCTTGAGGTAGAGTACATGCCATTGATCGAAGAGGAATTGCCGCATCATCGTCTGGCCGAAATCCCCGTTCGGCTGCTCGACCAGCAGCACGTTCCGGAAATCCCAGACGTCGCGATGGAAGGCGAGCTTGTCGGCATCGCGGCCCTTGCCCTCGACCTCACCGGCGAGGCCCAGCCAAAGCTGCGTCTGCCCGATCAGGTCCAGCGCGGTGTTGGCAAGCGCGATGTCTTCTTCCAGCACTGGCGCCACGCCGCACCATTCGGACACGCGGTGGCCCAGGACCAGCGTGTTGTCGCCCATGCGGCAGCAGAATTCGAAAAGCGCGTTGCTCACATCGCCCCCACTTCGTCAGGAATGTCGAAGAAGGTCGGATGGCGGTAGATCTTGCTGTTCGAAGGCTCGTAAAGCGGGCCTTTCTCTTCGGGCGAGGAGGCTTCGATATGACGCGCCTCGACCGCCCAGATGCTCACACCCTCATTGCGGCGGGTATAGACATCGCGGGCATTCTTGATCGCCATTTCCGCATCAGGTGCATGCAGGCTGCCCACGTGGCGGTGGCTCAGGCCGTGCTGGCCACGGATGAAGATTTCCCACAACGGCCATTCGGTCTTGCGGGTTTCCTCGTGCGGGCTGGCCTCGCTGTCCGCATAGGCGCTGGATTCAGGGCTACTCATTTTGGCGCTCCTTTCGTCATTCGCGGGACCAAGAGTTTTCGAAAACTCTTGGCAAATTCCTCTCAAGGAATTTGTTACTCTGCGGCCACCTTCGCCGCCCGTTTCTTTGCCGCATGGGCCAGAAGCCCCTCACGCACCCAACGTCCATCATCCCAGGCCTTGTTGCGCGCCTCAAGCCGTTCGGTGTTGCAGGGGCCGCTGCCCTTCAGAACGTCATAGAACTCCGACCAGTCCGGCTCGGAGAAGTCGTAATGCCCGGTTTCCTCGTTCCACTTCAGGTGCTCATCCGGGACAGTCAGACCAAGGTATTCAGCCTGTGGCACCGTCTGGTCGACGAATTTCTGCCGCAGCTCGTCGTTGGTGTTCATCTTGATCTTCCAGGCCATGGACTGCGCGGAATGCACGGAATCCTTGTCCGAGGGTCCGAACATCATCAGCGAGGGATACCAGAAGCGGTTCAGCGCATCCTGCGCCATCTTGCGTTGCGCGGGCGTGCCGTTCGCCATCTTCATCATGATGTCGTAGCCCTGCCGCTGGTGAAAGCTTTCCTCCTTGCAGATGCGCACCATGGCGCGGGCGTAGGGCCCGTAAGACGTCCGCTGCAACGGAACCTGATTCATGATCGCCGCGCCATCGACCAGCCAGCCCACCGCTCCCATATCGGCCCATGTCAGTGTCGGGTAATTGAAGATGGAGCTGTACTTCATCTTGCCCGAAAGCAAGTCGCGCGTCAGGTCATCGCGGGTCACACCCAAAGTCTCCGCAGCACAGTAGAGGTAAAGCCCATGCCCCGCCTCATCCTGCACCTTCGCCAGCAGGATCGCCTTGCGCTCCAGCGTGGGCGCGCGGGTAATCCAGTTGCCTTCGGGCAGCTGGCCGACGATTTCGGAATGGGCGTGCTGGCCGATCTGGCGGATCAGGGTTTTGCGATACCCTTCGGGCATCCAGTCCTTCGGTTCGATCTTCATGCCCGCGTCGATCCGGGCCTGAAACGCCTCAAGCTGTTCAGGATCTTCCTGCGACGCTTCGGACTTAATCATCTGTGCATACATGGCTCAGGTCCTTTCCAGAATGAGGGCGACGCCCTGGCCCACGCCCACGCACATGGTGCAAAGGGCATAGCGGCCGCCGGTGCGTTTCAGCTGCAGGGCTGCGGTCATCACCAGCCGCGCGCCGGACATGCCCAGCGGGTGGCCGATGGCGATGGCACCGCCGTTGGCGTTCACATGCGGGGCGTCTTCGGCGATACCGAGGGCGCGCAGCGTGGCGATGCCCTGGCTCGCGAAGGCTTCGTTCAGTTCGACCACGTCCATCTGCTCGGCCTTGAGCCCGGTACGCGCCAGAACCTTCTGGCAAGCGGGGACCGGGCCAATACCCATGACGCGAGGTTCAACGCCAGCGGCATTCATGGCAACGATGCGGGCGATGGGTTCGAGCTTGTGGTCTTTCATCGCCTGCTCCGAGGCGATGAGCATCGCGGCCGCACCATCGTTCACACCCGATGCGTTGCCGGCAGTCACGGTCAGGTCGGGCCCATTGATCCCGCGCAACTTGGCAAGCTTGTCGAGTGTCGTATCAGGGCGCGCGTGTTCGTCGCGGTCCACGACGATCGGGTCACCCTTGCGCTGCGGGATCGTCACCGGCGCGATTTCCTCGGCAAAGACACCCGCCTTGTCGGCGGTGGCCCAGCGTTCCTGCGAGCGGAGCGCAAAGGCATCCTGATCCGCGCGGCTGACCTCGTAATCCTCGGCCACGTTATCGGCGGTCTGCGGCATGGAATCGATGCCGTATTGTTCCTTCATCTTCCTGTTGACGAAACGCCAGCCGATGGTGGTGTCATAAACCGCGTTGCCGCGCGAAAACGCCGTATCCGCCTTCGGCATCACGAAGGGCGCGCGGGTCATGCTTTCCACGCCGCCGGCGATGGCCAAGTCGATATCACCCGCGCGGATGGCGCGAGCGGCGGAACCAACAGCATCCATGCCCGAGGCGCACAGACGGTTGATCGTCGCACCCGGCACATCCACCGGCAGACCGGCCAGAAGCCCGGCCATGCGCGCGACATTGCGGTTGTCCTCACCGGCCTGATTGGCGCAGCCCATGATCACGTCGTCGACCCGCGACCAGTCCACATCGGGGCTACGGGCCATCAGCGCGGCAATGGGCACGGCGGCGAGATCGTCTGCTCTGACCTGTGCCAGGGCGCCACCATAGCGCCCGATGGGTGTCCGCTGCGCGTCGCAGATGAATGCTGTCATGAATCGCTCCCGTTTGAGCCTTGGTTTTACGGGAACGACAATGGTGAAACAAGATAAATGTTACGACTATCTTTGTGGCTGTGATTTTTCGTAACGCTTTAGCGGTGATCCGCCGGTTACCGATCCGCGCAGGCATCTCCAAGCGCGCGCACGGTGTCCATCCCCTCTACGGCAGACGGGCCCAATCGGCATCGAGGACACCGCCCTTTCGATCCGCCGGTTCGACACCGCGTGTCGTTGCTGCGCGGTGCGGACCACCTGCTTGATGTCGGCGACCGTGCTCTGGATCGTCCGGCAGACGGCGTGCAATCGCATGATCCGTTCCTCGTCTATCGGCGTGACACGCGCCTTTTCGGTGGCCGAGGCGAAGGCGTTGCTTAGGTTCTCAAGCTGCAGATCGGCGATCGAGGAGAAATACCTCACGTCCTCGAAAGCAATTTGGTCCTGCAGAAGCGGCGTATCATGGGACATCTTTATTGCTGTCACGATCACCCGGTCATGCCCCTCCGGGCTGCGGCTGTATTGCAGTATCTTGTCCCACTGCATCTCTTTTTGCTGGTTCGTGAAGAGAAAGGCGAAGCGGATCGTCTGATGGGTTGTCACGCAGCGCTGGTAGTGTTTCATCGTGTCTTCGGCCGCGGCGGCAATCTCGAGAGTCGAGCGGCCCAGCAGATCCTCGCGCGTATGACCGGCCAGTTCCTCCAACGCGCTGTTCATGCAGGTAATGCAGAATTCACTGTCCGGCGCACGGCGTTCGATCACGAACATCGGTACTGAAAATTGTTCCAGCAGCCTTTCCAGCTGCGCAATGGACAACGTATCAAGCATGTCAATTCCCTCTTCAATTCGGGAAGAGTAGGAACCAATGGTAAACAAAGTTTTTCCAGCGAAGATAAATTCGGGAATTGTTTGGTAAGCCCGCTTTTACAAACGTGGGGCGGCAGTCGGAGGGTGTGAATGTTTCTGAAGAACGCTTGGTACGTGGCGGCCTGGGGCCACGAGGTGACGCGCACGCTGCGGCAGGTTGTCGTGTTGGGCGAGAAGATCTGCCTCTTTCGCGCCCGCGACGGCGAGGTCATCGCGCTGGAAGATGCCTGCCCGCACCGCAAGCTGCCGCTCTCGCAGGGCCGGATCAAGGATGACACGGTCGAATGCGGTTACCATGGGCTGACCTTCGATTGTGCCGGGCGCTGTGTCTGGGCACCGGGCGGCGGGCGTATCCCGTCGGCGGCGCGCGTGCGGCCCTATCCGGTACACGAGAAATACGGGCTGGTCTGGATATGGATGGGCAACGCGGCGATTGCGGATGTCGATGATATCATCGACATCCCGAACTTCGGCGATCCGGGATGGGGGCTCAACACCGGTGACGCGATGGACCTGAAGTGCAACTACCTCTTCATGTGCGACAACCTGCTTGATCCCAGCCATGTCGCATGGGTCCACCAGAGCTCGTTCGGAACTTCTGCGACCAAGGACACACCCCTGCGCGTGACCCGGACGGACGAAGGCGTCATCGTGCATCGCTGGATGATGGATCACGAACCCGCACCCTTCTACAAAAAGATCGTGCCGTTCAGAGGCAATTGCGACCGGCTGCAGCATTACGAGGTCCGCTATCCCGGCCACGCCCTGATCCGGGCGATCTTCACTCCGGCAGGCACGGGTGGCCCTGACGGACCGCTGCATGACGATACCTTCATCATGGACAGCTACAACTTCATGACCCCGGTCAGCGACAGCGAAACGCGGTATTACTGGTTCCAGCTGCGCAACATCCGCCCCGAAGACGAAGAGCTGTCGCGCATGATGTCCGAGGACGTGCGCAAGGCCTTCGAGGAGGACCGCGCGGTGCTGGATCAGGTCCAGATCGGCATGTCCGAGAAGACCTCGCCCCATATTGATTTGAGCATCGACGCGGGCCCCCTACGTTTCCGCAGACAGCTTGAGGCGATGATCGCCGAGGAAGCCATGGTGGATGCGAAACTGAGCCAGTAGCGGGCGGCCAGAAAGGACGGGAAAAGATGGAACTTAACGCGGATTTCTCCAAGCGTGTTGTGGTGCATTCCGAACAGGAGCAATGGATCGCGTCCCCCATGCCGGGTGTCGACCGCCGGATGCTCGACCGGATCGGGGACGAGGTGGCGCGCGCGACAAGCATCGTGCGTTATGCCCCGGGGTCGCATTTCTCGGCTCACACCCATACGGGTGGAGAGGAATTCATCGTGCTGGACGGCGTGTTCCAGGATGAGCACGGCGACTATCCGGCGGGCACCTACGTGCGCAATCCGCCGACCACGTCGCATACGCCCGGGTCCGAGGAGGGCTGCACGATCTTCGTGAAGCTCTGGCAATTCGATCTCGATGACCGAACGCAGTTCTCGCTCGACATGGAGGAAGCGGCGCGTGACGGTCATGCGATCCTTCACGAGGATGCCCGGGAGACGGTCAGCTACCATCGGCTCGGTCCGGGAGAGACACTTGCCCAGCCCGCGAAGGGCGGGGCGGAATTGCTGGTGTTGTCGGGTGCCTTGACAGAGGGCGCTGACACCTTGGTCCGGGGAAGCTGGCTGCGGCTGCCGGAGGGCGCCGCTCTCGACGCGGTTGCGGGCCCGGAAGGTGCGAAGGTCTGGATGAAGACCGGGCATCTTCCGTTCGCGCAGCCACCCCAAGTTTGATGAACACCGATGTCCTGATCATCGGCGGCGGCCTTTCCGGCCTCGCGTCTGCCGAGGCACTGAGTGCGCAGGGGCGGCAGGTTCTGTTGCTGGAGGCGCGCGACCGTCTTGGCGGGCGGATCGAGACCAAGCGAGACGGTGACGCGTACTTTGACCTCGGTCCCGCGTGGTTCTGGCCCGGTCAGCCGCGTATGGCCAAGCTGGCTGCGCGTCTGGGACTTGGTGTTTTTGAGCAATACGCCGAAGGCGCGCTGACTTACGAGGACGAGAACGGGTCGGTGCAGCGCGGGCGCGGCTTTTCGTCCATGGAAGGATCGCTGCGCATCACGGGCGGCATGGGTGCGCTTGTCGAGGGGCTGAGCGGACGGATACCGCCGGACCTTGTCAGATTGGATTGCCCCGTTGCCGGGCTGGCAAAGCGCAAAGAAGGGATTGAAGCGGAGCTTGAAGACCGGACGCGGGTGAGTGCCCGGCGGGTGATACTTGCCTTACCTCCCCGGATTGCAAGTCATCTAACCTTCGATCCGTTCCTCCCGGTCCGGACGATCCGCCAGATGCAGGATGTTCCAACGTGGATGGCCGGACAGGCAAAGGTGCTTGCCACATATGACACGGCCTTCTGGCGCGATGCGGGCCTTTCCGGCGATGCGATGAGCAGACGGGGCCCGATGGTCGAGATCCACGATGCCTCGCCGGAGGGAAGCGGTCCCTTTGCCCTGTTCGGATTCATCGGGGTTCCGCCTTCCGCCCGGACGGATACCAACCGCCTTCAGGAGGTCGTGCTGGCCCAACTCGCCCGGTTGTACGGGCCGCAGGCCGCCCAACCGCGCAAGCTGCTGCTGCGGGACTGGGCCACTGAGCGTTACACCGCCACCCCCCTCGATCAAAGGCCGCTGATGGCGCATCCCAGCTATGGTTTGCCCGACGGGCTGCGCGATCTCTGGGACGGTCGGATCATCTTTGCGGGCACCGAGGTTGCCCCGCAATTCGGCGGCTACCTTGAAGGGGCTCTCGAAGCCGCCGAAGCGGCGGTTGCGCGGGTTCTTGCAACAGGCACGCCGCACGTCCGTCCAAAGCTTCCGTCTTTCGACTAAGCTGACGGCACTGGGTGTCGACACCTTATTGGGTCTGTTCATCGCCGCGAAGATGCAGCACCTTACCCCCGACTGCAGCCGCGCCCGCTGCCGCACCGAAACGAGGGGGGATGACATGACCGTGACACCGCTGGGGATCGACCCGAGCCTTTGTTTCATCGGTGGGAAGTGGGTGCCCGCCGCTCACTCCGACGGTATCGACCTGAAAAATCCATCGGACGGCGGTACGCTCTGCCAGATCGCCCGGGGCGATGCATCTGACATTGACCGCGCGGTCACCGCCGCGCAGGGGGCGCTTGACGGGGACTGGGGCAGGCTGCCCAACTTCGAACGCGGGCGCATCCTTGCCCGGATCGGAACGCTGGTGCTGGAGAATGTCGATGAACTGGCCCGGCTTGAGGCGATGGACGTGGGCAAGCCGCTGAAACAGGCACGCGCCGACGTCATCGCCCTGGCGCGGTACATGGAATTCTACGCCGGTGCCGCTGACAAGATTCACGGACAAACGATCCCCTATCTCGATGGCTATACCGTCTACACCCTGCGGGAGCCGCACGGGGTGACGGGGCATATCGTGCCCTGGAACTATCCCATGCAGATCATCGGGCGTTCGGTTGGTGCGGCACTTGCCATGGGGAACGCGGCGGTTTTGAAACCGGCCGAGGAGGCTTGCCTGACGGCGCTGGCCTTCGTGGAACTTGGCCGACGGGCCGGGCTGCCGCATGGTGCGCTGAACGTCGTTCCGGGCCTTGGAGCGGAGGCGGGTGCCGCCCTCTCCGCGCATCCCGGTGTGCATCACATTTCCTTCACCGGGTCCGTTGGCGTGGGCAAGCTGATCCAGGCGGCAGCGGCGCAGAACGTGGTGCCGGTCACGCTGGAGCTTGGCGGAAAATCCCCGCAACTGGTCTTTGAGGACGCGGATGTTGAGGCCGCGCTGCCGTTTCTTGTGAATGCCGGCATCCAGAACGCGGGGCAGACCTGCTCCGCTTCTTCCCGGATCCTCGTGCACCGATCCCGGTATGACGAAGTGCTCTCGGCCATGTCGGCCCGATATGCGGCCCTGCGCGCGGGACCTGCGCTCGACGATCTGGAGGTGGGGCCGCTCGTGTCGGACCGGCAACGCGAGATCGTCGAGGGTTTCATCGCCAAGGGCGCCGATCTGGAGGTCGCTGCACGGGGCGAGGTGGTCGCCGACGCGCCCGAGGGTGGCGCCTATGTTGCGCCCACGCTCTTTGCCGGGGTCGCGCCCGATCACGCGCTCGCACAAGATGAGATCTTTGGCCCGGTACAGGTGGTCATCCCCTTCGAGGATGAGGAAGAGGCCGTCGCCATCGCAAACGGCACCGATTATGGTCTCGTCGCCTCGGTCTGGACTCGCGATGGCGCGCGGCAGATGCGGCTGGCCAAGCGGTTGCGCGCGGGGCAGGTATTCCTGAACAATTACGGCGCGGGTGGCGGTGTAGAGCTGCCCTTCGGCGGCACCGGCCTTTCGGGTCACGGTCGCGAGAAAGGGTTCGAGGCGCTCTACGGCTTCTCGACGCTCAAAACCGTCGCGGCACTTCATGGATAGGAGGGGAACATGAGACTGGAAGGAAAGACAGCCATCGTCACAGGCGGTGCATCGGGGTTCGGCGCGGGGATCGCGCGCAAGTTCGTGGCCGAAGGCGCGCGGGTGCTGATTGCCGATCTGAACCTCGACATGGCGCAGGAGGTTGCCGCCGAGCTGGGTAAGGTTGCCGCGGTGGTGCAGACTAACGTGGCGCTGGGCGATGACGTGCAGGCGATGACCAACAAGGCGATGGAGCTCTACGGGCAGATCGACATCCTTGTGAACAACGCGGGCACCACGCATATGCCCGCACCGATGGAAGAGGTCAGCGAAGACGATTTCGACAAGGTCCTCGCCGTCAACGTCAAATCCGTCTACCTGACCGCGCGGGCCATCGTGCCCCTGATGAAAGCCCGCAAGTCCGGTTCGATTCTGAATATTTCATCCACGGCGGCGATCAGCCCCCGGCCGAGATTGAGCTGGTACAACGCCTCGAAAGGCTGGCTGAACACCGCGACGAAGGGCATGGCGGTGGAGCTTGCGCCTGCAGGTGTCCGGGTGAATGCGCTGAACCCCGTGGCGGGGGAGACCCCGCTTCTGAAGATGTTCATGGGAGAGGACACGCCGGAGATGCGGGCGAAGTTCCTGTCAACGATCCCCCTCGGCCGCTTCTCGACGCCCGAGGACATGGGGAATGCGGCCTGCTACCTTTGCTCGGACGAGGCCAGCATGGTGACAGGCGTTTGCATGGAGGTCGATGGCGGACGTTGTATCTGACGCCCGGGGTTGGTGATTGCCCGGGCCGGTTGGCGGTGGCACGTTCGACGCTCTACCAGGCATCCGGATATCGCTCCGAAGGGCGCGCTTCGCCTGCGCTGTTGAAGACCCGTGTCAATATTGCACGCGTCTCTGCCGGGTCGATGACGGCGTCGAATTCCAGCACGCTTGCCGCGTTCAGCGCCTTGCCGCGCTCGGCCATCTCGTCGACGAGCCGCCGGAACTCGGTGTTCCGGGCGTCTGCGTCGTCGATTGCGGCGAGGTGATCGCGGTAGCCCAGCCGCACCGCGCCCTCCAGCCCCATCGCGCCGATCTCCCCCGTCGGCCATGCGGCGCAGAAATTCGGGCGGTCAAAGCCGCCACCCGCCATGGCCATCGCCCCCAGACCGTAGCCCTTGCGCAGGATCACCGTCGCCATCGGCTGCCCGAAATGCGCACCAGCCAGGAACAGGCGCGAGACATGGGCAACCTGTCCGGTCGCCTCGACCTCCGGCCCCACCATGAAACCCGGCGTGTCACACAGGGTCAGCACCGGCAGACCCCAGGCATCGCAAAGCTGCAGGAACCGCGCGCCCTTGTCCGCCGCGGGCGCGTCGATGGCCCCGCCAAGGTGTAGCGGGTTGTTGGCCAAAAGGCCGACAGCGCGTCCCTCGATTCGCGCGAAACCGGTGATCATCCCGGTGCCAAAACCGCGGCGCAGTTCGAAGAAAGAGCCGGGATCGGTCAGCGCTCCGATGACATCGCGCATGTAATAGGCCCGGGTGCGGTCGGCGGGAATGACATGGCGGAGCGCGTGCGGATCGTTATCCTCCGCTGCGGATGGTTGCCGCAGCGCGAGCAGCTTCTTGGCGGCGGCCACCGCGTCGGCTTCATCCTCTGCCAGCAGGTCGATAAGGCCCGTCTTCATCTGCACCTCCGACGGCCCGATCTCGGTCGGTTTGACGACACCCAGCCCCCCGCCTTCGATCATCGCGGGGCCGCCCATGCCAATCCAGCTGTCGTTGGTCGCGATCCGCACGTCGCAGACCCCGAAAAGTGCCGCATTCCCCGCAAAGCAGTAGCCCGCCGCGATACCGATCTTGGGGCCCCGGTGCGCGGCAAAATGCCGGAAAGACGTGATATTGAGCCCCGCCGCCACCAGATGCGCGACGTCGTAGTCGTTCGGCCGCCCTCCCCCGCCCTCGGCAAAGAGCACGATGGGAAGGCCGTCGCGCCCCGCGACGTCGATCAGCCGGTCCATCTTCTTATGATGGAAATGGCCCTGCGTTCCGGCAAGCACCGTGTAATCCACCGCCATCGCTGCCACCGGGCGACCGCCAACTGTGCCGGTGCCGCAGATGATCCCGTCCGCTGGCGTCTGACGTTCCAACGCCTCCGCATCCCTGCGAGACCTCTGGGCGGCGACCGCAAGCGCGCCGTACTCCACGAAAGTGTCGGCATCGAAGAGATCGGATATATTCTCGCGAGCGCTGCGCATGCGCTTGCCATGACGTCTTGCGATGGCCTCGGGCCGGGCAGCGTCCTGCAACAGTGCCATGCGCGCCACGAAAGCGTCGAACTCGCTGCGCACCTCTGTCTGTTCCGTTGTTTCGGTCGCTGCCACCTCAGCAGGTTCAAGGGTGACCAGCGGTTCTCCTCCCCGAAGTTCGGTGCCGACGCTCACATGCACCTCGCGTATCACGCCGCTTTCGGGTGCGCGCAATTCGTGGCGCATCTTCATGAGTTCGGTGACCAAGAGCACCGTGCCCGCCCGTACTTCGTCGCCCGCGCTCGCGTGAACCTCAGCCACCATCGCGGCGCTTTCCGCGACAAGCGTTCTCACTCCAGCAGCCTTTCGGCGCGGGCAAGGTCCTGCGGGGTCGTGATCTTGAAATTCTCGGTGCTGCCTTCCACGACGCGCACGGACATTCCGGCCGCGCGGGCAATCTCGACGTCATCCGCCGCATCGCCGGTATTGGCAAGATGCGCCTGAAGGAGCGGGCCAAAATGAAATCCTTGTGGCGTCTGCGCGCGCCAGAGACCCGTTCGGGATACCGGCTCGGACGCCATTCCGTCCTCCACCCGCCAAAGCGCGTCCACGACCGGCAAGGCGGCAAAGGCGGCTTTGCTCCTTTCCAGTGCTTTCAGAACATCGCCGATTATCCTTTCGGTCACTAAAGGGCGCGCGGCGTCGTGGACAAGCACACAGTCGGGTGGATCATCCGCCATCGCCTGAAGGCCCTTGCGAACGGAGTCCGAGCGTGTCGCGCCGCCGGTCACGGCAGGCAGCAGGCGGGGATCGTCCAGCCCCGCCATCGCCTCTGCAAAGAGCGCGCGGTCATCGGCGTGGATCACCGGCTGGACAAGATGGATCGCTTCCATCCCAAGGAACCGCTCGACCGAGCGGCGAAAGGCGCAGATACCGCGCAACGGCACGTATTGCTTTGGGATCTCCCCGCCGAAACGGGTGCCGCGTCCGGCGGCGACGATCAGGGCGGCGTTGGGTGCTTGGCTCATGGGTGCAGATTACACGGGCCAGCCCTGCCGTCGAGAGGTCAGGACAAGACCGCCGTGCCCTCGATCTCGATCAGGAACTCAGGCATCGCCAGCGCCTGCACACCGATCCAGGTGTTGGGCGCGGGCATGGCCTCGCCCTAAAAGGCCATCATCTCGCCCGCGACGGGACCGATCTTGTCCGGGGAATGGTTCACCACATAGGTGCGGATGCGCACAAGGTCCGCAGGCGTCGCCCGATGGCTCGCCAGGACCTCCCTCAGGTTCGCGAGGCACTGCCGCGCCTGTGCGGCCAGATCATCGCCGCCGACCAAGTTGCGGTCCTTGTCCCAGGCCACCTGCCCCGCAAGGTGCAGCATCCGGCCCCCTTGGGATATGCTCGCGTGGGAAAAGCCGAATTCGAGGCTGTTGTACATCGTATCGGGGTTGACGCGTTCGGCAGGCATGGGTGTCTCCTTGATGCGTGGCGGGTCAGACGAAACTCCGCACCGTCTTGATGGCCCCGTCAAGCGCCTTGCCCTCGGGGTCCTGCAAGGCTGCCTCGCGCAGCCGCTTCATCCATTCCGCCGCGTCGTCCCGGCCTTTCAGAAGCGCCGCCGCCCCCATCACGGTGCCGAACTTCGTCAGCCCCCGCGCGTGGGTGTCGGAGTAGCCCTTGATCAGGCGGCGGTTCTTCAGCAACTCCACGGCCAGCGCGTAGTCGTCCTCCAGCACCGCAAGGCTATCTCTGAGCCATGCCTCCAGATGCGCGACCTCAACTTCATGCCGCCGCGTTTTCAGGCGGTAGACCTTCAGCCCGCCCAGAAAATGCAGCATCACGAAGGACCGTAGCGTATGGGTGCGCAGCCGCCTTCCCTTGTTGAATCGCTTGTTCAGCCACGCCATGCGCCCCGGCGACGCCTCCCAGCGTGCCCCCATCCTGGCGGGCATCATGCTGGCGATCTCCTCCGCGCGGGGGTGAAAAAACTCGGTCAGTTCGACAAGGTTGGAATCCTTTGCCCCCATCTCGTCGTGGATGCGGGCAAAGCGGGAGCGGCGGGTTTTCAGGTCGGCCACGCGAATGATGTCATCATAGGCCATGGCATTGGCGATGTATTTCGCCGCCACCGCACTCAGTTCCCAGTTCTTGTCGGCGCTGTCGCGCGCGATGACATCGTCCAAGCGATTCAGGTAGGTGGTGCCATAAGCGCAGTCCTGAAAATCGACGACCTTCATCAGCCCCGCCTGCGCGATCCATTGCACCGGGTCGGGCAAAGCCTGCGCCCGGTCAACCAGCGCCTGCCACTTTTGCATTTCTTTCGCAGGACCGACCAGCTTCAGCGGAGGCTCTTCCGCCTCCGGTTCAGACACTGCTTCTCTGTTCTGCGCGGCATCGAACCCCGCCGCAAACGCTCGCAGCGACGCCTCAACCCCCTTACCACTGGCCCGGATCGCATCCTCGAAAGCCTCGCGCGGGAAGGGCAGCGCGCCCGACCCCGCCAGCGCCCCGAAGAGGCTCGACGAAATCACTGACCCCTGCTCAACCGCCAGCCGGTCCATATCCGCGAGGATCAGTTGCGACGACGCGATCTCCGCCGCCGCGCGGACTTCCTCGGCATTGGCGATGCCGTCCCCCGGCACCGTCTTCTCCGACACCGCCAACTGCCGGTGCGTGGACCCAATCAGCACCGTCCGATCCGGCGTCACGAAGCCCCGCATCACCGCGCGGCCTACCTCCATCATCTCGGCGGCGATCAGAATATCCACGTCGCCCCCCGCCGGAGCCAGCGCGAACACCGGCTGCTGATCCGAAGCGGGCGTCATCTCGATATAATAGATCGTCGCCCCCGTGCGCTGCGCGACGCCCGCCACGCTCGTCGCCTGACAGGCATAGCCCTGCGACCGGGCCAGCGACTCGATCCAGTTGGTCAGTACACCACCGCCCTGGCCGCCCACGGCCATGATCGCCAGCTTGATGATCTGTTCGACTCGCGCATCCGGCGTCTTGTGCTGCAAGGGCATGTTCATGTCAGCGCCCCCATCGGCGGTTGCGGCGCTGCCTTGGCCCCGCTGGGCGCTGCAGGTGCGGTACCACTCAGCCGCAGCCGCTTACCGTCGCGCCGCTTTTGCAGCCAGCCGATGATGCGGTTGCGCAGCCCCGCGCGCCAGCTTTCAAATCCGCCGGGGTTATGCACCACGTCCGCGCGATAGAACGACGGGCAAAGCACAGCGGCATCCGCCACCTCGCCGCAATTGCCGCAGCCGACGCAGGTCTGGTCGATGCTCGCCACCGGATCGTCCCGCAACGGATCGTCGAGTTTCTTCAGGGACAGCGACGGACAGCCCGACAGCCGGATACAGGCGTGATCCCCGGTGCAGATGTTCTCGTCTACCCCAAAGCGCGGCACATCCACGCGGCGGCCGTCCTTGATCGCCTTGTTCCTAAGCGGCTTTTCCCGCCGCTGCTTGTTCAGCATGCATTCGGAGGAGGCGACGATCACCTTCGGCCCCCTAAAATCAGTGGTCAGCGCCTCGCGCAGCGTGTCGCGTACCTTGCCCACGTCATAGGTCCGGTCGATTGTGCGGACCCATTCCACGCCCATGCCTTTCAGCGCCTTCTCGATAGGGTTGTTGGTGGCCTTGGTCTCGTTCTTGGCCCGGCTCGACATGATGTCCTGCCCGCCGGTGGCCGCCGAATAGTAGTTGTCGACGATCATCACTACGTTGTCGGACTTGTTGAACACCATGTTCCCGATGGAACTGGAAAGCCCGTTGTGCCAGAACCCTCCATCCCCAAGAATGGAGATCGCGCGCCGTTCTCCTCCGCCATCGAAGGCCGCGTTCGCGGCAGGTCCCAATCCGTACCCCATGGTCGCCCCGCCAATCTCGAATGGGGGCAGTGAGCCAAAGAGGTGGCAGCCGATATCGCCGGTGATCTGGCTCTTCCCCAACTCTTGCTCAACCAGCTTCATCCCCGCAAAGATCGGCCGCTCCGGACAGCCCGTGCAAAACCCCGGCGGCCTTATTGGCACCGTCTTCGACAGATCAGGTATCGCCGGCGCTTCCTTGTTCGGCGCGCGCACCTGCCCCGGCAGCATGTCGGGAGCGGCTTTTTTCAGAAACGCCGTCACCCCGTCCAGCATCACCTGCCCCGTGTACTCCCCCGCCATGGGCAGCACATCCTTGCCGTAAAGTTTCAGCTTGGCCCCGGCCTTGTAAAGGAAGTTGCCCAGCATCTGTTCGATATGCTCGGGCTGTCCCTCTTCAACGACCAGCACATGATCCTTACCCTTGCAGAAATCCGCGAACTCCGACGCGACAATCGGGTAGGTCACGTTCAAGCAGTAAATCGGCACCTCGGTATTGCCAAAGACATCCGCCAGCCCCAGCCGCTGCAAAGCCCGGATGACGCCGTTATACATCCCGCCCTGCGTGACGATCCCGATCTTCGCGTCCTTCGGCCCGAAAACCTCGTTCAGCCCGTTCTCGACGATGAACTTCTCGGCATTGGGCCAGCGGTTCTTGATCTTGTCCTGCTCGTGTACGTAGCTCATCGGCGGCAAGACCACGCGGTTGAAATCGGACTGCGGGTTGGCGATGGCCTCCTTCACCGTCAGCGGCGGCGACACGTTGTCCTTGGTCGCAAAACTCCCCGTGACGTGACACGAGCGGATGCGCACCATCAGCATCACGGGCGTATTCGACGCCTCCGACAGCTCGAACCCGTCCTTCACCGCCTTCGTGATCGACGGCAGGTTCGGGCGCGGGTCCAGCATCCAGAACTGCGACTTCATCGCAAAACCGTGCGAGCGTTCCTGCATGATCGAGGAGCCCTCGCCGTAGTCCTCGCCCACGATGATCAGCGCGCCACCGTTCACGCCGCTTGAGCATAGGTTCGCCAAGGCATCCGAGGCTACGTTCACCCCGACCGGCCCCTTGAAAGTCACCGCCCCCCGAATGGGATAATGCACCGAGGCCGCCAGCATCGCTGCCGCCGCAGCCTCGGAGGCATTCGCCTCGAACCGCACGCCCAGCTCACCCATCAACTCCTCGGCATCCGCCAGCACGTCCATCAGGTGCGATATCGGCGCGCCCTGGTAGCCGCCCACATAGCCGACACCGTTCTCAAGCAGCGCCTTGGTGATCGCGAGAATACCTTCGCCGGTAAAGACATCGCCGTCCCCCTTGCGAAGGTGCTCCACTTCCGCCTTGAATGACCGCTCAGCCATCTGGTCCCCTCAGAAATCGTGTTTGCGGATATTGCGCAGCATCGTCTGCAAGGTCCCGACGAAGGCGCGTTTTTCCGCCTCGTCGATCCCCTTGAACATCGCCTCGTAGGCCGCCGCCATATGCGGCCAGAGCCGGTCATAGGCCTCGCGCCCCGCGTCGGTGATAAACACCCGTGTCGCCCGGCTGTCCTGCTCATCCGTCTCGCGACGGATCAGCCCGTTCTGGTCCAGCGTATCAAGCGCGCGGCTCAACGTGCTCTGCTGGACCACCGCATAAACCGCCAGTTCGCGGATCAGGATCCCGTCGATCACGCTCAGCACGGCAAGCGACCGCATCTGTGGCGTCGTCAGCCCCAGGTCCGCCATCTCGGACGCGAGCGCTGCGTTATACCGGCCCATGATCCGGTTCATCAGGTAGGGCGCGAAATTGTCGAGCCCCAGCTCCCCCAGACGCTGCGCGGCGCCGGTCATTTTCTCCGGCCGGTTCATGCGCCCAGTGCCTTTGCCACGTTCAGCCCCGATCCGCCGCCAAGGCCCGGACCGGGATGGGTCGAGGCCCCGATATGATAGAGGTTCTTGATCGGCGTGCCGTTGTTGATCTGCGTCGCATAGGGACGCCAGACAAAGAACTGATCGAGCGTGCAGGCCCCGCCGTAGGGATCGCCGCCCACAAGATTGATGTTCATCGACTGAAGGTCCGCTGGCGAATAGGCGCGGCGCTTGAGTTTGATCTTGTCCCAGTTGCGGATGTGCTTCGACAGGATCGCTTCGATCCGGTCGGCAAAAGCCTCGCGAACGGTTTCCGTCCACTCCGCCCCCGTCTCAATTTCCCCTGCCGCATCGCCCTTGATCACGCGCGGCGCATCGGGGATTTGCAGCCAGAGAATGCCCTTGCCCTCCGGACAGCGCGAGGGGTCAAGCCGGTGCGGCTGACCCACACAGATCGTGGGCGTCTCCGGCAGCATGCCCCTTTCCGCCTCGTTGCAGGACTTCGACACGCTGTCGATCCCGTCCGCGAGGTGGATCAGCGCCACATCTTCAAGGCCATCGGCCTCCCAATCTGGCTGACCGTCCAGTGCGAAATGAAGCTGGAAGTTGCCCCGCCCATGGCGGAACTTCTTCACCGGCTCCTCCAGCTTCTCGTTCTTCAGCAACTCACCATAAAGCTGCCCCGGCGCGGTGCTGGCGATGATATTCTTGGCGAAGATTTGCTCGCCGTCCGCCGTCTCGACCCCAATGGCCTTGCCCCGCTTGGTCAGTACCTTCGTCGCCTCGACCCCTGTGCGCACCACACCGCCATTCGCTTCGATCAGCGACCGGAAGGCGGCTGCCGCCTGCCCGGCCCCGCCCTTGATCACCGGTGCACCCGCCGCTTCCAAAGCAAAGGCAATCACCCGCGCCATCTGCCCGCCATAGGTCGCCTCAGGCGTCAGCCCGACGTGCAGCACCCAGGGCGCATAAAGCGCCTGAATACCGGCACTGTCGTAGCGGGTCTCAAGCCAGCCGCGCGCGGGCTCCATGGCGTTGCCGAAGAACACCTTCATCTCGGCCATGCCCTTCTTCCACGCCTGTTTTCCCAGAAGCTTGACCATGTTCTTCGAAAAGAGCTGTTCCCCCAGCAGGGTGAACATGAACTCCGCGTCCTGTTCCACGCTCATCACATCGCGCCTGTGCTGCTCGCCGTCACCCTTGGCCAGCCTGTTGAACGCAGCGACATTGGCGTCCCTGTCCGTGTGCAATACCACCGCCTCGCCATTCGGGCGCAGCACGGCGGTGGGCGCGGAAGTGTGACAGAACTCCAGCCCGTGCTTCGCCAGATCCTCGCCCAAAGCCCCGTGCGCCGGTCCAGTCAGGAACAGCACAAAGGTCGCCGCCATCACGTCGTGATGAAACCCCGGCTCCGTGATCTCGGCCGTGTACATACATCCGCCGATCCGGTCCTCCCGTTCGATCACCAGCACGCTGTCACCCTTCCGCGACAGCATGGCAGCGGCCACCAACGCATTGATGCCCGAGCCGATGATCAGGTGATCGAAGGACGCCACGCCCGCTTAGCCCTTGGGAACAAGCGCCAGCGCGCGAATGGGCGAACCCGTGCCGTTCTTGATCTTCAGCGGCGCCGCGATCAGGATCGCGCCCTTGGCCGGCAGCTTGTCGAGATTGGCAAGCGACGCGAGACCAAAGCAGTTGTCCCGGTGCAGCAGATTGTGCGCCGGATAGGGCGGCTCCATCCCGCCCGCCTGCCCTGCGTCGGTACCGATGCATTGCGTGCCCCAGCCGACGATCTTTTTGCTCAGCAGGTACTCGATGCAATCGGGCGTCGGTCCGGGGCTGTGGGGGCCGGTTTCATCGGCGTTCAGGAACTTCGCCTCGTCATTCACGCGTTTGTCCCAGTCGGTGCGCATGACAACCCATTCGCCCGCACCGATCTCGCCATGCTGGCTTTCCCATTCCTGCACGCCCTTGGCGGTCAGCAGGAAATCCTCGTCCTCCTGCGCCTGCTCGGAGCAGTCGATCACGTTCACCGGTGCCACAAGCCGCTGCACATCAAGGCTGTCGGTATAACCGTCGGGATAATCCTTGCCCGTGATCCAGTGGTGCGGCGCGTCGAAATGCGTGCCCGAATGCTCGCCCAGCACCATCCAGTTCCAGGCAAAGAACGGGCCGTCGCTGTCGTATTCGGAGATCTTGTGGATCTCGACCTTGGGCGTGTTCTTGGCGAAATCGGGCGGCAGTTGCAGGATCGGCGTCTCCGGTCCCAGCACCCCGGAACAGTCCACCACTTCCACACCGCCCGAGGCCAGCATCGACCCCAGCTTGCTGACAACATCCGCTGCGCTCATTTATTCATCTCCCTGATTGCCACGGATTCCCCCCGCGGTTGTATTGATGAATCAATGCTAGACAGAATTACATGCGTTTGCAATTATCTTATCCGGGGAGACATGCGGTATCATGACAACCAATCCAGACGCGTTGATCATCGGGGCGGGGCACAATTCGCTTGCCTGCGCCTGCCATCTGGCGGCGCGTGGCTGGAAGGTCGCGATCTACGAACAGGCGGCTGAACCGGGCGGCGCGGTCAAGACCGGCGAATACACGCTTCCGGGTTTCCGGCACGACTGGGCCGCTATGAACCTGTCGCTCTTCGCAGGCTCCGCCTTCCATGAAACACATGCGGCTGAGCTGGCCAAACACGGCCTCACCTTCGCCCCCACCGGCAACCCTTTCGCAAGCGTTTTCCCCGATGGCCGCTGGCTCGGCATCTCCAACGATCCCGCGATCACAACCGCCCGCATCCGCGGCTTTTCCGAAGCCGACGCCGCTGCATGGACCGAGCTGACGCGCAACTTCCCCACCGACGTCGAACCGATTCTCGGCGCCCTCGGGACGGCGATGAATTTACGTGCAATTTCATCTTTAGGCTGGAAACTCTGGCGCAAGCAGGGCGGCGGCGCCACGCTCGACCTGATGCGCTTTCTGATGATGTCCCCGCGCGCCTGGCTCGACCAGACCTTCGAGAGCGGTCACGTCAAGGCCACCCTCGCCGCCTGGGGCATGCACCTCGATTTCGCGCCCGATGTGGCGGGCGGCGCGGTCTTCCCGTACCTCGAAGCGATGGCCGGGCAAGCCTTTGGCATGGTGCTGGGCGCGGGCGGCGCGGACACGATGACCAAGGCCATGATCAAGATGATAGAAAGCCGCGGCGGTGCCGTCCACTGCAACCAGACCGTGACTGGCATCAAACAGGCAGCGGGCCGCGCTTTCGGCATCATCCTCAAGGACGGCACGGTCGTCGAAGCCGAGAAAGCCGTCATCGCCAATGTCTCACCCGCCGCCCTAACCAAGCTCACCGGCGGCACCAGCAACCGCCGCTACGACAGCGCGCTGAAGAAATACCAGTACGCCCCCGGCACCATGATGATCCATCTGGCGATGGACGCCCTGCCCGACTGGTCCGCCCCCGAGCTCAAGCGCTTTGCCTACGTCCACCTCGCCCCCTCGCTCGACCAGATGGCGCGCACCTATGCGCAGGCCAAGGGCGGCATGCTGCCCGATGAGCCGGTGATCGTCTGCGGACAGCCCACCGTGGTTGACCCATCCCGCGCGCCCGAGGGCAAACACGTGCTCTGGCTGCAAGTCCGCATGGCCCCCGGCACAATCAAGGGCGACGCCAAGGGCGAGATCACCGCGACCGACTGGGAAGACGCGGCCGGGCCCTTCGCCAACCGCGCCCTCGACATTCTGGAACGCTACGCCCCCGGCACCCGTGACAAAATCCTCGGCCGGTACATCGTGACGCCCGCGATGCTCGAGGCCGACAACCCGAACCTCGTCGGCGGCGATCAGGTCTGCGGCAGCCACCATCTGCACCAGCATTTCGCAAACCGCCCCGTCCGGGGCTATGCCGATGGGACGACTCCCATCAAGAACCTCTACCACACGGGTGCGGCCGTCTGGCCCGGTGGCGGCACCGGCGCGGGGCCCGGCACCCTGCTGGCCAAGAAACTTGTCGGAAACTGAAAATAACAGAGACTAAACAGGGAGAATTCACATGAAACTCAGCAGAAGAAGCCTTCTGAAAACCTCCGCCGCAGCGGCGACTTTCGCCGCCGTCGGCCTGCCCAGCTTTGCACAGGCCATCGACGAGCTGGTCATCGCCTACAACGTCAACCTGCCCAGCTGGGACCCAACCGTCGGCCCTTCTGCGGTGAACCCGACGATCCAGGGATTTTACCAGTCGGTCTTTGACCTCTATATCCCGCAGAACACCGACCTCAGCTTCGGCTCCGGCATCATCACCGACTACGGCTGGTCGGACGATAACAAGGCGATCTGGATGGACGTTCGCGAAGGCGTCACATGGCACAACGGCGATCCGCTGACCGCCGAAGATGTCGCCTGGTCGCTGGAACGCGCGGGCAAGGCCGAGACAGGCAATCCGATCCAGTTCATCTGGGGCAAGGTCACCAACATAAAGGCCGAGGGCAACCGCGTGACGGCGGACATGCCGGAATTTGAGCCCACGTTCTTCAAGTGGATGTCGTTCCTGACCGGCTACGTCCTGCCCAAGAAGTACTACGAGGAAGTGGGCGCCGAAGGGTTTGAGGCCGCACCCGTCGGCTCCGGCCCCTACAAGGTCGAACGCTTCGAGCGCAACGCCTTTGTCCGCCTTGTGGCGAACGAGGACTACTGGGGCGGCGCGCCCGCCTTCAAGACGGTGACGATCAAGTTCGTGACCGACGCGGCCTCTCGCGTGGCAGAGGTGGAATCGGGCAATTCCCACGTCACCCTCGAAATCCCCTACGAGGAATTCGACCGGCTCAAGGCAAAGGACGGTCTTGCCGGCGTTGCAACGCCAATCTCCGACATCGGCATGATCTTCCTCAACGATATCGAGGTGATGACCGACCCCAACGTGCGCAAAGCCGCCGCCCATGCCATCGATAAGCCGCTGATCATCGAACGGCTGCTCTCGGGCTATGGCGTGCCGATCGATACGCTGCAAACGCCCGACTACATCGCCTACGACGATACCATCAAGGTCGAGTACAACCCCGACAAGGCCAAAGAGCTGCTCGCCGCATCGGGCTACGGCCCCGACAACCCCGTGAAGTTCAAGATCCAGACCACTCGCGGCTTCAAACCCAAGGATTACGAGATGGTTCAGGCCATCGTGGGTCTGTGGCGCCGGGTGGGCATCGAGGCCGAGATCGAGGTCTACGAAATCGCCAAGCATTACGAGCTGCGCGCGGCGGATACGTTGGCACCTGCGGCCTTCTACAACTGGGGCAACTCGGTGGGCGATCCGACAACCTCCACCGGTTTCGCCATGTTCGGCCCCTCGCCGCATTCGGTCTGGGACGGTGAGGATACGTTCAACGCCATCCTCCCGCTCTGGGGCGAGGCGGACGAGGCCAAGCGCATCGCGGGATGGAAAGAAGTGGACCGGCGCATCGCCGAGAACGCCGAAGTGATCCCGCTGCTGCAATACGTCCAGCCCATCGTGCATGATGCGCGGGTAAACGTGGTGCCGCACCGCTCCGGCGCGCTGCTGCCGCACCTGATGACGCGGGCGTAACAGGATTCTTCCTGAACTGGCGGGGCTGCCTTCGCGCGGCCCCGTCCTTTTGAGCGATTCTGCATGACCCTTTTGCGTAACATCCTGATCCGGCTGGTCACGACGCTGGTGACGCTTTTCGGCGTGGCCGTCATTGTCTTTGTCGTGATCCGCGTCGTTCCCGGCAACCCCATCGCCATGATGCTGCCCCCCGGTGCCACGGACGCGGATATCGCGCGGCTCGAAGCGCAGTACGGGTTTGACAAGTCGATCTTTCAGCAATTCGTGATCTGGCTTGGCGGTGTAATGCAGGGCGATTTCGGCACCTCCATCTCCCTGCGCCAACCCGTATCGCAATTGGTTCTTGGCCGCCTGCCCGCCACGCTGGAGTTGTCGATCATGGCGCTGGTGATCGCTGTGATCATCGGCGGCGCAATGGCACTGGCAGGCACGCGATACCGCGACACCAAGACCGAAGGCGCGGTGGACGTCACAGCCGGCATGGCACTGTCGATCCCCGATTTCCTCTGGGGTCTGGTGTTAATCTTACTTTTCGGGGTGCTCTGGCCGGTATTTCACATCTCCGGGCGCATCTCCCCTTCCCTGAACATCGACTTTTCCACGAATTTCTATCTGTTCGAAGCGCTCCTCCGCCTGCGCTTCGACGTCGTGGCCGATCTGCTGGCCCATATGTTCATGCCCGCGCTGGCCCTCGCGATCCCGCTGGCGGCGATCATCGCGCAGCTGCTGAAGCAGAGCCTGAAAGAGACGATGCACCTCGACTACGTCACCCTCGCCCGCACCAAAGGCTACGGCGAGAACCACGTGATCACCCGCGAGGCGCTGCCGAATGCGATTCTGCCGACGCTGACGCTGGTGGGCGTGCAGTTCACCTTCCTCATTGGCGGCACGGTGATCATCGAGCGGCTGTTTTCCTACGAGGGGCTGGGGAACATGGCGATCGACGCTGTAATCAACCGCGACCTGCCGCTGATCCAGGGCATCGTGATCCTCTTTGCGCTTTTGTTCACCCTCGTGAACCTTGCCGTCGACATGCTCTATGTCGTGTTAAACCCGAGGCTGCGCCATGCGTGACGCGCGCGGAGAGGTCAGGCGCCCCATCGGGCTGCGGCTGTGGCTGTCCGGGGGCTGGCTGGCGTTGCTGGTGTTGGCGGCCGTCTTTGCCCCGCTGATCGCCCCCAAGGACCCGCTGATGCAGGACCTGTTCCTGGGCCGCATGCCGCCCTTCTGGATGGATGGGGCAGAGCCGGGCTATTGGCTTGGCACTGACTCACTGGGCCGCGACGTGCTCTCGCGCATTCTCTACGGCGCGCGGCTGGCACTGATCGTGGCGCTGGTGGCAGGCACGATCACCTGCCTGATCGGCGCGACGCTGGGGTTGATGGCGGGCTACTACCGTGGCTGGACGGACCGGGTGATCTCGCGCTTCGTGGACATCTGGATGGCCTTTCCGCCCGTGCTCTTTGCGATCCTGCTCATCGCCGTTCTGGGGCCGGGGCTCATGTCGATCATCATCGCCATCGTCATCATCGACTGGACCCGTTTCGCCCGCGTGATCCGGGCCGAGGCGATGACGCAGGGGGCGATGGATTACGTCGCCTCCGCACAGGTGGCAGGGCGTACGCGATTCGGGACGATGCTCACGGAAATCCTGCCCAACGTGCTGCCCACCATCGTCGCGCTGCTGACGCTGGAGATGGGGATCGCGGTGATCGTCGAGGCGATCCTGAGCTTCGTGAACCTCTCCATTTCAACGGATAGTCCCACGTGGGGCGGCATGATCGCCGAGGGGCGGACATCGGTGCATCAGGCGTGGTGGGTGCTTGTCTTTCCGCTGATCACGCTGTTCCTGACGGTACTCAGCTTCTCGCAACTAGGCGAAGGGTTGAAGGACCGCTTCGATCCGGTGCTGCGATGAGGAGTTATCTTGAGGTCCGCAACCTGAATGTCCGGGTGAAAAACGGTCCGGTGATCCTGCGCAACGTGTCGCTCAACGTGGCGGCGGGGCAGGTGCACGGCCTGGTGGGGGAAAGCGGTGCGGGCAAGTCGATGATCGGCAAGGCGGTGCTCGGCACCCTGCCCCGCGCTTTGAAGGTTACTTCGGGGGAAATCTGGCTTGACGGCAAAGACCTTCAAGCCCTGCCGCCCGCACAGCGTCGCAAGCGCATCGGTGCCTCCGCTGCGCTGATCCCGCAGGACCCGCTGACAGCACTCAACCCTTCCAAACGGATCGGGCCGCAGATCACCCGGCGGCTGGTCGATATTCTGAATTGGAGCAAGGCCGACGCCCAAGCACGCGCGCTCGAGTTGCTGGCCGAAGTGCATATTCCCGACCCCGCACGCGTGATGAAGAGCTATCCCCATGAACTCTCCGGCGGCATGCGCCAGCGCATCCTGATCGCATCGGCCTTTGCAGCTGAGCCCAAGCTCATCATCGCGGACGAACCCACCACGGCGCTCGACGTGACCGTCCAAAAGCAAATCCTGCGCCTGATCAACGAAATGCAGATGCGCCACGGCACGGCGCTTCTCTTCGTCACCCACGACCTCGGCGTCGTCTCCAAGGTCTGCGACACCCTGTCGGTGCTCTATGCCGGCAAGGTGGTCGAGGAAGCACGGATGCACCGCTTTTTCATGCGGCCCATCCACCCCTATTCCCGCGCGCTGTTGGCGGCCACACCGACCTACACGGACCCCACCGGCAGCCTGACGCCAGTGCCGGAGACGGTGATCGACGCCGTCGAGGAAGAGGTCCGCCTGCACGACGTGAGGGCGGGCGCATGATGTACGAGGTGCGTGACCTGCGGCTAAGCTTCCCAGACATGGCCCACAAGCCCCTGCTGGGCGCGCCCCCCCGGATCGAGGTGCTGAAGGGGCTCAGCTTTGACGTGCCGAAGGGTGCCGTACTGGGGATCGTCGGCGGCTCGGGCTCCGGCAAATCGACGCTGGGCCGCGCCATGCTGCGGCTCATCGAGCCCGACAGCGGGACGATCCGGTTCGATGGCACCGACATCACGCATCTGGGCGAAGACGCGCTCAGGGGCATGCGCCAGCGCTTTCAGATGATTTTTCAGGACCCGATGTCCTCGCTCAATCCGCGCCGCAGGGTCGGCGGGATCATCGCGGGGCCCTTGAAGCTGCATGGAATGGACAATGTCCCGGCGCGCGTGGACGAGGCGCTCGACATGGTGGGCCTGTCCCGCAGTTTCGCCGCCCGCTTCCCGCACGAGCTTTCGGGCGGGCAGCGCCAGCGTGTGGGCATCGCCCGCGCCATCGCCCTGCGGCCTGACTTTATCCTTGCGGACGAGATCGTTTCCGGCCTCGATGTTTCCTCTCAGGCGCAGGTGCTTAACCTGTTGGGCGAGTTGGTGCGCGAGCTTGGCCTCACGCTCGCTTTCATCAGCCACGACCTCTCGGTGATCCGGCGGCTCTGCAACTGGGTGCTTGTGCTATACCACGGTGAGATCGTGGAAGAGGCTGAGACGGCGACGCTTTTCGATACGCCGAAAGCGGCCTATACGCGCGAATTGTTGAACGCGATCCCCCTGCCGGACCCCTATCAGGTCTGGCGATAAGCAAATGCGCCTGGCGTGAACCCGGCAAGTGAAAGACATGACTGACGAAGATCCCGCCTACTTCCTCTACCATTCGATCGGTCTCTATCCGGGCAAGGCCCGCGAGATGGCCGCAGCCCTGGCGGAGTTTTCGGAAGCATGGGGTGCGATCGATGATGCCCAATGGCCAAAGGTGTTGGCCGCGCGGGCAAGGTTCCTTGAGCTCTGGCGCGTCTTGATCGACGCGCCCGAGGGTTCGCTGACCTCGGCCGAGAACGTGACGACGGCGCTGTTCTCCGTACTGGGCGGCCTGCCGCCGACGTATTTGCGCGGCAAGAAGGTGTTGATCGCTGCGGATTGCTTTCCGTCCCTGCATTTCCTGCTGAACGGGATGCAGGAAAGACTGGGATACAGGCTTGAGACGGTGCCGGTGCGGCAGGGTGATTTTTGGGTGAGGGACGAGGACATGATTGCCGCCTGGGATGAAAGCGTCGGGCTGGCGTTGCTGACTTTGGTCACCTCCACCTCGTCCCACCGCTGCGACATCGATGCGCTGCTGGCGCATGGGCGCGCGATGGGCTCGGTGGTCGGTGTGGACCTGACACAGGGCATCGGGATCATCCCGTTCTCGGTCGAAAAGACGCCGGTGGATTTCGTGGTCTCCACGACGCTGAAATGGCTGTGCGGCACGCCGGGGGCCGGGATTGTCCAGATGCGACCCGATCTAATCGGAGAGGTACGGCCCGAACTGCGCGGCTGGTTCTCGCAGGACGATCCGTTCCAGTGGGATCTGGACGGCTTCGACTACGCGCCCGATGCCCGCCGGTTCGAACATGGAACCCCTTCGGTGCTGGCCTGCGTAGGGTCCGTTCCCGCCTTGGAATGGCACGCACGGCAGGAGGGTTTGCTGGCGCAGAACCGAGCGCTGACGGTGGCGGTGATCGACGGCGCGCGGGAACTGGGCCTAACACTCGCGACGCCAGTGGACGAGGCGCGGCGGGGCGGATCGGTCATGCTGCAACTGCCCGCTGAGGCCGACCCGGCGGCCATAGTGAACGGTCTGCGGGACAGGCGGGTACATGTGGACGCGCGGGGCAGGGTGCTGCGCGTGTCGCCCGGGGCAGTGACGGAGTTGCGCCACGTGGAGCGGTTGTTTGAGGGTCTTCGCGCGATGCTGTGAAGGCGCGGAAGACGCACCGTCCATCGTGATCGTCAGAGACCGTTGAAAAACCGCTGCATCCGGTCCATCGCCTCTTCCAGCACGTCCAGTTGCGCGCAACCGAAACACACCCTCAGGTGCCCTTCCCCCGCATCGCCGTAGAAGCTGCCCGCCTCGACAACCACGCCGGTCTCTTCCAGCAACCGGTCCGCGCAGTCCTGCGCCGAAAGTCCCGTGCCAGTGATATCCGGGAAGGCATATATTGTCCCTTCGACCGGGGCGCAGGTCACGCCCGGCATCTGGTTCAGCCGTCCGACCACCAGATCGCGCCGCGCCTTGTCGCGCGCGATCATCCCGGCCAGCACCGAGGGGTCTCCTTTCAGCGCCGCGAGCGCGCCATGCTGGATGAAAGTATTCACATGGGTCACCTCGCTGGTGGTGATCTTCATGCAGGGCCCGATCAGCGCCGCATCCGCCGCGATCCAGCCCAACCGCCATCCGTCCATCGCAAAGGCCTTGGTAAAGGCACCCATGGTGATTGTCCGTTCCTTCATCCCCGGCAGCGCGGCGATGGAGATATGTTCAGCGCCATCGAAGGTGATCTCTTCGTAGACTTCGTCCGAGAACACGAGCAGGTCGTGTTCCTGCGCCAGATCGGCCAGCACCTGCAATTCGGCGCGGGAATAGACGCGGCCCGTGGGATTGCAGGGGTTGATGAGCGCGATGGCACGGGTGGCGGGCGTGATATGCGGCGCGATCAGGTCGCGATTGATGGAAAAGTTGTTGGTGGCGTCGAGCGGGGCGATGGTGACCCTTGCGCCAGCCAGCTCTGCCTTGCCGATGTGCTGGGGATAGTAGGGGGCAAGCAACAGGCATTCGTCACCCGCATCGAGGAAAGCCATGAAGGCGGCAAAGCTTGCCTGCGTGAGGCCGTTGGTGACAATCACCTCATCCGGGGAAATGTCGATCTTGTTCTGCAGGCGCAGTTTTTCCGCGAGGGCCGCGCGCAGTTCCCGCAGGCCCTGCAGGTCCGAATAATGCACATGCCCTGCCTGAAGTGCCGCGATTGTCGCGTCCTTGATGTGCTGCGGCGTGTCCTCGGCCGGCATGCCAAGTTCCAGATGGATGAGGTCGCCTTTCATGCCGACCGCCTTGGCGAACATGCCAAAGTTCTTGGGGCTCGTACCGGTGATGCGGCGGGCGGGACGGATCGGCATGGGGTTTCCTTGGTGGTCAAAATATGTGCAGATACATATAAATGCGTAACGCGGCACGCGGGAAATGGCCACAGAAAAAGGAAAAGACATGACAAAGGTTGCAGTGGTCACCGGGGCGGCGGGCGGCATGGGGCGCGCCATCGTGAAACGGCTTCTGGCCGATGGTCTCGCCGTTGTCGGCTTTGACGTGGACGAAAAAGGGCTGGCCGAGATGGTACAGGACGGCTTTGCCGGAATGGCGGTCGATCTTCTGAACCCCACCGCGATCAGGGAGGCCTTCGCCCAGATCGAGGAGATGCTGGGCGGTGTCGATGCGCTGGTCAACAACGCAGGCACCTGTTTCATGTCCGAATTTCCCGACATCCCGGAGGATGAGTTCGAGCGGCAGATGGCGCTGAATTTCGGAGCGGCGTTCCACTGCTGCCAGGCGGCGATCAAACTGATGCAGGGCAGGGAGGGCGTGCGC
Source organism: Sulfitobacter sediminis (assembly GCF_040811725.1). NCBI lineage: Bacteria > Pseudomonadati > Pseudomonadota > Alphaproteobacteria > Rhodobacterales > Roseobacteraceae > Sulfitobacter > Sulfitobacter sediminis. Next base: position 159,988 of record NZ_JBFNXX010000009.1, read on the forward strand.
AAGATCCTCAATATCTCGTCGAACGGGGCCTATAATTTCGATGTCTTTGATCCGCCGCATTACCGCGCATCCAAGGCGGCATTGGACAACCTCACGAAGGACCTCGCGCGGCGCTACGCGAAAGAGAAGATTTCGGTTAATTCCATCGCGCCGGCAATGACGGAGACACCGCTTTTTGGCGTGCTGACCGAGGACGTGCTGGCCAATGCGATTTCCCAGATGCCGCACGGCCGCGCGATGCAGGCCAGCGAGATCGCCGATTGGGTTGGGTTCCTGATTTCGCCCGCAGGGGATATTTCCAGCGGGAACGTGATCATCCTGAACCAGGGGCGTGATGTGCGCTAAGGATGTGTTAGGCTAATGCGCATAAGATATGCGCGTCGTGGAGGTGCATCATGGGCGTTCAGGGATCGGGAAAGAAGAAGGCGACGAACCTGTCGCTGGATCAGGAATTGCTGAATGATGCGCGGGCCTTGGGGGTGAATGTTTCGGCCGCAGCGGAGCAGGGGGTTTCGGACGCGGTGCGAAAGGCCAAGGCTGCGGTTTGGTTGGAAGAGAATCGGGAGGCTATCGAGGCCAACAATCGTTGGGTTGAGGAGAACGGCCTACCGCTTGCCAATTATCGCATGTTCGATGTCTAGATTTCACCTCTACGCCGGTACCGGGGATGGAGGGTATCTTCTTGATTTGCAGACAGACTTCCTGTCCCAGTACAACTCGCGCATTGTGGCACCCGTGATACCTGAAAAGGTATATGACGGCGCGGCGACGGGGCTCAACCCCGTCATCGAAGTCGAGGGGACTGCATATGTCGTGCTGACGCACCTGCTGTCGGCTGTGCCCGCTCAGGCCCTTAGGACTGTGGTAGGTGATTTCTCCTCACAGGCGGATGAATTCACCCGCGCGCTTGATCTGCTTTTCCAAGGGTACTGACCGGCGCGACCAAGACTGTTGCAACAGTCTTGCCAAATCTCTTGCAAGAGATTTGCCTACCGAAAGCAGTCAGGGACCTTCTTCAATTCCGGCCATTGCTCCGGCGAATGTCCGAAGATCACGAAAGCCTTCCGCTCGCGCGCCAAAGCCATCAGCCGGTCGCCGTGAAAGACTGCCTGATCCACATCCCATGATCCCGCGAATTTTTCGTCGATCTCGGACGCCCGGCTGATCGCATCCGAGGTCAGGAGCACCCAGCCTGTTTCAGGCAGGTGCACCATGAACGCCAGCTGCCCTGGCGCGTGGCCGGGGCAGTGAAGCACCTCGAACCCTTCGCCAACCGCGGTATCTTCCGAGATCGTCACATACTCCCGATTGGGCCACTCCATCGGCTGTTTGCCTGACCAGTAAAGCGGGCGGGGCAGGGCGCGCTCTGCCGCTGCGATAAGGATCGGCACGCCGGGAAAGCCGCCCATGTCACCGACGTGGTCGATATGCGTATGGCTCTGGATCATCAGCGTGACATTGGCCTTCGTCAGCCCCAGCTTTGCAAGTTGCGCGGCGGGCAGGTTTTCAGTCGTCACCGACAGCACCCGGCCGAAACTGCCCAGGTCATCCTCAGCCGTCGCGACCTCGGCATCCTCGGCGTATTTGGCGGGAAAACCGGTGTCGATCACCACCACCTCATCCGCGTCCGTCTCGATAACAAAGCCGCAGATGCCGATGGTGCGTGGGCCTGCGTGAACTTCGAAAAGGCCGTAATCCAGCACCGCGAGACGTTTCGGTTTGCCCCTGAGCATGATCTGTTCTTTCATGACGCCATTCAGGTGAGGGGCCCCATGAAAGTCAAGATACACACGCTGTTTCAGTACCTTCTTGAAACGACCGATGCGGCGCCCGAGGCCATCGTTGGCTTCTCCCTGTCGCAGTCTCCCAAACTGGGGGACTACCTGTCCGACCTCGATCCCGATCTCTCGCTGGACTGGAACAACCGTGACTTCCGCGGTCTGCCGGAACTGCGCGATCACGTGCTGGCGCAGGCGGGGCTGGCGGGGGTCTGCAAGCGCGAGGACGTGCTGATCACTGCAGGGGCGGCCGAGGCGAATTACCTCGCCATCATGCAGACCCTTCAGCCGGGTGACGAGATTGTCGTCGAAACGCCCGGCTGGCCGCAGGCCGAGGTGTTGGCCAAGGCGATTGGTGCGCATGTCGTGAAAATTGTCCGGGAAGAGGCCGAGGGCTGGCACCTGCCGCTGGACCGCGTGCGGGATGCCGTGACGGACCGCACAAGGATGATCTTCATCACCAACCCCAACAATCCCACCGGCGACCTGCTGAGCCGTGCGGAATTGGAAGAACTGGTGCGCATTGCCGACCGCGTGGGTGCCTGGCTGCTGGTCGATGAGGTCTATGCCGGCCTTGAATGGGACGGTCCGCGCGCCCCGTCCGTTGCCGGCATCTACGCGCGGGGGATCACCACCGGATCGGTCAGCAAGGCGCTGGGGCTGCAGGGTTTGCGCACCGGCTGGCTGATCTGCCCCGATCCGGAAATGGTGATGGATGCGGTGATCCTGCGCGAGAATTCATCCGAGATCATGAACATCATGGGGGAGGTGATCGCTGAGGTGGCGCTGCGTCCCGACCGGTACGCTGAGTCAATGAAAAAGGCGCGGACCGAGGGGGCGGCGAACCTTGCGGAGATGAACGCCTGGGTCGATGCGCAAGAAGGGCTAAGCTGGGTTGCACCCCGCGCGGGTCTGATCGGGCTGGGGCGGCTTCCAGATGGGATCGACAGCGACGCTTTTGCCAAAAAGCTGCTCGCCGATCCCTACCGCACTTTCCTGCTGCCGGGCAGCGCTTATGACCAGCCGAACCACATCCGGCTGGGCGTCGGTGGCGGGGCAGGGGTGAACCTGATGAAGGGGCTCGACAGGGTCGCGCGGGCCTTGTGTGACTGGACGACAGCTTGATTGCCGACCGGCTTTCGGCAAGGCTGAAGCTCAGGGACGGGAGGATTTATGGAATTCATCGACGCGCATCATCACCTTTGGGCTCCGAAAACGCCGGAACTCGATGTGGGCTATGTCTGGCTCAAGAACATCGGGGGCATGCGGCCCTTCGGCGATCCGACACCGATCCAGCGGGATTACCTTCTGGACGAACTGCGCGGCGAGCCCGAGGGCGCGCGCATGATTGGGTCGGTGCACTTGCAGTGCGATCCGAGAATCCCCGACCCGGTGGCAGAGACCGCCTTCATTCAGAAGCTGTCGGACGATGCGGGATTTCCAATCGCCATCGTCGGCTATGCCGATTTCGCCTCAGGAAGCTGCGCGCAGCATCTGGAAGGGCATATGGCCTATCCCAATTTCCGCGGGATACGGCAGATCATCTCTTACCTTCCCGACGATCCGGCGCACAGTTTCGTGCAGACCAACCTGCTCGACGATCTGACATGGCGGTCGCAGTTCGGACTACTTGCGGACTACGGCCTCAGCTTCGACCTGATGCTTTACCCCCATCAGATGCGGCACGCGGCGGCGTTTTTCGCGGATCACCCGGACATTCCCGTGGTGCTTGAACACCTCGGCTCGCCGCTTAACCGGTCCGAGGCGGGGATGAAGCTTTGGGCCGAAGGGATGCAGGCGCTGGCGGCACTGCCGCATGTGCATGCCAAGCTGTCGGGCTATGCGATGTATTTCCGCGATAGGCTGGATGATGAGGCGCGTATGGTTACGCAGCGGATACTGGAGTGGTTCGGCCCGGACCGCGTGATGTTCGGCAGCAACTTCCCGGTGGACCGGCTGTATCTGACCTACAACCAGGCTTTTGACCTTGTCCGCGAAGAGCTGGGCGGGGATGTTGAGGTCCAGCGGGCGGTTTTCAGGGAAAATGCCGCACGGTTCTACAGGCTGGATATTCGTTAGACTAAACTCAAAGAAAAAAGGGCCGCGCAACGGGGTGACACGCGGCCCTTTCGGATATCTCGACCGGTTAGCCGATGATGCCGTTCAGCGTCGCCGAAGGCCGCATCACCGCCGCCGTCTTGGCCGGGTCGGTGTGGTAGTAGCCTCCCAGATCGGCCGGAGACCCCTGCGCAGCCGCCAATTCCGCAACAATCTTCGCCTCGTTCTCTGCCAGTGCCTGGGCGATGGGCTTGAAATGCGCTGCCATCTCAGCGTCGTCGCTCTGCGCGGCCAGCGCTTCGGCCCAGTAGCGGGCGAACCAGTAGTGGCTGTCGCGGTTATCGGGCTCACCCACCTTGCGCGAAGGCGAACGGTCGTTGTCGAGGATGCCTTGCGTCGCCGCATCCACCGCCTCGCCCAGCACGCGGGCCTCTTCGTTGCCCTTTGCATCAGCGAGGAACTTCATGCTTTCCCCCAAAGCGCAGAACTCACCCAGCGAATCCCAGCGCAGGTGGTTCTCCGCCTGCAACTGCTGCACGTGCTTCGGCGCCGAACCGCCTGCACCCGTCTCGAAGAGGCCACCGCCCTGCATCAGCTTCACGATCGACAGCATCTTGGCCGAGGTGGCCAGTTCCAGGATCGGGAAAAGGTCCGTCAGGTAGTCGCGCAGCACGTTGCCGGTGATCGCGATGGTATTCTCGCCCTTTGTGATCGTCTCGAGCGAGGCGCGCGTCGCTTCGCGCGGGGCCATGATCTCGAACTTGTCGGCCACGCCTTTCGCTTCGAGGATCGGCTTCACGTACTTGATCAGCTCCGCATCATGGGCGCGGTTCGCGTCCAGCCAGAAGATCGCGCGGCAGCCTTCGGCGCGCTGGCGGTCAATGGCAAGCTTCACCCAGTCCTCGATGGGGGCCTTGCGGGCAGATGCGGAGCGCCAGATGTCGCCCGCCTGCACTTCGTGGCTATGCAGCACGGTGCCGTCGTCGAGAATCAACTTGACGGTACCCGCCTCTGCAATCTCGAAGGTCGTCGGGTGCGAGCCGTATTCCTCGGCCTTCTGCGCCATCAGGCCGATGTTCTGCACCGTGCCTGCGGTGGCCGGGTTCAGCTTGCCGTTCTCTTTGAAGAACTTGATCGTCTCGTCATAGACCGGCGCATAGGAATTGTCGGGGATGACGCAGTTGGCATCCGCCTCCTTGCCATCCGGCCCCCAGCCCTTGCCGCCCGCGCGAATGAGGGCAGGCATGGAGGCGTCGATGATCACGTCAGAAGGCACATGCAGGTTGGTGATCCCGCGATCCGAGTCGACCATGTACATCGGCGGACGCTCGGCCATGCAGGCCTCGATATCGGCCATGATCGCCGCCTCGTCCTTCACCCGCGCCAGCAGGTCGCCCAGGCCGGAGTTGGGGTTCACGCCCAGCTCTTTCATCTTGTCCCCGTGTTTCTCAAACACCGGGGCAAGGAATGCCTTGACCGCGTGGCCAAAGATGATCGGGTCGGAGACCTTCATCATCGTGGCTTTCATGTGGAGCGAAAAGAGCGTGCCTTCGTCCTTGGTCTTGGCGATTTCATCGGCAAGGAAGGCGTCGAGCTTGGCCGCGCTCATGTAGGTGGCATCGACAACGGTGCCTGCGGGGTAGGAAACACCCTCCTTCAGCACGTTCTCGCCATTCGCCGTCTCAAGCACGATCTTCGCGGTTGCGGCCTTGTCCAGCGTCGCGGATACCTCGTTGGAAAAGAAATCACCGCCCGACATCGAGGCCACGCGCGTCTTGCTGTCGGCAGACCAGTCGCCCATGCGGTGCGGGTTGTTTTGCGCAAAGCTTTTCACAGCCTTGGCCGCGCGGCGGTCGGAGTTGCCCTCGCGCAGCACCGGGTTCACGGCAGAACCCTTGATCGTGTCGTACTTGGCGCGGATCGCCTTTTCTTCGTCGGTCGAAGGTGCCTCGGGGTAGTCAGGCAGGGCGTAGCCCTGACCCTGCAATTCCTTGATTGCCGCGACCAGCTGCGGGACCGAGGCCGAGATGTTCGGCAGTTTGATCACGTTCGCATCGGGCGTTTTCACCAGCTCGCCCAGTTCCGCCAGATCGTCGGACTGGCGCTGATCGGCGCTCAGGTGCTCGGGGAAAGTCGCGAGGATGCGGCCTGCAAGGCTGATGTCCTTGGTGCCCACGGACACACCGGCGGCGGCGGCGAATTTCTGGATGATCGGAAGGAAGGAGGCCGAGGCCAGTTCCGGCGCTTCGTCCACTTTGGTGTAGATGATATCTGACATGGAAACCCTCTTTGACATGGCTTGGCCGCTCCATAACGCATGTGCCGGGGCATGTCGATGGTATACCATGGTATACGGTTCAGATTCTTTGCCCCCGTACACGGTCCCCGGATTGGCCCATTCCCGTCACACTTCTGCCCCTTCGGCCTGCCATGTCACCCTTGGCTATTTGTGAGGGTGCTATGAAACTGATCGTCCAGATTCCTGCCTTGAACGAGGAAGAGACGCTCGCCGAGGCGATTGCGGCCATTCCGCGCGCGATCAAGGGCATCACCTCTGTTGAGGTGCTGGTCATCGACGACGGCTCCACCGATCGGACGGTCGAGGTGGCGAAAGAGGCGGGCGCCGATCACGTCCTCAGGATGAGCAGCCATGTCGGCCTTGCACGATCCTTCCTTGCGGGGATTGAGGAATGTCTCGCGCTGGGCGCAGACATCATCGTGAACACCGACGCTGACAACCAGTATTGCGCTGATGACATCCCGGCTTTGATCGAGCCCGTTCTGGAACGCCGTGCGCAAATAGTCGTCGGCGCGCGCCCGATCCGCGAGATCGAGAGTTTCTCACCCATCAAGAAGGCGCTGCAGCGTCTGGGCAGCTGGGTCGTCCGTCAGGCCAGCGGCTCCGACATTCCCGATGCGCCCAGCGGCTTCCGCGCCTATGCCCGCGACGCCGCCGCGCGGCTTTGCGTGGTGAACACCTATACATACACGCTGGAAACCATCATCCAGGCGGGCCGCAAGCGCATCCCGATGACCTCGGTTCCTGTACGGGTGAACAAGGTCACGCGCCCCTCGCGCCTGTTCCGGGGCATGGGTCAGTACATCAAGCGCTCGATCTCCACGATACTTCGGGTCTTCGTGATCTACGCGCCGCTGCGTTTCTTCTTCACGCTGGCGGCGATCTTCGCACTGCCCGCGCTCGCCGCCGTGGGACGGTTCCTTTATTTCTACGCCACCGACGGCGGGGCAGGGCATGTCCAGTCACTGGTGCTGGCGGGCGTGATGCTGGCCATGGCGACGATCCTCTTTGCCGTGGGCATCCTTGCCGATCTGATTGCTGCCAACCGAACGCTACTCGAGGATATTCGGGCGCGCGAGCTCCTGCGCAGACCGGTCCGCGCGCCGCGGTCAGAGCCCAGTCTGAAAACGGTCGCCTACGCTGATGTCTCCTGAGACGCTCACCGCGTCGGGGGGCGCTCTGGCTCAAGGTCATCGTGCGGAGGACATCCAACGCGCCGTCGTGCGCATCGCGATTCTGTCCGCGCTCATGGTCATGGCGGCCATGGCCTGGACGCGCAATGTGAACTGGGACGAATTCTATTTCCTCTCCCACATCCACGCGCATCTTGGTGGATACCTTGACCGACCCCTTCAGACGGCCTTCGTGCACGCCTTTAGCTGGTTGGCACGGGTGCCCGGCCACGAGGTTGACCAGATCGCCTCTGCCCGTCTGGTGATGATGTGTTTCTTCGCCGCCACCTGCCTCAGCATCCACCGCATCTCAGCGGCGCTCGCAGACGAGGCATCGGCGGATATCGCCGTTCTGGCCTTCCTCACCTCCGGCTTTGCCATCGCCCACGGCGGCAGTTTCCGTGCCGATCCCATGGCGGCGTCACTGCTGATGGGAGCGGTCGCGCTGATCATGACGACGCGCATGGGGCTGTGGTCCGTGCTTGGTGTTGGGGTTCTCAGCGCGCTGGCACTTCTGGTCACGGTGAAATCGGCGCTCTATCTGCCGGTCTTCCTTGCGGCGATCCTCTGGCGCTGGGACGATCGTTCCGTTGTGCTGCGCATTGTCGGAGCAGGGGCGCTGGCCCTTCTGATCGCAGGTGCGCTCTTTCATATCCATGCGGCAAGTCTCACCATTCAGAAGACCGCCTCCGGCGATCTGGGCGAGGCGGCGCGCATCACGCTTGGCGGCAGCGGTCTTTTGCCGCGGATCGACGAATTGGCGCTGTGGGCAATGCTCTCCGCAGGTCCCTTCCTGCTGGCTCTTGCGGGCCTCAGGTTCGCCCCAAACCGCAAGATGCAAGCGGTGCTGATCCTCTTCTCCGGGCCGCTCCTGTCTGTCATCCTCTACCGCAACGCCTTCCCCTATTTCTTTCCCTTCGCCGTTCCGCCGCTGATGATCGCTGTGGCTCTCGGTGCCCGTGCCCTTCAAGGCAAGATGATCTGGAAACTCGCCCTTGTCCTGATGCTCGCCAGCGGAGGGATGCAGGCCTTGCGCGCGCTCAACGAGGACAACGCCGCCCAGCGCGCCACCATCGCTGAGGTGCACCGGCTGTTTCCCGCACCCACGGCGTACATCGACCAGAACGGGATGATGTCTTCTTTTCCGCGACACGGTTTTTTCATGTCGACCTGGGGCATCGCCACCTATCGTGCCGCGGGTCGCCCGGTGATGGCCGACCTTATCGCCCGTGAAAAACCGCCACTTCTGCTGGCCAACCGGGCCGAACTGCGCGCCGCGCTGCGGCCAGAGAAGGCGGATCCCACGCTGATCGGCCTTCTGCCCGAGGATGCCGAGGTGCTGCGCAGCACTTACGTGCATCACGCTGGCGCGATCTGGCTTGCCGGGCAGGAGGCGCAGCTTGGCATGGGGCGGGCGGTGCTCCGGATGCCCTTCGCCGGGCGTTACCGACTCGAGGCAACAGGCCCCGTGGTCGTCAACGGTGTCAGGCTGCGCAGCGGTGACGTTGCCGAGCTGCCGGAGACCCCCCTTCGCATCACCGCCGCACCCGGCACCCATGTGCGACTTATCTGGTACACAGGCGCGGGGCCCGCACGCAGCCCGTTGCCTGAGACGGACCTTTATGCAGGATTCTGGCGGTTATGAGCGGGATCGTTGCAGACCTTCCTCCGGGAGTGTTGCCCGGCACCACCGCCAGCGCGTCGGACAGACCGCTGCGCGTCCTGCTTTGGGGCACCTATGACCTGAGCAAGCCTCGGACGCGCATACTGCGCGACGGGCTGGTCGATGCGGGTGCTGAGGTCACGGAAATCCACGCCGATATCTGGGGCAGCGACGTGGACAAAAGCCAGCTGAGCCGCGCGACGATGGCGTTGAGGCTTCTGAAACTGCTGCTGGTCTATCCCCTGCTGGTCCTGCGCTATATGCGGGCGCCCCAGCACGATGTGGTTCTTGTCCCCTACCTTGGCCAGTTCGACGTGATCGTCCTGAAACCCTTCGCCCTCCTGCGCGGCAGGCCCGTGGTGCTGGACCTTTTCATTTCGCTTTATGACACGGTGGTGCATGACCGGAAGATGGCCAGGCCCGACAGCCTCGTCGCGCGTTTGCTGAAGGTGGTCGAAGGTCTCTCCTGCCGCGCCGCGGATCAGGTGCTGCTCGACACGGGCACGCATGCCGAGCGGATCGCCGCTCTTTTTGGTCTCAAGCGCGAGAAGTTAGACGCCGTCCCCGTAGGGGCCGAGCCGGGCATCTTTGCCCAGGTCCCCGAGCGGGCTTCGCACGACGGTCCTACGCGTATCCTGTTCTACGGCCAGCTTATCCCGCTGCACGGTGTGCAGACGATCCTGAATGCGGCCCTGTCCGAGCGGGGCAGGCAGTTCGACTGGCACATCATCGGCAGCGGTCAGGACCAGCGCCGCGTCGCTGAAGCGCTGGCAAACGACGACGCTTCGCACATCACCTGGGACACCTGGGTGCCCTACGAAGAGCTTGCCGATGCCATCGCGAAAACCGACGTCTGCCTCGGCATCTTTGGCACTTCGGACAAGGCCGCTTCGGTGGTGCCGAACAAGGTCTATCAGAGCCTTTTCGCCAAACGCCCCGTGATCACCCGCGACAGTGCGGCCATGCGTGAGCTTTTTCCGGAAGACACCCGGGCCCTTCGCCTCGTCCCGCCAGCCGATCCCGATGCGCTTCTCGACGCGGTTGAGGCGCTGGCACATGACGGCTTTCCGGCCATCGACCCAGAGCACTTGAAGGCGGCACAGCCTTCCAACATCGCCAAGAGCCTCTGCGCGAAACTCGCGACAGTGGCCGAAAGGAATTGAGGCATGAGCATTGAACAGACCGCAGGAAACCTGCCTTCACCAAAGCCGCAGATCGTGCAGCACCGCCACTTCGGCCCCGCGATGCCGACGCTGAACTGGGTGCCGGCGCCGCGCTACCTGATGCGCCGGGACCTGCTGTTGCAGATATTCGACCGGCTCGCCCCCGGACGGATCATAGAATACGGCTGCGGGGCCGGGTCCTTGCTGGCGGACCTTACAGCGCGCGGCTTTTCGGCGCTGGGTGTCGACCAGTCGCCGTCCGCCCTGCGCCTTGCCCGCAAGCTTGCGGCAGAGAACGAGAACCTGAGCGTCGCTGCCTCGGACGACGACGCCCGTCCCGAAAGCTTTGACTATCTTACGGCCTTCGAGGTCTTTGAGCATATCGAGGACGATCACGCGGCCCTTGCCGCGTGGTCGCGATTCCTGCGCCCCGGCGGTACGCTGATCTTCTCCGTTCCTGCCCACCCGCACCGCTGGAATGCCGCCGACGAATGGGCGGGCCACTTCCGCCGCTACACCCGCGCCGATTTGCACGCGCTGGCCGAAGGAGCGGGCTTTGAAGTCACGGAAATCCAGAGCTACGGCTTTCCCGTCGCCAACGCGATGGAGAAGCTGGGTGCGAAGATCTACGCGCGGCAATCGGCGGGCGAGGACCGCGCCGAGATGGACAAGACCGAAAGGACGGAGGCCAGCGGCAGCGACCGCAAGCTGCTGACGAAACTCTGGCCGATCTACAGCGCGTGGCCTTTCGCCACCCTGTTCCGGGCAATGCTGGCGTTTCAGAGGCTCTTTGCCGGTGGAGACCGCGGCATCGGGTACATCGTCGTGGCCCGCAAGGTCTGAGCGTGGGGCGCGCGATCCGCATAACGGGGACGCTCCTGGCGCTTTCCTTCATCGGCGTACTGATCCTGCGGCAGGCACCGAATCTGCCGCCGCTCGACGTCACATCTCCGGCGCTCTGGGCGGGTCTTTCCGTCGGGTTGTTCCTTTACGTGCTTTCCCAAGTCATCGCGGCAGAGGCATGGCGCGCGATCCTCTTGCTTTCCGAGGTCCGCATCGCGCCTGGTCTGGCGCGCGGCCAGCCGATGGTCTCGCAAATCGGCAAGTACATCCCCGGCAATGTCGCGCATCTTTTCGGGCGCGTTGCGTTGGGCCGGCAGGATGGTGTCCCGGGCAGCATACTTGCCGCCTCGATGGTGCTGGAGGTCGGTGTGACGCTGGGCGTTGGCCTTGGCGTGGCCGGTGCTTTTCTGTTGGTCAGGCCCGAGGTCATTCCGAACCTCGCGGCGGATTACCCCGACCTCGGTACCCGCCTCCTGCCTGTCGCCGTCGCCGCGTTGCTGGCCATCGGCTTGGGCATCGGCGCAATCCTTCTGAGGTCGAGGCTCAGAGCCCTCGACGCTCCGCGCCCCGGGCTTTCGCAACTTGCCAAACCGCTCACGCTGCTCGTCGCAAGCTTCCTTCTCCTCGGTGTCTCTCTTTGGGCAACGACGCTTCCTTTCGCGGCTGATACGGCGCCTGATCTTGTGGCCTGTACGCTCATTTTTGCCTTCGCCTGGGCTGCAGGTTTCGTCATGCCCGGCGCGCCGGGCGGCATCGGGGTGCGCGACAGCATCATCGTCCTTGGTCTCGCGGCAAGCGTCGGCGATGGATCGGCACTTGCCATCGCCCTTCTGCATCGCGGTGTGTCGGTCATCGGTGATCTGGTCACTTTCGCCACCGGTCTGCTGATGCGGCGGGGACATGCGGCAGGGCATCCCAAAAATAAGCCCAAACCCGCCATATTCGCGTCCGATTGATCGGGCATTCCGGGCCCAATCAAAACCTTTGAGGCACTCGATGGTCGATACGAGCATTCCGAACCGGGGAAACACTGAACAGGGCACCATGCGCGATGGCGAGGTGAAATACCTCGGCGTTGGCGTTGTGGCCTTTGTTGCCATCGTGATCCTGTCGTTCTGGCGCAACCAGGCGATCGACTGGGACAGCTTCCTGCCAGTCTACGGCTCGGCCCTCGGGCTTCTGGCCATCGGCATCTACATCCGGGTCTTCAAATCGGCGGAGCGGTTCTCCGCGCTGACCATCGCGCTTGCGGGCTACGCGCTCTTCGGCGTCTCGATGGGCATCTTCTTTCACATTTTCATGCCCCGTCCCGAACCGATGCTGGACGAGACGCTGCTGCGGTTCGACAACTTCTTTGGCTACCACTGGCCGGACGCCGTGATCTGGCTGGCCGAGGAGCAGGCATGGCTGGGTCGTACGCTCAGCTATATCTACAACAGCTCCTTTGCGCAGCTCATCGCCGTGATCGTGGTCCTGGCGGCCACCGGCCGGATCGAGCGGCTGGACCTGCTGCTGATGACGGGGATGCTCGGCCTGATCCTGACATTCGTGGTCTGGCAGGTGTTCCCGAACTTCTCCATGGGCATCCACTATCCGATCCCGCCTGAGGCCGAGCAGGCCATCCGGCTCGTCACTAACACCGCCTATGGCGAAATGCTGCGCGATGCGGCCCTGAACGGCATCCCGATCATCTCGAACGATGGCATGCTGGGGGTCGTGGCCTTTCCATCTTATCATACCGTCATGGCCTGCCTCGTCGTATGGTTCCTGATCGGCACCTTCGCCTTCTGGCCCGCGCTGATGGTGAACCTGGCCATGGTGCCCGCGATCCATATTCACGGCGCGCACCATATCCTGGATTTCATTGGCGGTGTGGCGGTCTTCTTCGCGGCGCTCTGGCTGTCCCGGGTGTTTCTCTGGGGCCGCGCGCGCGTCTGAACCGCAGCCTCAGTCGCGCCGTGCCATGAGCCTGTCGATGGGCGCGTAATCGTCGGTCAGGATCTGGCCCCGTGCGTCCGCCAAGCCCCGCACCATGTCATCGGCCAGCGCGCCGAAACGCGTCTGGTCCGGTGCGGGCACCGTGAAGCTGTCCACTTCTGACCGGTTCTGCCCCCCGACCACGACAAAGACCATCCGCTGACCGGGAACCGGTTGTGCCTGCTGGGTCCAGACCTCGACCACGGGGAACACCCGCCGCATCGTTGCGACGATGGACGAGAGTGCGCGCAGGCGATCCTCGTGGTCGATGACGTTCATCAGGAACGTGCCTTCGGGCGTCAGCCGCGACGCGGCAAGGCGAAAGAACTCTTCCGTGACCAGATGCACGGGCACGACCACGTCGGTAAAGGCATCCCCGATAATGATGTCATAGCGCGCCTCTGGCCGGGTGAGCAGGGCGCGCCTGCCATCCTCGTGCAACACCGTGGCCGTGGCCGGATCGAACCAGAAATCCTCGACCGCCATGGCCGTCACTTCGGGGTCGATCTCGGCCACGGTGATGGCTCCGGCTCCGCCTGCGGCGAAGGCGCGCGGCACGGCATAGTTGCCCCCGCCGATGTGAAAGCTTGTGAAGTCCCCGCGTGGCGCGCGCAGGACCGAAAGGTGATCCAGCATGGCGGTATGTTCGGTGAACTGCACCTGCGGGAGATCGCGGGCGCTTATTCCGTGGGCGAGGTGGTCGATCACCATCAGATGGACCGGCTGCCCCGGATCGACGGAGAGATCATCGAGGCGCAGGCAGAAATAGCGGCTTTCCCGGTCACAGGGATTTGGGGCGGCCAGCGCCAGCCCTGCGAGACCCGTGATCAGGAGCGCCGAGACAAGCGCCAGCCGCAGTCCGGCAGAGCGCCCCAGCCAGAAGAAAATCAGCCCCGCCCCGGCATAGACGCATGTCACGACAACCAGCGTCAGCGCGGAGCCCAGCCATGAGATGAAGAAGAAACCGGCCAGCAGCGTGCCTGCAATCGCACCCACCGCGCCCGCGGCGAACATCGCCCCCAGCGCGGGCCCGGTGCGCGACGCGCGGGTCACGGCGATCTTGGTCAGCACCGGCGCGGGGACACCAGCAAAGAAAGAGGGCAGGAAGAACACCAGCCCGGTGAGTGCCGTGATCGACCAGACCGGATTCGCCAGCGCGGCCAGCACAGGCCCCGCGATCGCGGGCAGCAGCACCACCGCACCGGCGGTTGCCGCCGCGCCCGCCAGAAGCGCGCCACCGGTCCAGCCAAGTGCGGCACTGTCTTCTTTCTCGGCCAGCCTGCCACCCCACCAGTGCCCGGCCGAGAAACCCGCCAGCACGACGGCGATGACCGCCGTCCAGGTGTAAAGCGACATGCCGACATGCGGCGCGAGCATCCGCCCTGCAACGATTTCCACCACCAGCGAAGCCGCGCTGATTACCCCCTGAAGAATGACCAGGAATGAAATGGGAATATTGCGTGTCATCGGCCCCTACCACTGCGAGTGCGCGTAGAGTGGGTGTGTTCTCGAAGGCAGGCAAGGGGTATCCAGCGCCCTTCGGGTCCTGGAGTCACAGGGACAAAGATATCCCGTTTCGTGGGTGACATCAGTGTTGGCTCTCGGGGCCGGCCAAACAGAACGAAGCAGACCTGAGATATCCTGGGATAAAGGGTACGCGCCGGGCACTACTTCGTTGGACCGAAATGCCTTTTTGTCCTAAGCTCAACCTACACGTGCCGGTTTGCGGCCGTAATCCGAAACAAGAGGGCGCCGCCATGTTCAGATCAGTGTTCAAGGCCCTGCTTCTTATCGTCGCCCTCGTGGCAGCTGTCTATTACGGGGTCGCCTGGTATCATTCGACATCGCTGGGGCCCGGACAGGCATCGGATGACTGGGAAGAAAACGACTTCCTCGATCTTGGCAAGCTCGAAGGCCTCGACAGTGTCCTGATGAACCGGCAAGGCATCGACCCCAACAATTACACCGCGTTGATGCATGCCGATCAGGGTTCGCTGGTGTTGCCGCGCGACATATTCCTCGCGCTGAAGACCGTGGACGGCGGGCAGGCGTTCACCGATCCGGCCAACATGCTGCGCTATCGCTATCTGCCGGGCAGGCAGACCGAAGCCAATCCCGATGGGCTGCCCATCGGGTTCTCGCGGTCCCAAAAGCTCTGGCAGGGTGAGGAATTCGTGGGCCTGACCTGCTCGGCCTGCCATTCGGGGATGCTGACCTACAAGGGGACCGGGCTATACATCATCGGCGCGCCCACACAGGCTGATTTCCAGACCATGACGGAGGAGCTGGGCGCAGCACTGGCGGCAACCCTTCAAGACCCCGCGCGCCTGTCCGAAATGGCGGCAGCGCTGAACACGGACCCTGCGAAACTGCGACCGAGGCTCGAACGCGAGGACGCGCTGTTGCAGGCGCGGCTGCAGATCAACGCCTCGCCCCTGCGTTACGGGTATGGCCGGGTCGACGCTGTGGGGCAGATCTACAATCAGGCGACCTCTGTCAATCTTGGCCTTCCGCAAAACGCGACCCCGCCCGTCGCACCGGTGAGCTACCCGCATATTTGGGGCACCGGGCAGGCGGATGTTGCGCAATGGACGGGGTTTGCGCCCAACGACATCATCGGGTCGATCCTGCTGCGCAACGTGGGCGAGGTAATCGGCGTTTTTGGCCGGGTCGATGTCGATCCCGGCAAGGAGGCTTTTCCCAGTTCGGTCAACATCGAGGAGTTGGGCGATCTGGAGGACTGGGTCAACAGGATGGAGCCGCCGGCCTGGCCCGAAGACATCTTCGGGGCCATTGACCGCGACGTGGCCGCCGAGGGAGAAGCGCTCTACAACCGGCATTGCAAGGGTTGCCACAAGCGCGCGGACCCTTACGAGGACTACAAAGCCACGCTGGTCTCACCGGATGAACTGGGTGTCGACCCGCTAGCCGCCCGCGCCACTCTCGCCACGGCGCAAACCCTGGATGGCAGCAAAAAGCCGAAGCTCAAGATGCTGATCGAACAGACGTTCCAGGTCGTTCTCGATCACCCGGGCGAGATGGTCGAGGCGATCATCGAAGGTGCGGTGCTGGACAAATTCGGCAAGCGCGGCGGCTTTACCTACAAGGCGCGCACGCTCAACGGCATCTGGGCCACGCCACCCTATCTGCACAACGGTTCTGTCCCGACGCTCTATGACCTGCTGTCTCCGCCGGAGGAGCGGCCCAAGACATTTACGCTCGGCGGATGGGAGTTCGATCCGGAGCGCGTGGGCCTTGCGCCCCATGACGGGGCCGATGGCTTCATCTTTGACACCTCGCTGCCGGGCAATCGCAACACGGGCCACGACAGCCGGATATTCGGCACCACCTTCACCCCCGATCAGCGCCTTGCCCTGATCGAGTATCTCAAGACATTCTGACGCCGGGGACCCGGCGGGAAGAAATGTCGCGACTTTGCATCCACGCCGGAGTAATCTTGATCACGGTTGAGCAACGCGCAAACGTACTGCGACACGCGCGGGGGGCTTGGCGTGAATGAAAATGCCGGAATAATCCGACGGGAGGTCGCCATACTCTATGGCGATGTCGTGGGCTATTCGCGGCTGATGGACTTCGATGAGACCCGCACCTTTGCCCGGCTGCGCGATTGCATGAACCATCACTGGCGGCCGCTCATTCAGGACCACGGTGGCAAGATCGTCGGCACTGGCGGCGACAGCATGTTTGTCGAATTCGCCCAGGCCGATCAGGCTGCCGATTGCGCCACCCAAATCCAGAGCCGAATGCAGGAGGTCAACGAAGGTCTTGACGACAGCGATCGTTTCGTGCTGCGCATCGGCGTGAATTTCGGCGAGGTCATGGACAGCGGCGATGACCTATTCGGCGCCGTGGTGAACGTGGCTGCGCGGCTGCAGGAGTTGACGGAACCGGGAGGGGTGCTGATTGCCGAAAGCGTTCTGGCCCGCCTTTCGCCCGATAAGGCCGAGCAATTCTCCCCTGCCGGGTCCCGCAGGCTCAAGAATATCGCTGACCCGGTGCCCGTGCATCGCTGGCGGCGCGGCGCGCCCGAACCCCTGCACGGCGGGCGGATGCTGGCCGTCGCGTCCGAGGCTGCTGCCGGGCTTGCCTCTGGTCTGGGGCGTCTGTTCCGTCGGACAGCCCGTAGCACGCCCCGCGCGAAAGAAGCGGCAGAGGCCGCCGGGCATCTGGATGCCGCGCTCGCGTCGCCGGGGGTCATGGTCATGCCGTTTGCGGTGCTGGGCCAAACCCCGGATGATCAGATCCTCGCCAATGGGATGACCGAGGAAATCATCACGATGCTGGGGCAGCAGGCCAACCTGCGCACCCTGTCTCGCGGCGACAGCTTTGCGCACCGGCACGGGACCGATGCAGGGGCGGCAGAGATGCGGGAACGCTACGGTGTCGGCTACCTGCTCGAAGGGTCCACCCGGCAGGCGCAGCAGGAGTTTCTCTGTACGGTTCGCCTGCTTGAGACCGAGACCGAACAGGTGGTCTGGACAGAACGCTACCGCCGCCCGCTGGCCGACGTGTTCGATGTGCAGCTTGAGATCGCGGAGCGCGTGGCGCTGGCCATTCAGTCTACCGTCACGCGGCAGGAAGGTTTTCGCATCCGGTCGCGCCCGCCCGACAACCTTGCCGCCTGGCAACTTGTCGTGCAGGCAAACCACGAACTATTCGAGCGGATGAATTCCGCCTCGCTGCACCGCGCCGAGGAGCTTTTGCGCGCGGCCGTGGCCACCGATCCCGATTACGCCGATGCCTGGGCGTTGCTGGCCCTGACCATCGCGGGCGAAGTTGCGGGAGGGTATGCCAAGGACCCTGAAGCGCGCGACATCGAGGCGATCTCGCTCGCCGATGCAGCACTCGACATGGCACCGAACGATGCCACGGTGTTGGGCAACGTGGCGGCGGCCAAGGCGCATCTGGGGCATGGACAGGAAGGGCTGCGCCTGATCGAGCGTGCGCTGCAACTTGCACCCCACTACACACCCTTTCATCAGACCAAGGCCGTGGCACTAGCGCAGTCCAACCGCCCAAAGGAAGCGATCCCGATCCTGGAGCGTATCGTCGAGGCCAGCCCGCACGACCTGCAGCGGCACATGAACCTGTTCATTCTGGCCGTGGCCTATGCCGCCTCCGGACGGCGCGCGGATGCCATGGCAACGGCGCAGAAAGCCATCGAGCTCGACCCCACATGGCACCAGCCGCATATATTCATCGCGATGATGTCAGGGATGCAGGGAAAACTCGGCGTCGCCGCCGCCAAGTTTGCCGAGGGGCGCCAGCTTGAGCCTGAACTGACGCTGACGGGATACGAATACTTCTTCAAGAAATCCAGCGCACCCATCACCAAACCCATGCTGATGCTGGTTCGCAAACTCTGGCGAGATAGTGACAGGCTGTTGGCAGAGGCGGCCTAAGCCTGTTCAGGCGATCCCGATCCCTTGATGCGGCCCATGAATTTCAGGCTGGGCGAATGGCGCAGGTTGTTCGGTGTCACCAGCTCCGGTGTCAGCCCCGAAACCCCGGCCTTACGCGCTTCCTCGATCTTCTTCTCAAGCTCCGGATCGACCTTCTTCAGGGCCTGCAGGACCGCTTCGTAGGCGTCCTTGAAATCCTCGTCCGGTGGCCCCGAGACCGTGTAGGTGTCCGAGAACTTCAGCGCGTATTTCGGGAAAGCATCGTTTTCCATGAAAAGCCGGGTCAGGAACTCCGAACAGATCATGCCCTTGTGCAATTTCGGGTCCAGCTGATCCAGCAGGAACACAATCGCGTTGATCACGTACCAGACCATCTTGCGCCCTTCACCCGTCTTGGGCGCGTCGTGCATCAGGATCAGAACCCAGAAGAAGTAGAGCTCGTCCACCGCATAGCTCACACCCTTGTCTATGTAGTTCTTGCACACCTGCGTGACCGGCGCCGCGGGCCAGTCGGGACTGCCCATCTCGGTGCTGGGATCGTCCTTGTCGCCGTAGAACCGGTAGACATCGAGGTATTCCAGCAAGGGGTCCGCGAGAAACCCTTTGAGATCCTGATGCACAAGTCCCTTGCGAATAACACCCGCAACCTCGCTGCCGGTGTAATAGGCAGAATGGCTGTAGATCCCGTTGTCCAGCAGCGCGATCAGCTTGGCGCTGAATTCGTCATACATCATCAGCATGACGTCGCCTTCGCGCACGTCATTCTCGGTGAAACTCATGGGGCCCCCCTCCCTCATTTGAAATGATTTGGCCACGCCGGGCAAAATTCCCTCCGAGGTTACGCTTTTTCGGGTTAGATTAATAGCGTTAACGATTTTTCCGGCGCTGCGGATGCCGCCGCGCGGTTTCCGTTTCATTCATTTCCGGAGATAGCCCATGTTACGCCAATTCATTGTCCCAGCCCTTTGCGTTGCCCTCACCAGCCTCGCGCCTGCCGCCCAGGCTGACCCCGCCGCGGCGGGGGCGTCCACCGCAGACTATGCCCCGTTCCCGAAGGGCTATGACATGCCCGCCGGGTTCGATTTCTCCAGAGGGACCGACCCGACCGATGCGGATTGGGTCGCGGGTGAAGCCCGGCTTCTCGGGTTTCTCGAGAAACGGGATTTTCCCGCCCTGCGCGCACATGCCTGGCAGGTATTTGCCGGCATGACCTCCCCGGCACCCGGAGGCTATGCCGTCTGGGAAAGCTGGTTCACCGACGATGTCGTCTATTCCGGGCCGGAGGGCAAACCGCCCGCCACGCTTTCGGACCGGCGTGCCAATATCCACGGCGCGCGCCAGTTCGGCATTGGCCTGGCCGGTGTGCCGGAGCCGAACCCCGGTGAATCGGTGGCCGCCAACGTCCTCTTCAACATGCCCGTACGCAACCACATCTGGGCCAATGCGTTGTTCAAGCCCGACACGCTCGACCAGATCAACGAGACCTTCAATCGGAACAAGACGCCGTTGCTCGACCGTTCGATCCCGCAGTTCCCGCCGAATGCCATCGCCATCAAGACAATCTGGAGCGTCGTGGCCAAGGATGGTTTGACGGTCTTGCCCGTCTGGGACGGAGAGCTGGATCAGCCCGAGGTCAAGGTCAGCCCGCCCTACCCGTCAGCCGTCTGGCCACGCTGCGTGGCGATCTCGCCTGATCCGGGCTTTGCCAAGTCGACGGCGGATGTCACCTGCAACAAACGGCCCCTGACCGCTGCTGTTGTCGGTCTCGACGGCTTCTACCATTTCCAGATCACCGAGGCGGAGCTTGAAGCCGTCACGAACGCGGTGAGCCCTGGTCCGAAGGACGGGACCCCGGCCAAGATCGAGACGGGCGACTACGCCATTCTGCTGGGCATCCATTTCACCACCCGCGAAATTCCGAACTGGGTCTGGGCAACCGCCTGGTGGCATGACCGGCCCGATCAGGCACCCTTCGGCTCGGACCGTCCGGACAACGTGACCGGCGTCTGGCGCAACTACATGCTGAATAGTGGCTACAGCCGCGACGTGCCCGTTGCCGTCGATGGGGGCCCCGCTACGGTCTGGAACCCCTACATTGAAGGAAAATACCCCGATGGCATGCGGTCCAATTGCATGAGCTGCCACGTTCGTGCGGTCTACCCCCGGCTTGACCCGGTCATCGAGGGGTTTGACCTCTGCGGCGCACTTCCGGTGCTGCGCGGTGAGGGCTCGCTGCCGCTCGACTCTCCCGCACTCGCCACCCGCACCCGGCTTGAGTTCCTGTGGTCGATCCTGCTCGACACGAGGCCAAAGAACAAACAGCCCTGTGGCTGATCACTAGGCTATCGCCGCGTCAGCTCAGGGCGGTATGCCGAGAGAATCGACCTCTTTCTGAGAAACCGGTGATCAGCAGCGGGTGACCAGACCAAGGGACCGGCATATGTTCTGCGAAGCCAGACGCGGTAACCGGTTCGATTTGAGTGATCGTGACTTGGGGTTGCCTGTCTTCGTGGCGGATAGTGACGTGAAGGCTCCAGCCCTTCGGCGGTCGTCGGCGACATGTGACGATACTCCGGTGGCAAGTGCTTCGAGCCATTTGGCTTCGCCCACAAGAATAGACCACCAGCAGCGCTCACCTTGTATGGCTTTCAGCGACTCGCCGCTTTCCAGTTATTCAGGTCTGTCGGAGACATGGGGGTATCAACCTCGCGCTGGGGGTATCGACCCCTCTTTGATACGCCCTAAGCGCATGTTTTTCGGAGATATCACGTGTTCTGTAACGTTCAGATGAATACAGACGGCCCAAAATCAGCAATCATTCTGGCGCGTTATCAGCGGAGATGTTCGGGAAAATTGGTGCCCAGGAGAGGACTCGAACCTCCACGTCCGTAAGGACACTGGCACCTGAAGCATGTGTCGAAACATCTCCGATCTTTCAGACACTAATCCAACAAAAACAAGTATTTGCTGGATGCTACACGTCTACCAATCGGAACCTACGTCAATTCCTGCATGCATCATTCACGACGCTGAATCCCCTGTCAATGACCCCAAAAACACCCGATGTGTCCCAAATGTGTGACAAGATGTGTGACAACAGAAGGGCCTTTGTCTCCCCGTTAGGCTGAAAAACTGTTCGGGTTGGGCAAAGACAAGCAACGAAGGGGACGCATGGGCCATACCCCCTTGCCCCGTATGATATATTCAGCCTCTGCCAGTTCACTTGTGGTCTATGTTGTTAACCACTTTTGACTGACTAGAGCGGTTCCATCTTTCGTTGAATCAAAGGGGATTCCCATGAGGTGTGTTTTCTGATTCATCCTGTTCAGGAGGA